>NZ_NKUG01000204.1 GCF_014845095.1 Methylobacterium bullatum | reverse complement strand
TTCTGTTAGGCGCTCTTAGACGCGGGGCATGCTCCACCTCGAACCTGGCCCATGCGTATCGAGGCCCGGTCGTTCGCCTCGCCTGCGAAGGGAAGATCCGGATGACACGACTGATGACGACGCTCGCGGTGCTCGGGACCTTCGGGGCCGCGATGACCGCCCACGCGGCCTCCGACCTCGGCCGCCAGGCCCGTTCCAACGGACCGAACATGCCACTGTCCCGGGATGTCGTGCCGAGCGAGATCAGGCCACAGGAGCCGGCCGCGACGGGGAGCATGAAGGGACGCGGCGGATACGGCGAGAAATCCCGGTGGCGGGACATCAGGCGCCCGTCCGTCCGCCGTCGCGTTGAGGGGTTCTGTCGTGACGTTCTCGACGCAGCTTCTGTACGGCGGGCCGGACCCCAAGCGGCGGGCCGGTGAGCCTGCCTACTTCCTCGATTCCTCCGCGCTGCGGCCGGCACGGCAGGAAGCGCGGGCTTGGTCCGGCGCGGCAAGGGTGACCGGGGGCGCCGTCGCTGTGGCGGTCGCCATCATGGACCGGGGCCGGGAGGTGTACCGGTACCCTGCAGCCCCGAACCTCAGTGGGCCGACATCCGGTCGAGGCGGGCTTGGTCGATAAGGCGGACCCCGCCCGGCACGATCAGGATGCAGCCATCCCGGTCGAGGCGCGACAGGGTCCGGCTCACCGTCTCGATGGTCAGGCCGAGATGGTCGGCGATGTCGAGGCGGCCCATGGGCAGTTCGAGGGTGACCGAGGACCGGCCGATCCGGACGTAGCGGTCCTGCAACCCGGTCAGGAAGGAGGCGATCCTCTCATCCGCGGTGCGCCGCCCGAGCAGCATCATCATGTCCTTGGCCCGCGACAGTTCCTGTCCGGTGATCTCGTGCAGGTGCATCATCAGGCCCGGCTGTCCGAAGACCAGGTTTCTGAACGCCAGCCGCTCGAACCGGCAGGCGGTGACAGGGCCGAGGGCGTCCGCCGACACCGCGAAACGGTCGAGCATCGACAGCCCCAGGAAATCCCCCGGGAAGGCGAAGCCGGTGACCTGCCTGCGTCCGTCGGGCAGGATGCGATAGAGGCGCAACGCGCCGGACGTGACGATGAAGACCGAGCAGGCGGGCTCGTCCTGGCTGAACAGCGTCTCCTTCTGGTCGAGCGACACCCGCCGGCTCAGGGGTTCCAGCGTGTCGCGCTCCGCCAACGGCAGGGCGGTCGACAGGCTGACGAGACGGACCCGGTTGAAACCGTCCCCCACGAAGGACGGCATGACCGGTACGGGTGGCCTGGCCGTCGAAACGATGGGTAGGGAATGGATCGACATGGAATCTGTCCTTCCGCTTGGGGACGGCCTCTCACGGTGGGCCTGTCAATCACCGCCTCATGGCATCACGCGTCGCCGCGGCAACCCCGCCAGCGTTCAGTCGCCAGGAGCCGTTCCTCCCTGCGGGCGAGTTCAAGGAAGGCGTCCCGTGCATCCACGTCGAGCCGGAAGGCGCGTTGCAGGACACCCGCCGCCAGGCCGACCGTGGCATCGTCCCATGCTTGGCCATCCGCCGTTCGCCCGCCGGCGCCGACGACCGCTCTGGCCAGTACGGAAAAGGCATCGGCTTCGAACATCCAGACCCTATCCTGAGTATTTGCAGTCCAGGCTTCATCTACGGGGGTAACGCGGCAGCGACCTTAAAGCACTGTTTCAGAATTGAGGACCAGGGACGCGAAATCGCGCAAGTCTTTCCTCCGGTTTACGCCGCAGCGGGGACGGCAGGTGTCGCAGGGGTCAGGCCCACGTCCAGATGGACCGGGTTGTGAAGGGTGTTCGCCACCGGCGACCACAGGACCGTGTGCTTGATCATCGCCGCCAGCACCTTCCGGGACGCATCGGCGTCGATGGACACCGCGACGCGGATGCTCTCGAACCCGATGGTCTTCGGATGGAGGTCGCCGGCGCCCCATACGGAGGTCATGTTGATGTCGGCCTCGACGCTGAGCTCCAGAGAGCGGATCGGGATGCCCCGGGCCAGGGCATTGGCGTGGATGCCGATGGAGAGGCACGACCCCAGGGCGGCGAGCAGGGCCTCGGAGGCGTTGGGCGCCGCCGCCTCGCCGAGGATGCCCTCGGGCTCGTCCTCCATCACCGGCTGCGGCGGCAGGTCCCGGATGTAGTTGAGCTGGCTCAGCCGACCCTGCGCCACCGTGCGGCAGCGCAGGGTGCGCACGGCGCTCGGGTCGGCCTTGGCCTGCGCGACGACGAAATCGAGCGCGCGTTTGCCCCCCAGGGACGGTGGGATATCGGGAGTCGGTGGTGGCTTGACCATGAATATTTCCGTCGTTTGTTTTGCTGGCGAGATTATCCGCCCTAATTATCCGGCGTAATTTCCCGAATAGGTGATGCACGATTTCTAGTTTAGGCTCTTCGGCGTTCCCGGCGGCAACCAAATATGACGACGAGGACTGCGGAATTGACGAGGTATGCCGGATGCTGGACTGGGATGATCTGAGATTTTTCCTGGCCTTATCGCGACACGGCAGCCTCTCGGCGGCCGCCAAGGTGCTCCACGTCTCCCAATCGACCGTCGGGCGGCGCCTCAACTCGTTGGAGGCGACGCTTGCCGTGCGCCTGCTCAACCGCACCCCGGAAGGCTACGTGCCAACGCTTGCAGGCGAGGAGGTTCGGCGGAAGGCCGAGAGCCTGGAGACCGAGGCCCTCGCGCTGGAGCGGGACGTCACCGGCCGCGACAGCCACCTGCGGGGGCTGGTTCGGGTAACTTGTGCCGAGACGATGGCCGCGCACCTCCTCGCCCCGAGCTTTGCCGGCCTGCATTCCCGGCACCCGGACATCATGATCGAGCTCATTCCCAACCCGCGGGAACTCAGCCTGGCGATGCGCGAGGCGGACATCTCGGTCCGCATGCGGCAGCCCGAGCAGAACGACCTCGTGGTGCGGCGCATCGGCGGCATCGCCTTCGGCCTCTACGCCACGTCGGACTACATCAAGGAGCGCGGCGACCTGAACTTCGACGACGGCTGCCCGGACCATCACCTGATCACCCAGATGGAGGACAGCCAGGAGATGACGCAGTCGGCCTGGCTGACCGAGATGGCCTCACGGTCGCGCGTCGTCCTGCAGACCAGCAGCCACGAGGCCGCCGTGCTGGCGGCCGCCAACGGCGGGGGGCTGGCCTGCCTCGCCCGGTTCCGCGGCGACGAGGAACCCCGGCTCGTCCGGATGGACGTGCCGACGGAACCGCCCAGCGCCGACGTCCTCCTGCTGGTCCACAAGGACAACCGCGACACCCCGAGGATACGGACGGTGCTCACGCACATCACGGAGAGTATCCAGGCGCTCGAACACCTGCTGCAGCCCCCCGGCGCGAACGACGAGGAGGTACGCGACGTCGGCACCTGATGGCCCGCTTCCACTGACCAACGTGGACCGGCCTTGATCCAGGACAAAGCATTGAGGGGGCCGACGGGTCAAACCGGGAGGAATGGACGGGGCGAACAGTCTTTGATCGCCCGACATCCCGGAACACGACCATGCAACGACCAGCCAGATCCGTCGCCCTCGGGGCGGTCCTTACGCTCTTCTTGATGGCCCCGCTCCGCGCCGCCGAGGAGCCGAAGGCTGGACCCATGGCCGAGACGGAGGCCAGGCCGGCCCAGGTCTGCCTCGACCACCTCAAGGCCTTCGACGCGCAGATGGAGAAGGACGGCTACTGGCTGGGCGGGTCCGGCTACGGCTACGGCTATCCCCTCGGCGGCTACTGGTTCGGCGGCATGACCGGGAACGCCGGCATGGCCATGGGGGCCGCGTCCGCGATGGTGGGGTACGCGAACGCCCGGCCCGGATACGAGGTCCGGGTGCTCCTCTCGGCCGCCGACATCCTGGCGCGCCACGGCAGGCAGCAGCCGTGCGAGGACGTGCTCGTCCAGATCCGGTCGAGCTACGAGGCGTACAAGACCGACATGCAGGGCCGTGACCTCCGGGTCGCGAACGCGCTGGGCTTCCGCAAGCAGGAGCTTTCGCTAGCGCAGCCGGTCATGACGCGGGTCGCCGCCTTCCGGTCGGACGACCTGCTCGGGAGCGAGGTGCGAACCCCCGGCAACGTCGCGCTCGGCAGCGTCGACGACATCGTCATGGGGGCCGAGGGCGGCAAGATCGCCTACCTCGTCATCGCCCGCGGTGGCGTCTTCGGTCTCGGCGAACGCCACGTCGCGGTGCCGTGGGACCAGTTCAAGGTCTCGCCGAACCTGAATATCCTCGTCCTCGACACGACCAAGGACGCCATGGACCAGGCCCCCCGCATCGTCGAGGGCAGGTTCGTGAGGGCGGAGCCGTTCGCCCGGCAGACGGCGAAGGCGGACGCTTATTGGAGCGCCGCCGCCAGGACCCCGCGGACGGACTGAGCCCGCGTATCGGCCGGCCGACGATTGCTGCCCCCATCCCCCGGACCCAAGATTGGATTTTCACCATGTGTAAGATGACGACACTCACGGCGACCTTCCTCGCCCTTGCGATGATGACCACGGTCCAGGCGCGGGCGCCAATGCCCCCCCCCGCGGATGCCGCGGCGACGATGCGCGAGGCCGGCCGCGAGGCGAACGAGGCAGCCGATGCGGCCCGCGAGGCGGCCCGGCTCGCGCTGCAGGCCTCGAAGGCGGCGGTGAGGGACGCCCCGAAGCAATCCGCCGACATGATCGGGAAGCTCGTCACCGAGGCGGCGGACGCGGCTACGCGTGCCAAGACCAAGATCGCGGAGGCCAACAGGGCGGCGGGGGTGTCGGCGAACGCCTCGATGCACAAGGCCGCCGATTCCGCGCGGAAGTCGGTCGAGGCGACGCAGGCGGCGGTGCGGAAGTCGAAGGATGCCATGGCGGCCTCGATCAGTTCCAACATGGCGGCGATGCGTCGGGCGGCATCCGCGGCGCGGGCATCCATCGTTCGGGCGGCAACGGCCACCGCGAACGCCGCCCGTGCCGCCCGCGAGGCCGCCAGGACCACCTGGGACCGCGACATGGCTCAGAGCCAGGTTCGCGGCTGACGACGGCCGGACGCGGCTTCCAAACGCCACCTCAAGGGAGAACGACGATGGCAATGAGCAAGATGTCCCGCGCCTGCGAGGAAGCCGCGCACCAGCATGACCGGGCCGCGGCCCACTACCGGCATTCGGCCAGGCATCTCGAAAAAGGCGAGCACGCCGCAGCCGCGAAGGAGCGGGACCTCGCCCTCGACCACTCCGAGAAGGCCCGGATCGACGAGGTCGGGCTTCGCCCCGATGGCGTCGTCTCCGACGAGCGGACGAGGTCCGAGGCGGCCTGGCATTTCATGGGCTGACGCTTGCGCGCGTCGGTTTCCCTGCCACCAGAGACGAGGAATCCTCATGGCGAACCCGAATTTCCCAGACCGGCCGAACCCGACGTTTCCCGACCAGTCGCCGGCCCATCCCCCGCAGCCCGACCACAGCCCGCTGCCCGAGCCGCGTGGTGTGCCCGACTACGGCCCGGAGGAGATGCCTCCGTCCAACGAGCCGCTCGGCGTCCCGTCCGGTTCACCGCCGGAGATCGGATGACCGCCGATACGAAGATCCCGCCCCCCGGCGTTGCCCTGGCGAGGGGACCGCCGGCGACGTGCGAGTACGAGGCATCCTGCGCGCATGCCATCGAGACATCGCTCGGCATCCAAGGGCTTGGGGTGCATCGGGAGCACGACCGGATCGTCAGGGAGATAGCCCGGACTGTCGATGGCACCGACCCGTTCGCCGCGGTGGTGCGCGCGTCACAGATGGCGATGGTGATCACCGACCCGCTGCAGGACGACAACCCCATCGTCTTCGCCAACGATGCCTTCTGCACCCTGACCGGCTACGGGCGCGACGAGATCCTCGGGCGCAACTGCCGATTCCTCCAAGAGGCGGATACGGACCCCGTCGAGATCGGACGCCTGCGCGAGGCCATCGAAGGGCGCGTCCCGGTCGAGGCCCAACTCCTCAACCGCCGCAAGGACGGAAGCCTGTTCTGGAACCGGATCTATCTGTCCCCGGTGTTCGAAGGCGATGCGCTGACCTACTTCGTCGCCTCCCAGGTTGACGTCACCTCCGAGAAAGCCCGCCTGACCCGTCTGGAGACAGACCGCGAGGCGTTGGAGCGCGAGGTCGAGCGTCGGACCCGTGACCTGTCCCGGAGCGAGGAGCGCCTGCGGTTCGTACTCCAGGCCGGGCGGCTCGGTTCGTGGAGCCTGGACCTCGCCGACATGCGCTTCGTCGCGTCGGAGACCTTCAAGCTCGCCCTCGGTCGAGATCCCGGGGACCCGCTGAGCCGAGCCGAGTACGAGACCCTCATCCACCCGGACGACCGTGCCCGGCGGGACGTGGCCGTCGCGGAGTGCATCGCTGGGCACGGCGACTACGATGTCGAGTACCGGATCGTGAAGCCAACCGGCGAGGTGCGGTGGCTCAAGATCCGCGGGCAGCCGTTCTACGGGGCCGACGGGGCGCCATCGCGGCTGGCCGGCATCGCCCTCGACGTCACCGAGCGCAAGCATGCGGAAGCGCATCGCGCGCTGCTCGCCAACGAGCTCAACCACCGCGTCAAGAACACCTTGGCGACCGTCCAGTCCATCGTCGCCCAGACCCTGCGGGCGAACATGTCGCCGCAGGAGACCCGCGACGTCATCCAGGGCCGCATCCATTCCCTGGCCGCGGCGACCGACGTGCTCACGCGCGAGAGTTGGGATGGCGCGACGCTGGCCGCCGTGGCGGCGACAGCCCTGGCGCCATTCCGGACCGAGGGCGACCGCCGCATCACGATCCGCGGGCCGGAGGTGATGCTGACCCCGAGGCTCGCCCTGGCCTTTTCCATGGCCTTCCATGAACTCGCGACAAACGCCGTGAAGTACGGCGCGCTGACCAGCGAGGTCGGTCGCATCCTGCTCGATTGGGACATCATCGACGGCTTGCGGCCCGAGACGCTGCGCCTGACCTGGCGGGAGTCCGAGGGGCCGCCGGTGTGCCCGCCGACCCGGCGCGGCTTCGGCTCGCGCATGATCGAGCGGGCCTTGGCCGACGAACTCCAGGGCCGGGCGGAGATCGACTACCGGCCCGACGGCGTCGTCTTCATCGCCGAGGCCCGCATGCCCGATATCCGTCGCCCGGACCAGTCCCGGTCGCCGGCCTGACGGCCTGACGGCCTGATCGAGGGCCCGCCGTTCGACCCCTTCCGCCCTCCCTAGTGGAGGAAATCTGACGCTTGGTACCCCGCTGCCGAAGCTGCTTTCGAGCGCATACCTTCCGCGATGCCGTAGATATGTGCGATACCGTGCAAATGACACCAGTCTGCATCTGCGTCCGCGAGATCGATGCCGCGTCTGAGATCACCGACACCACAGTAATTTCGAGGGTTGAGACTGCGATCAACGCTCTTGAGGCGTCTTGCTCCACACCCGCTGAACGGGTTCTTGCCCTGGAACGTGTCTATGAGACGTTCGCGCGTCGGCGTCGTAGCAAGGCTCAAGTGCCGTTCGGCCGCTTCATCGCCCACCACCTTGATATACGTCAGAACCGTATCTTGATGCGAGCCTGAAAGGCGTGGGTGAGAATGGTTCATACAATCGGTCACTACCGATCTTGGACGCTTCGGGGGGACAGCATCCACCGCTGGTTCGCTTCCCGCGCCATCGAGGCCTCGATGGTCGGCGCAAAGGTCCCCGACCACGCGATGTCGGTCAGACGACCTTGAGCAGCCAGCGCAGCGGCAGGGCGACAGCCGTAAGGAAGGCGATGCCGCCGCCCCATAGCGTTACGAACCAGACGAGGCGACGGATCGGGATCGGAATGGTTATGGCGCTGTCCTCAATGGTAGCCCGGCGCGCCGGCGGTGACCTTGCCGCGGAACAGCCAGTAGACGTAGGCCGTGTAGCCGAGGATCATCGGCAGCAGCACGACCGTCCCAACGAGGAGGAAGCGTTGGCTGCTCGGGTGAGTGGCGGCATCCCAGATCGTCACTGAGGGCGGCACGATCATCGGGAACAGGCTGATGCCGAGTCCGACATAGGACAGCAGGAACAGGCCGAGCCCGCAGAGGAAGGGCATGACCTCCTCGCGCCGGTCGAGCGCGTTGCGCAGGCGCCAGCCGAGAAGGCCGACCAAGACCGGGACCGGGGTGACGAAAGCCATGGCCGGCCAGGTCAGCCAACGACCCCGGAAGGCGGGGCTCAGAAGCGGCATCGCCAGAGACACGACGGCGATGGCGACGAGGGTCGCCACCCCGAATCCCCGCGCGAGGCGGTAGGCCCGAAGCTGGAGTTCGCCCTCGGTCTTCCAGATCAGCCAGCAGGTTCCCAGCAGCCCGTAGCCCGCCACCAGGGCGAGGCCGGTGAGGATGGAGAACGGCGACAGCCAATCCCACCATCCACCGGCATAGGACCGCCCCTCGACCCTGACCCCCTGCACTAGGGCACCAAGGCAGATCCCCTGGCAGAAGGCGGCGACGAAACTTCCAGCTGAGAAGGCGCTGTCCCAGGCCGTCTGGGACAATTGGGTCGCAGTCCGGAAACGCATCTCGAACGCGACGCCGCGGAACACCAGGGCGAGCAGCATCAGGGTGAGCGGGATGTAGAGGGCCGGCAGCAACGTGGCGTAGGTCAGGGGGAACACCGCGAACAGGCCGCCGCCGCCGAGGATGAGCCAGGTCTCGTTGCCGTCCCAGACCGGGGCGACGGTGTTCACCATCACGTCCCGGTCGGCCTTATCGCGGATGGCCGGGAACAGGATGCCGATCCCGAGGTCGAAGCCGTCCATGACGACGTAGAGGAAGACGGCGGTGGCGATGAGGAGGGCCCAGACGAGGGTGAGATCGATGTCCATGGGGACTACTCCGCGGGCTGGAAGGCGGGACGGCTGGCGCCGTGGTGCGGCGTGTCGAGCGCCGGCGCCGGGGTAATGCCGGCGGTGCGGACCGGCACGCCGGTTGGCGGTCCCGATTCATGGACGTGCGGGGTCTGGTTGAAGAGGTAGAGCAGGTACCAGATGCCCGCCCCGAACACGACGAGGTAGACCACCGCGAAGGCGGCGAGCGAAGCCGCGACTGCAGGGGCGGCGACCGGCGAGACGCTGTCGGCGGTGCGCAGCAGGCCGTAGACCGTGAAGGGCTGTCGGCCGGTCTCGGTGACGGTCCAGCCGGCGGTGACGGCGATGAGGCCGGACGGTCCCATGGCGACCGCGAAGCGCTGGAACCAGGTGGCGTCGTAGAGCCGGCCCTTCCACCGCAGCCAAAGGGAGGCGAGGCCGAGGGCGATCATGAGCATGCCGAGCCCGACCATGATCCGAAACGACCAGAACACCAGCGGGAGGTTGGTCGGCCAGGTCGAGCGGGGCATGTCCTTGAGCCCCTTCACGGTGCCGTTCAGGTCATGCGTGAGGTAGAGGCTGGCCAGTCCCGGGATGCCGAGGGCGCCACGCGTCTCCCCGGCCTCGTCGTCGGGCCATCCGAACACCAGGGCGGGGGCCCGACTTTGGGTCTCGAAATGCCCCTCCATCGCCGCGACCTTGGCGGGCTGGTGCTCGTAGGTGTTGGCGCCGTGCAGGTCGCCGATGACCAGCTGCGCTGGGGCGACGATGGCGGCCATCCACATGGCCATGGAGAACATCACCCGGGCGCGGGAGTTCTTGCCGTCGCGCAGGAGGTGCAAGGCACCGACCGCACCCACGATCATTGCAGTCGTCAGGTAGGCGCCGGTCACCGTATGGGCGAACCGGTAGGGAAAGGACGGATTGAAGACGATGGCCCACCAGTCGGCGGGGGCGAACCGACCGTCCGCTCCCATCGTGTGGCCGGTGAGGGTGTGCATCCAGGAGTTAGCTGAGAGAATCCAGAAAGCCGACATCAAGGTGCCGACGGCGACGAGGCAGGTCGCCGTGAAGTGCAGGCGCGGGCCGACGCGCTCCAGCCCGAAGAGCATGACGCCGAGGAAGCCCGCCTCCAGGAAGAAGGCGGTGAGCACCTCGTAGCCGAGGAGCGGCCCCAGGATCGGTCCCGTGCGATCCGCGAAGACCGACCAGTTGGTGCCGAACTGGTAGGACATCACCAGTCCCGACACGACGCCCATGGCGAAGGCCACCGCGAAAACCTTGAGCCAATAGCGGTAGGTGTCGAGGTAGACGGCCCTGCCGGTGAGCAGCCAGCGTCCTTCCAGGACGGCGAGGAAACTCGCCAGGCCGATGGTGAAGGCCGGGAACAGGAAGTGCCAGACGATGGTCAGGGCGAACTGGGTGCGTGCGAGGTCCACCGCGCTCGGCAAGGTCAGGGAAGGCATCGGGCTCTCCGGGCGTCCAGGGACGCTCCCGGATCGGTCCCGGGCACGCTGCCCCTATCCGTCGCCCGGCGCTTTGCGCTGGATCAAGGACGGCCGGGATCACCTCGGCCGCGCGATTGCTTCGGCATCCGTGTGAATAAGCGTGCCCTCGCAACCTCGCCCTTGTTAGCCGTAACGATGGAGGTCTCTCGCCGCGTAGGTTTTCCTCCGTGAAGCGGCCAGTACCGTTCCATCGCCAGGTAGGTGAACGAGGCCGACCAACCGATCAGCAGGAGTCCGTTGAGGGCCTCCACGCCGGCGATCATGCGGGTGTGGGATGTCGGGACCTAGTCGCCGAAGCCCAGCGACGTGTAGGTGACGACCGAGAAATAGAGGCAGTCCAGGAAGGTCTTGACGGGCGTTCCCGCGAAGGCGTCTTCCCCGATCCAGAGCACCAGGAGCCAGTCGGCGCCAGCGTAGATCCACACCGCGACCGTGTGCCCGACGAAGGTCATCAGCACCACGCCCAGGATGCGGACCCGGGGTGGAACCGGCAGCTCTACGATATGCTCCGAGGTCAGGCGCAGGGTCTCGTAGAGCACCAGGATCGTGGTGACGACGAGGATGACGCTGGCCGTCATGGCGATGAGCATGCCGCGCTTCCGCTGGGGGATACGGGCCAGCCATCGCACCGGCTGCGACCGAGATCCTTGACCTGCGTCAAGTAGATGCGGCGGCTGCCTCGTCGGGCTTTCGTCGAACCGGCCGGGCGGCTGTGATCCAGATCAAGGCGCGCCTGGACGATTTGGGCTCAAGTGCCTTCGAGTGCCCGATGCCGGGGTGCCCGAAAGTCAGGAAACCATGCCGGATATTCGCGTCTCGGAAGCACTCTGGTCCACGGGCATGCTGGAACGCTGGCTCGTCGAGGACGGGGCCAGGGTACGGGAGGGCGAGGCCGTGGCGGCTGTCCGGATCGGGGAGTCGCTGCACGACATCGTCTCCTCCGCGGAGGGCCACGTGTCGATCATGGCGCCCGCAGGCGACCTGGTCGACCCCGGCTGCATCATCGCCGCGGTCAATGCGCGATGACGCGCCGCTCCGGTACCATCGACATAAGGACAACGGCATGACCGGGACGCTGACCCACGGATGGGGTTTGGGTTTCGCCACCGTCCTGTCCGTTGCCATCGCCCAGCAGGCACTGGCCGGCCCCGTCGAGAACCACCGCATTCGGGGTTGGACACTGGCCACCCAGCAATGCAGCCAGTGCCATGCTATCGGCAAGGGCGCCGGGACACGCATCTTCGCCGGCCCGAGTTTCACGGCGGTGGCCGCCATGCCGTCGACCACGGGTATGGCGCTCAACGTCTTCCTCCGGAGCCAACACCCGAGCATGCCGAGCGTGAGGCTGGACCGGGACGAGATGGATGCGGTCATCGACTACATCCTCAGCCTCAAGGCCGCCGAACCCAAAGGTCGTTGATCCTCGGGGGAGGCATGCGGAAAATCACTCAGATGACCCTGCTTCACGCCGAGCATGATGCGCATGCAGGCCACGTGCATGCTGGTCTGCGTCCAGAGGTGAACGATGGCTCCAGCCCGGTCAGGGACCCGGTCTGTGGCATGGCGGTGGACCCGGGAACCGCCATGCACAGGACGGTGCATGACGGACATTCGTACGACTTTTGCTCGAATGGCTGCCGCACGAAGTTCGAGGCCGATCCGCAGCGCTATCTCCACCCTGTCAAGGCAGAGGCGAAGGCGGTCCCGATGCCCCCGGGCACGGACTACACCTGTCCGATGCACCCCGAGGTCCATCAAGTCGGTCCCGGCGCCTGTCCGATCTGCGGCATGGCCCTGGAGCCGGCGACCATGAGCCTGGACGACGGTCCGAACGAGGAGCTGGTCGACATGACCCGGCGGTTCTGGGTCGCGCTGGTCCTGACGCTACCGGTCTTCGTCATCGAGATGGGCGGGCATCTCACGGGCCTGATGGAGTGGATCGGGCAGCGGAACTCCAACTGGATCCAGTTCGCACTGGCCACCCCGGTGGTGCTCTGGGCGGGTTGGCCGTTCGTCGTGCACGGATACCAATCCCTCGTCCTGCGCTCGCTCAACATGTTCACGCTGGTGGCGCTCGGAACGGGCGTGGCCTGGGGCTACTCCGTGGTGGCCACACTGTTGCCAAGCCTGTTTCCAGCGGCCCTGCGCGGCCATGCCGGTGCCGTCCCGACGTACTTCGAGGCCGCCGCCGTCATCACGGTCCTCGTCCTCCTCGGGCAGGTCCTGGAGCTTCGGGCTCGCGAGAGCACCGGGGGGGCGCTGCGTGCGCTCCTCGATCTGGCCCCGAAGACCGCGCGCCGGCTTAGGGAAGATGGGACGGAGGACGAGGTCGAGCTCGATGACATCTCGGTCGGCGACCGCCTGCGCGTGCGGCCCGGCGAGAAGGTGCCGGTCGACGGTGTCCTGGTCGAGGGCCGCAGCTCCGTCGACGAGTCCCTCGTCACCGGGGAATCGATGCCGGTCACCAAGGAGGCCGGCGCGACGGTCGTCGGCGGAAGCATCAACCAGTCCGGCGCCCTCATCATTGAGGCCCGCAAGGTCGGCCGCGACACCATGCTGGCCCGCATCGTCCAGATGGTGACCGAGGCCCAGCGCAGCCGCGCGCCGATCCAACGCCTCGCCGACAAGGTAGCGGGCTGGTTCGTTCCCGTCGTTATCGGGGTGGCGGTCCTCGCCTTCGCGGCCTGGATGGCATTCGGACCGGAGCCAAGGTTCACCTATGCGCTCGTGGCGGCGGTCTCGGTGCTCATCATCGCCTGTCCCTGTGCCCTCGGTCTGGCCACCCCGATGTCGATCATGGTCGGCGTCGGAAGCGGGGCAGGGATGGGCATCCTTATCAAGAGCGCCGAGGCACTGGAGCGCATGGAAAAGGTCACGACCCTGGTCGTGGATAAGACCGGCACCCTGACCGAGGGCAAGCCGACCGTGACCCGCATTGTCCCTGCGGACGGGTTTTCGGAGGAGGAGATCTTGCGGCTATCGGCCGGCGTAGAGCGGTCGAGTGAGCATCCCCTCGCGGTCACCATCGTGGCGGCTGCTCAAAAACGCAACTTCACGATTCCTGCGGTCTCGGAGTTCATCTCCCCCACCGGCAAGGGCGCCCTCGGCACGGTCGAGGGCCGCCACATCCTGCTCGGTAACGCGAAGTTCCTCGCCGGGGAGAACGTCACCACAGCGGACCTCGACGCGGTGGCGGACGGGCTGCGCCGGGACGGGGCCACCGCGATCTATGCCGCCATCGATGGGCGGGTGGCGGGCGTAATCGCCATCGCGGACCCGGTGAAGGCCACGACCGCGGAGGCCCTGGCCGGCTTGAAGGCTGAGGGCATTCGCGTCGTCATGCTGACCGGGGACAACCGCACCACCGCCGAGGCCGTCGCCCGGCAGCTCGGGATCGAGGAGGTCGAGGCCGACGTGCTACCCGACCGGAAGGCTGCGGTGGTCGAGCGCCACAAGGCTGCGGGCCAGGTCGTCGCCATGGCAGGTGACGGGGTCAACGACGCCCCCGCGCTGGCCTCGGCGGATGTCGGCATCGCGATGGGCACCGGCACCGACGTCGCCATCGAGAGCGCCGGCATCACGCTGCTCAAGGGAGACCTGACGGGCATCGTGCGGGCTCGCCGATTGTCGCGCGCTGTCATGGGCAACATCCGGCAGAACCTGTTCTTCGCCTTCGCCTACAACGCGGCCGGGATACCCATCGCCGCCGGGGTGCTCTACCCGACCTTCGGCCTGCTGCTGTCCCCAATCATCGCGGCGGCGGCGATGTCGCTCTCCTCAGTCAGCGTGATCGGAAATGCCCTACGGCCCCGGGCTGTGAGCCTGTAAGACAGGCATGTCCCGAAGCTGGTCAAGTTCTCACGAGTATCACTGCCACTTCCATGGGGATGCGCTTCGGGCATGGCAGGCGACACAGCTGTCCCAACGCTTCGAGAAGCGGCGGCAAACGACGACGACCTCTTTGCAATCTGCCCCATTAAAGAGGCCGAGCCATGCTGAGGGGTCCGTTGCTTCATACGATGCATGGTCACCCCCCAGAGATGACGGGCGACCATGCATTACTTTAGGTTGATACTGCGCGGAACTTTGGTGTTCGAAAACGGATCATTGGGTCGGCTATCATTAGGTACGGTTATTATCTGCCATTTGCGCGGCAGAGCAGTGATGTTGGTGATATTGATCGCCGGGTTCAGCGCCATGCTGATCGTGATCCCCTTAAAGGGCCCGAGCACATGCCATTGGCCCACAGAGCTAATCGAGCCGCTTCTATCGGGTAAAGTGAGTCACTTACCCGGGAAACGAGTCTCTCTTCCTCGGTAACGATAGAACGCCAGCTTCGTGATGAACCGCAAGGTCCAGAGCACGATCCGCAAGATGAAGGATGCCGACGGAAACTACCTGTGGCAGCCGCCGGTCTCGGCCGACAGGATCGCGACCCTGCTCGGCTTCCCCGTGGCCGAGGCCGAGGCGATGCCGGATGTGGCGGCCAACAGCCTGTCCATCGCCTTTGGCGACTTCAAGCGCGGCTACCTCGTGGTGGACCGCGCCGGCCTGCGCGTCCTGCGCGATCCCTACTCGGCCAAGCCCTACGTGCTGTTCTACACGACCAAGCGCGTCGGCGGCGGCGTGCAGGATTTCGACGCGATCAAGCTGCTGAAGTTCGCGTGAGTCTCGCTGCCCCCCGGTCGAAACAGCCTGGGGGCGGCCCTTGCAGCGCCCTACCGCCGTCCCGGCCGCGCCATCCAGTCCGAGCGGTTGGAGCGGCGGAAGCTCGCGGGGGCTTCGCTCTGGGAGAGCTGCGCCATCTCGGCGGCGCGCGACGTGATCCAGCCGGCATGCTGGCCGGTGGGGGTCACCGCCGTGAAGCCTCCGCAGGCGGTGCGGGCGCGCTTGTCCTGGCGCATGGCGCCGCTCGACCAGCTGACCACGCCGACGATCTGGTAGCCGCCCGGACCGCCGCGCAGGATCGGCCCGCCGGAATCGCCGAGGCAGGCGCCGGCTCCCGCCGTCTCGGCGAGCTTGCGCCGGTCGGTCACCACCGTGACCGTGTTGGCGACCTGGAGCGAGCCGATGGAGACCAGATGCGCCTGCCGCAGGGTGCGGGCGGTGTTGCGGCGGTTCTCCGCCACCACGCCGAAGCCGGCGATGTCCACCGACTCGCCGGTGCCGATGGCCCCGCCGCCGCGCGGATCGAGGGGCTGGAAATCGGCCCCCAGGGGCTCGGACAGTTTGATGAGGGCGAGATCGATGCCGGGCTGATCCTCCGGCGTGGTGCCGGGCACGAAATCGGGGTGCATCGACGCCGCGATGGCGGAGATGCGGCGCTGGCGGAATGACCGGTCGACGGCGACGACGCTGTAGCCGGCCTGGTGCATGACACAATGCGCGGCGGTCAGCACGAGATCGGGACCGATGAGCGTGCCGGAGCAGATCTCGCCCTGGGTGCTCTCGATGCGCACCACCGAGGCGCGCAACCCATTGGGATCACGCGAGACTTCGCCGTTGATCACGGCAAAGGCCGGAGCCGGAATCAGCCCGACCAGCGCCGTGACGACGGCCCTGCGGAGCGCGGTCGCGAACATCGTGTCTCTCCCGCGCCCGGCTGAAAGCCCCGGACGTCCCTGGAATGAAGCCTAGCCTAAGGCAATCCCTCGGCCAAGCTCCGGTTCCGTCGCTGAGGCGGCGCGGCGTCAGGGGGCGGACCAGCCGGCGGAGCGGCCCCATCCGGCGAGAACCCGGTCGATCCACTCGCGCTGCGGCCCCAGCAGGACGCCCTGCGAGATGGAGCCACATGCTCCGCCCCCGACCCAGGCGGAGACGGCCAGTGGCGGCGCGCCGGGCGTAGTCGCGATCGGCCCGCCGGAATCGCCCTGGCAGGCGCCGGATGCGCCGCCGGACGGCTTCATCCAGACCAGGATGCGGCTCTGCCCGTAGGGCTCGACCACGGGGAGGACGGCGCTGCGGAAGGTGCCGGTGGTGCGCGCCTCGCCCGGTTTCGACACCCCGTAGCCGGAGAGGACGAGGCTCTCGCCGGCGCGCGGCAGGGCGGTGCTCAGGGGGGTCGGCCGGAAGCGGCCGGGAAGCGGTGTCGCGGTGCGGATGAGGGCCAGATCGATGGAGCGCCGGCGCCCGGCGATGGCGCCGGCATCGTAGCCGGGATGGACCGCGCGGGCCGCGAGATCGACCAGCACCGGCTGGCCCGCCTCGTCGCGAAAATGCACCCGGTGCTCCGCGCCGCCCCGGCGGGAGCCCACCGCCACGCAATGGCCCGCCGTCAGCACCGCATCCTGCGCCACGACGATGCCGGTGCACACGCCGCCGTTCGAGGACAGCACCATCACGGCCGCGCCGGCCGGTGCCGTGATCGGCGGCCGCGAGGCGCCGGAGGCGGCCGGCTCGGCCGTGATGGTGCTGTCCTCGAACGGCGGCGTGTGCACCGGCATCGTCGGGGCGCAGGATGCGGGGCTGCCGGGGGGCCATTGGGTGGCGGGGGGGTCCAGCCGGGGGG
>NZ_NKUG01000203.1 GCF_014845095.1 Methylobacterium bullatum | reverse complement strand
CCCTGCACCTTGCCGCCGAGCTCCTTGGCGGCGCCTGTGATGCGATCCGCATCGACCATGATGTCTCTCCTGATGTTGTCGCGCCGATATTCTTGTCGCGAACGGTGTTCGTGAGGTGCGACGTGTCGCCCGAGCTACGACTTGGGGGTGGTCTTTGGTTTCACGTCGGGCGTCGGTGATTTCTGCTGAGACCTACCCTCGGCTTCGACTTTGGGGTCGCCGACCAACTTTCCGATGGCCTCCTTCACCGAGCCCTTGAGCTTGTCGGAAGTGTCGGTCGTCTTTTGCGCGCTCACGGGGTGCTCCAATGCCTCAGCGATTGACACCGTCCCTCAAGTGGCCCGCCGGTTCCGGGCGGCAATGATGCAGATATACTGGTTATGAGGTTTTTATTTGCTGGTTTCGGATAGCGGGAACCCGTTGTCGCGGCCCCAGACGATGGCCTCGGAGCGCTTGTGCACGTCGAGTTTCCGGTAAAGCGACGCCGAGTGGTTGCGCACCGTGTTCCTGGACAGGTTGAGACGCCTGGCGATGGCATCGTCCCCGAGCCCCCGGCAGACGAGGTCGAGGATCTGCCGCTCGCGGACCGTGAGGTTCGGGACGATGCCGTCCTCGTGCTCGCTCGCCGGCCGGCGCAGGTTGGCGAGCTTCTCGATCAGCCCGCGGCTGAACCACGAGGTGTCGGCCATCACCGCCTCGATGGCCTCGGACAGTTCGCGCTCCGTGCGCTTGCGCTCGGTGATGTCCTGAAGGACCATGAGGGCGAACGTCCGGTCGCCGATCTCGACGCGCTCGGCCGATACCAGGCAGTCGACATCGGTGCCGTCCTCGTGGCGCAGGCATACTTCCAGGCCGAGCACGTGACCGGTGCGCGCCACCGCCGTCTCGAACCTGATCCGTGCGACATCGTGGACCCAGAGCCGGAGATCGGCCGGCGAGCGCCCGGACACCGTGTCGGCGCCATAGCCGAAGACCCGGGTGAAGGCCTCGTTCGCACCGGTGATGGAGAAGTCTTCGACGCGCGCCAGCAGGGTCGGGACCGGGGCCATGTGGAACGCCTTGGCGAAGCGCTCCTCGCTCCGGCGCAGGGCCGTCTCCGCCTTCCTTCGCAGGTCCAGGTCGGCGAAGGTGAACAGCATGCAGGGCTCTTGGCCCCATTCGATGGGTTGGCCGGCGACGATGACGTAGCGCGATCCGCCATCCGGCAAATCGAGGCAGGCTTCCATCTGCGGGATGGTGCCCCCGCTGTTCAGGCGTGAGATCGCCAGGTCCCGGCTACGGGCTCCGGCCAGCACGTCGACCTCGTAGACGCTGTGGCCGATCACGGCGTCGCGGGTGTAGCCGGTCATCTCCAGGAAGCCGTCGTTCGCCTTGACGTGGCGCAGGTCCGAGAGCCGGCAGATCACGGCCGGCGCGGGGTTGGCGTCGAAGGTGGCCTCGAACCGTTCCTCGGCCTCGAACTGCCCCGATACGTCCTTCAGGATGAGGGCGAGGCAGCTCGGGTTGCCGTCGCGGTCCGTGGCCACGAGGCTGCGCAGCGAATGGACGAAGTCGACATCGGGCTGGTCGGTCCGCGTCACCTCGACGATGACGTCGTGGAAGCGCTCGCCCGAGACGACCCGTTCCATCGGATACTGGTTCGGGGTGTGGTCGTTGCGGTAGCGCAGGGCGAAACGTTCGCGGTAGGCGTCCACCGTCCCGCCGAGCTCCCCGACGGTCTCGGCCCCGTGCATCGCGAGCGCGGCCTCGTTGGCGTAGGCGATGGTCTGGTCGGGCTCGACCAGGATCACGCCCTCGCTGAGGCCGGCGACGATCTGCCGAAGCTCATGCCTGTCGACGCCGAGTGTCACCTGCGACCGCCTTCCTGACTGCTGGGATGGAACCGAGCCGTAACAGGGGACGACCAGCGACGGTTCCGGATCGCGCAAGATATTATCTGGTATATCTGTATCATTGACGTGAACGCGAGCGATCAGCCACAACCAGACACGCATATTCCACCGTAGAGGGGCGGACACACCCGGTCGTTGTCCGGAAAAAGGACGAATCCTCCCTATGCATGTCAGTATAATCTCCGAAGAACCTTCGCCGAGCGAGGGATTGCCTCGTCATGTCCAGGACCAGATCGGACGGCGACTGGACGAACTCATTCCCAGCGCAAGCGCGGTCGACACCGATACGCGCCTCGGCCGGGTCCTGCTTCGACTGAGGGCCGCCCTGCTCGACGCGGAGGCGGAACGCCAGATCACCAAGGCGTTCGGCGACGACCTCATCGCCCTCGTGCCGCGCCTACGCCGCTTCGCCCTCCTTCGTACCGGCAACACCGCGGAGGCCGACGACATGGTGCAGGCGACCTTGATGCGGGCCTGGGAACACCGGTCCCGCTTCAAGGACGGCACCAACCTCGTCGCGTGGTTGTTCACGATCCTGCGCAACACCCACCTGAACCAGCGCAAGCGCCTGCGCCGCGAGATCGAGGACGTCGACGGGGCCATCGCGGGGGCCTTGTCCTCGCCCCCCGACCAGGAGCACCGGGTCGCGCTCGTCGCGTTGCAGGGCGCCCTGGACGCCCTCCCCGCGGAGCAGCGCGAGACCTTGCTGCTGGTGACGGTGGACGGGCTCCGGCACGAGGAAGCGGCCGCCATCCTCGGCTGTCCGGTCGGTACCGTGAAGAGCCGGGTGAGCCGGGCGCGCGAGCACCTCGCGACGGCTCTGGGCCTGTCGTGACGGCGCAGGTGCCCGCCGCCGAGGAGAAGAACGCCGCGCCCTACCGGCGCGAGGCGTCTTTCCATGGCCCGCCCGGCGGGTTTCGCAGAACCCGGGGCACGTCTGCGAAACCCGCGTCGAGTTGGCCGTCCGGCGGGTGGAGGAGCGGCGAGGCGTGGCCGGTCCCGGCATGCAAGGTCCGGCTGGTGAGGGGCAGCGCCAGGCGGAAATGCAGGCCGTCGGGCGCGAAGGTGAGGCTCGTCGCGGCCTTCAGGTTGTAGGCCAGCATCTCTTCCAGCACGACCGTGCCGAATCCCCTGCGACGAGGCTCGTCCTCGTTCAGGGGCACGCCACGCTCCAGCCAGTCGAAGACGAGGTGGGGGGCGCCCTCCCGTTCCTCGATCCGCCAGATCACCGTGAGGCGGCCCGTCGGCGTGGCCAGGGCTCCGAACTTGAGGGCGTTCGTCGAGAGTTCGTGCAGGGCGAGGGCGAGGGGCTCGGCCGCGCGCAGATGCAGCCTCAGATCCGGTCCGTCCACACACGTGCGCCCATCCTGGTAGGCGAGCGCGCTCGTGAGCTCGTCGGTGACGAGGCGGTCGAGATCGACCCCGGCCGTGGGGTTCTGGATGATGACGTTCTGCACCCGTGCCAAGGCGGCCAGCCGCCCGTCGAGATGCGCGGTGTAGTCCTCCAGGCTCTCGCTGAATTCCGCCGAGCGCCGGGCGATCAGCCGCATCGTCGCCAGGGTGTTGCGCACCCGGTGCTGCAGCTCGGCCAGCAGCGCCACCCGTTCCTCGGCGCCCGTCGGGTCTGATCCCATCGTCATCGCAGTTCCACGGGGTGCTTGAGGGGAAACCGGTTCGGCATCACACCGATCCGTCGGCATCGAAGTGACGACCTTCGCGGTCGATGTGCAGGTAGTTCGGGTTGAACAGCGATGCCCTCTGCAGGGCATCGAAGTCGGGAATGGTCAGGCGTCCGCCCTTGAGCACGATCAGGCCGGCACGCCGCAAGTCCTGGAGCGTGCGGTTGATGTGCACGTTCGAGAGACCCAGGGCATCCGCCAGTTCCACCTGGGTCAGGGGGAGCTCATAGCTGGGGCCATCCGTCAGACCGACCCCGCGCAGACGCAGGAACAGTTCGCAGAAAAGGTGGCCGAGGCGCTCCAGGGCGGTGCGCTGGCCGAGGTTGACGGTCCATTCGCGCTGAACCGCCACCGTCACCAGGGTGTTCCACCACAGCGCCTTCGTCACCCGCACATTGTCGTTGGCCACCTGCTCCAGCGCGGCGCGCGAGATCTCGGCCAGTCTGACGGGGGTGAGGGCCACGATGGAATGGTCCATCTCGCGCAGGAGGTAGACGTGGCTGTCGCAGAGGTCGCCGGGCACGAAGAGGGAGATGATCTGGCGCCGGCCATCGTCGAGATGCTTGTAGCGGCACGCCCATCCGTCCAGGATCAGGTTGACGTGATGAGGATCGTCACCCTCGCTGATGATGTCGGCGTGCTTCGCAATGGTCCGCCTTTTGCAGACCGCGTTCTCCAAGGCCTGCCGGTCGTCGCAGGAGAGCTTCGTGAACTGCTCAAGCTTGCGGATGAAGTAGTGCGGCATTCTTTCTTCCTCGCACATAGGGCATGAATAGGGAATTGTCATTGCAGGGTCATTCACCTGCATTAAAGGCTCGATCCTCGCCGGTTAACCTCATCGGATGGAGGGGGAATAGCTTGCGGAGGGCGGTGCCGGCCGTCGCGTGGTGTTGCGATCGCCGCCGCCCCGTCCGGGACTCCACTTTCGGGGCGTCTCCTGGCGGCGCATGCGAGCGGGCCGGCCTCCTCATCCTCCGGGATCGGCCGGCTCCGAACTCCGCCGTGAGGCGGCTTTGGCTCTCTCCCGGATCGTATGTCCCGACACGGGCAGTGCGATGGTGCAGTGGACGCCGTCCGGTTCCATCACGAAGGTCGTTCTGGCGCCGAGCTGGTAGGGCAGCGCCCGCTCGATCAGTTCGCGCCCCGAGCCCCTCCCCTGCGGCGGGCCATCCCGCGCCGGCATCCGCACGCCGCGCTCGCGCCAATCCACATGCAGCCAGGGAGCCCGCTCCGGCTCCGCGAGCTCCACGTGCCAGCGGATCTCGAGATGCGCCTGCGGTTGGGCCAGGGCGCCGTATTTCAGCGCGTTCGTCGCCAGTTCGTGCAGGGCCAGCGCGAAGATCTGCACCGTCGACGAGCGCAGCGGCACCGCCTTCGGTCCGCTCAGGCTGACCCGCGACGCCTCGTCGTCGAGCGCCGCCACTTCGCTTCGGATCAGCTCGTCGAAGCTGACCCGCTCGCCCTCCCCGAGGCGGGACAGCAATCCCTGCACGCGGGCGAGGGCCGCCAGACGCGTGCCGTAGCGCTCCCGGAAGTCGTCGAGGCCGCTGCTGTTGCGCAGGGTCTTGTCCGCCGTGGCGCGCACCACGCCCATGAGGTTGCGGGTGCGGTGCTGCAACTCCGCCACGAGCACGCTCATATGCTCGGCGGTCTCCTTCTCCTCGGTGATGTCCCGGCCGACGCCGCCGATCCAGCACACCGCGCCGGCGGCGTCGCGCATGGGGAAGCCGGTGTCCCGTATCCAGCGGATGCCGCCGTCGCCGGGCCGCCCGACGCGATACTCGAAGGTGACACGCTCGCCCGCCCGGACGCGATGCAGGCTCTCCACCGCCCGTTCGCGATCGTCCGGCACGATCAGCTCGGCCCAGCTCACCAGGTGGTCGCCGGCGAGGGCCGAGGTGCGGTCGAGGCCGTAGATCGTCTCGAAGGCCGGGGTGAGATAGATCCACTGGAAGGTCGCGGCATCGCGCATCCAGAGGACGTCGGACGAGGCCTCGCCGAACTGGCTGAGGCGCTCCTCGCTCTCGCGCAACGCCGTCTCGGCGCTCCTGCGCGCCGTCACGTCGCTGGCCGCCCCCAGCCACTCCCTGATCTCGCCGGTGTCGGTGAGGGTCGGGACCGCCCGTGACACGCACCAGCCCAGCGAACCGTCGCTGCGGATCACCGCATGTTCCAGCTCGAAGATCGATCTCGTCGCCATCGCCCGGTCGATGGCGGCACGGACCTCCGCCTGATCTTCGGGACGGATGTAGCGGTCGAGCCAGGTCCTGCTCGGCTGGTCCGGGACGTTTTTGAAGGCGCGCCCCTCCAGCCACTGCAACTCGGACCAGTCCGGGGTCATCCGGTAGACCACGTCCGAGCTGGCCGTGACGAAGGCACGGAACCGCTCCTCGCTCTCGCGCAGCGCCGCCTCGGCGCGCTTGCGAGGCTGGATGTCCTTGAACAGGAGGGCAACCTGCCGCTGTTCGGCGGTGCCGACGCGGAAGGCATAGACCTCGTACCAGCGCCCGAGGGCGATGGACCGGCGTTCGAACCGTTCCGCCACGCCGTTCCGCGCGATCCGGCCGAACGTCTCGAACCAGTTCGCCTCCAGCTCGGGCAGCAGGTCTCGCATCGTCCGCCCGGTGGCGTCGCCGAGCCCGGTCTGCTGATCGAAGGCAGGGTTGACGGAAAGGAACCGGTAGTCGACCGGCCGCTGCCGGTCGTCGAACATCATCTCGACGATGCAGACGCCCTCGTCGATGGAGTTGAACAGGTGGCGGTACTTCGCCTCGCTCTCCTCCAGCTTCGCGTGCGCCTCCTTCCAGGCAGTCATCTCCCTGGTGGTGGTGGCCACGCCGTCGCCGAGCTTCACCACCGATTGATGGAACCAGCCGTCGCATCGCCCGTGCGCATGGCGACGCTCGGCGACCGAGGGCAGGCCCGTCTCCACGACCTGCCGGAAGACGTCGAAGATGCCGTCCCGAACCACGCCCGGACTGCGTTCGACCAGGCTTTGCCCCCTCACCTCGCCAAGGGTCCGTTCCGCGGTGTGGTTGTTCAGCCGCCAGCGGAAATCGACGATCTCGCCCGAAGCGTCCCGGACGGCCTCGAAGACCTGGATCATGTCCATGGAGCTGTCCAGCGTGGTCTGGAGCAGGTCGCGGCTCCGCTGCAGCCCGGCCATGCGCTCGCTCACCTCCCGCTCCAGGTCGGCACGATGCCACGCTTCCGTTCCGCGCAGCCCCTGGGGCCGCGCCTCATCGAGGGCACGGGTCATGACGCAGGCGGCGGAGGCAAAGTGCGTCAGCCGCGTGAGCAGCCTGAGATCCTCGCCGTCGAAGGTGTAATCGAGGTCATGCGTGCCGACCCAGAGCGTACCGACCGGCTCGTCGCCGGCATGGAACGGCACCATCAGGAGCTCCTGGAGGGGCGGCTCGACAGAGGCGGCCGCGAGGCGGGCATGCGGGCGCGAGAACAGCAGGGGGGTGTTGCGGGTCACCGCCAGGCCGCAGGGGCTTTCGGCGAAGGGGATGGTGCCGCCGCGATGCGCGGCCCATGATCCAGCGATCGCGGCCCGGCGGACGCGTTTCGGGGCCTCTCCCGGTTCG
This sequence comes from Methylobacterium bullatum, assembly GCF_014845095.1. Lineage (GTDB taxonomy): Bacteria > Pseudomonadota > Alphaproteobacteria > Rhizobiales > Beijerinckiaceae > Methylobacterium > Methylobacterium bullatum. Next base: position 4,315 of record NZ_NKUG01000203.1, on the reverse strand, counting down.
AGGATGCTGATCCCGGCCGACCCGGCCAGGCCCATCCCGACGAGGAGGTCCGCGATGCGCTGCAGGACGGTGTCCGGGCTGACGGCCAGCTCCCGGGCCAGTTCGGCCAGCGCATGGGCTTGCGCCTCGTAGTCGGGAGGGCGTACGGGACGCGCCACCAACGCGTCGGTGATCGACACCTCATCCAGGCCCGCGAACCCAACCGGCACCACCGTCGGTGTCATGTCTTTCGACGCTCGCCGTTCTCTCGCCGTCGCACCGGTCGAGCGTGCCGAACACAGGGTGACTTCTACTCTCGCGCAAGGATTCGATCAAATTCCCGCGCGAATGACCGTCGATGTCTTATCCGGAGCCGAGCGAATTCTATCCGGCCGCGTCCGTCCGTGAGGCCCTGTCGTCGAGGATGATGTCGAGCGCGTGCAACACCGCCGCGGTATCCATCGGCTTTTCCAGCAGCCGGACCGACGCGAAGCGGCCGAGGATCGTCGCCTGATCGTAGCCGGTGGTGAACAGGAACGGGACGCCGAGGGCGAGGAGCGCATCGGCCACCGGATACACGTCCTCGCCTCCGAGGTTCACATCCAGGATGGCCGCGTTGGGCGGGGACGGCCCATTGAGGAGGTCGAGGGCGCCCTCCACGGTGGCGATGGGACCGAGCACCTCCGCTTCGGCCTCGGCCAAGCCCCGCGCCAGTTCATCGGCCAGGAAGTACTCGTCTTCCACCACCAGGACGCGTCGTCCCCGGAGCGCCTGCCTGGAGTGCTTCACGAAACTCCCCATCACGATCGGTTCCCGCTCGAAGGACGACGGCGCAGCGGGAGTTCCGGAAGAGACGCTTCGTGAGATACTCGGCATGGTCGTTCACCCGTATCCGGTCCGAGAGGGGCAGCGCCAGGGTGCAGGGGAATGCCGTCCTCCTTCATCATGGTGGTCGTTCCGGCGCCGAGCCGGCCGGCGCGTGCTCGACATGCAGCCGGGGACGACGGCCCGGCTCCGGCCGTTCCCCGCGAGGCACGGGAGAACCGGGAGGCATCCTGCGCCCCATCACGGGAAAGTCCAGACCACGGCGCCAGCCCCGGCCGGGTTGACCCGGCCCCCTGAAACCGCGAGGAACAAAGACCGAACACAGCGCCTTCCCCACGATGACTGCTCAACGACGCCCGCTCATTGCCCGCGCACCGATGTGACAGCCCGATCCGATGTCGAGCCCCGGCGACGATACCCCCGTCCGCAAGATCATCCATATCGACATGGACGCGTTCTACGCGTCCGTGGAGCAGCGGGACGATCCGGCCCTGCGAGGCCGGCCCCTCGCGGTCGGCGGGTCGCGCGAGCGGGGCGTGGTGGCCGCCGCCAGCTACGAGGCGCGGGTCTTCGGGGTCCGCTCGGCCATGCCCTCGGTCACCGCCCGGCGCCTGTGCCCCGATCTCCTCTTCGTCAAGCCGCGCTTCGAGGTCTACCGGGCGATCTCGGAGGAGATCCGTGCGGTGTTCGCCGAGCATACCGCGATCATCGAGCCGGTGGCCCTCGACGAGGCCTATCTCGACGTCACCGAGAACCTGCAGGGGCTGGCCACCGCCACCGAGGTGGCGCGGGTGATCCGGGCCGAGATCCTCGCGCGGACCGGCCTCGTGGCCTCGGCCGGCGTCTCCTACAACAAGTTCCTCGCCAAGGTCGCCTCGGACTTCCGCAAGCCCGACGCGCTGTTCGTGATCACGCCCGCGATGGGGCCGGGCTTCGTCGAGGATCTGGCCATCGGCCGGTTCCATGGCGTCGGCCCCGTCACGGAGGCGAAGATGAAGCGCCTCGGCATCCTCACCGGCCGCGACCTGAAGGCCCGTTCCCTGGAAGAGCTGCAGGCGGCCTTCGGCAGTTCGGCGGCCTATTATCATTCGGTGGCGCGCGGCATCGACGAGCGGCAGGTGCGTGCCCACCGCATCCGCAAATCGGTGGGGGCGGAGACCACCTTCTCGGAGGACCTCACCGAGTTCGACGCCATGGCGGAGCGATTGACGCCGCTGATCGACAAGGTCTGGACCTCCTGCACCGCCAAGGGCGTCTCGGGGCGCACCGTCACGCTGAAGGTGAAGTTCTCGGATTTCGTCCAGATCACCCGGGCGCAGTCCTTCGAGGCCCCGGTCGCCGGCCGCGATGCGATGATGCACATGGCGCTGGGATTGCTGCGCACGGTGTTCCCGCTCCGCCGCAGCGTTCGCCTGCTCGGTGTCTCCCTGTCGGGCCTTCAGCAGGGCGAGACGGAGGGACCGCGCCAGCTCGGGCTCGCGATCTGATGGCAGGTACCGGGCAGGCAGGTACCGGGCAGGCAGGTACCGGGCAGGCAGGTACCGGGTAGGAATGTGCGGCGATTGCCGCGCAACCCCGGCGGCCCTATCTGGCTTGTCTGCGCACGGACCCGCCGGGCCTGATCGGACCACGTCGATGAGAGGGGATGCATGAGCCGCCGGGATGACAAGAGCCTCCTGCTCCTCGTCGGCGATGCGATCGGGCAAACCCAGATCCTCCTCTCCAAGCACCTCGCCCTGTTTCAGGCCGAGGTCGGATCGGCGGTCGGGCAGGTGGCGCGTCCGCTCATCCTGTTCCTGATGGCGGCCCTCTTCGTCCTGATCGGATTGTTCGTGCTCCTTGTGGCGATCGTCAAAGGGCTGGCGCTCCTCATCGGGTCGGAGGCGATCGCGTCGCTGATCGTCGGCGGTGCCTTCGCCGCCGTGGCGCTCGCCCTCTTCGCCTTCGGGTATCGGCTGATGTCCCTTTCGAACCTGGAGCCGATGCGGACGCGGCGCCAGCTCGCGCGCGATCGGGACGCCCTGAGAGCCCGCTGACGCCGATCCACAGGCGCGCCTCTCCGCCTGCCGGTCCACTCGTGACTCAGGCGGAGATCGCGCGCTTCTCCACCACCCTGCCCCGCTCGTCGAGGCGATAGGCCAGGGTCTGGGCCGTGGCGAGATGCACGTCGGCGACCGCGTCGGCACTGATCCCGTCGAGATGCATGATGAGCGCCCGCAGCGAATTGCCGTGCGCCACCAGCAGAACCCGCTGGCCCGCGAGGACCCGGGATTCGATCTCGTCCCGATAATAGGGAAGCAGCCGGTCGGCGGTCATCGCCAGGCTCTCGCCGCCCGGCGGCACCGCATCGTAGGATTTGCGCCAGGCACGGACCTGCGCGACCCCCCAGCGCTCCTGCGATTCCCGCTTGTTCAGCCCGGCGAGCTCGCCGTAATCGCGCTCGTTCAGCGCCGCGCTCCGGTGGACGGCAAGGTCGGGCTGCCCGAGTTCCGACAGGATGAGGCTCAAGGTGCGCCGGGCCCGCGTCAGCTCGCTGGTGAAGGCGATGTCGAAGGAGAGCCCGACCTCCTTCATGCGGCGCCCGCAGCTCCGCGCCTCGCCGACGCCCCGTTCCGTCAGGTCGGGATCGCGGATGCCGGAGAAGAGGTCGCGCTCGTTGTCGAGGCTCTGCCCGTGGCGGACGATGACGAGGGTTCGGTCGGGAAAGGGCATTCGGGGAGCGATGTCCGCAGGAGGTCGGGTGAAGGCGGGATGAGGGTCAGCGCCGACGGCTGCCGCGCGGCCCGGTGACCACCGGGGTGTTGGTCCGGTTCTCGTCGAGGAGCTTGCGCCACCGGGTCAGGCGTTCGGGATCGAGCGCACCCTCCGCCACGGCGGCCTGAACCGCGCAGCCGGGCTCGTGGGCATGGGTGCAGTCGCGGAACCGGCAGGAGGGCGCCAGCTCGACGATCTCGGCGAACAGCGTGTCGATGCCCTCCGCCGCGTCGCTCACATGCAGCGTGCGCATCCCCGGCGTATCGATGACCCAGCCGCCGCCGGCGATGGCGTGGAGCGAGCGCGACGTGGTGGTGTGGCGCCCCTTGGCGTCGTGTTCGCGGATCCCGCCGGTCTCCTGGGGGAGGTCCTGGTCCGGGCCGGCGAGCGTGTTGACCAGGGTCGATTTGCCCACCCCCGATGAGCCGACGACCGCCACGGTCAGACCCTCGCCGCACCAGGGGGCAAGCTGCGTCACGGCGTCCGGAAGGCGCGGATTGACCGTGACGACGGCGAGGTCGCGCTGCAGGCCCGCGGCCTGCCGCCGGTAGGCCTCGGCATCGGGCGCCATGTCGGCCTTGGTGAGGACGATGACGGGATTCGTGCCCCCCTGGTTGGCGAGCGCCAGGTAGCGCTCCAGCCGGGCGATGTTGAAATCGGCGTTGCACGACGTGACGACGAAGAGGGTATCGACATTGGCCGCCGCCAGCTGCAGCGACGCAACGAAGGCGGAGGCCCGCTGCAGCTGGCGGCGGCC
>NZ_NKUG01000202.1 GCF_014845095.1 Methylobacterium bullatum | reverse complement strand
CCCTACGAGCGACGCAGCGACATCTACGAGGCCTTCACGAGCCTCGCGGCCAGCCTCATCACCCTCAACCAGATCAAACGGTTCTGTTAGGCGCTCTAAAGGACCGCCTCGATCAACCCGAGGCTCTTGGCTTCCTCGGCCTCGATATACCAATTGTACGGGGCTTTCTCGATGACCTCCTCCAAGGAGACCTGCGAGCCGGTGACGAGGTTGGCGAAGCCCTCGTTCTGAATCTCGATGGAGGTCTCGATCTCGTGCAATGTCGCCTTGAGGGTGGCGATGCAGGTGGTGAGGGGACCGTGGATCTCCAAGGTCTTGGCCATCTTGCGCTCGTGGATCATCAGTCGCGTACCGCGCGTGAGATAGCGGTTCGGACGCGCGAAGAAACTCATGAGCGTCGTGCCAGCCGAGTAGATCGCCGCCTTGCCAAGGAAGACGAAACGGCGATGCGGCGTCACCTCGCTGGCAAAGCGAATGTCTTCGCCCATCATCCGGGCCACTTCCGGGTCGCCGCCGAGGGTGGTGAGTTCGACCACCACGAGGTCCAGCCCGGAGGCGGCGTCGAGTTGGCGCCGGAAAGCCTTGTACATGTCGTGATCGACCGGTCCCGACAGCAGAATGGCGGGGCCCTTGAAGTCCGGGGCGGAAAGCAGCGTGTTGTCCATCATCGATCCTCTGCCGAAAGGCACATCGGGACGCATCCCCGCATGCCTCGTGCCGGATCGAGAAGCCTCACCCGCGCATGTGGTTGCCGGGTGTGGGAAAAAATCCGCCTGGCGGCATCCGGCATCCGACAGACAAAGGGCCGCCGATCTGGACTTTTCGGCCCACCGCCTCTATATCGATCCTGCGTTTGATGACCGGTTCGTAATAACGTTTCAGGACCCGGAGGGCAGTACTCCGGCGCCTCCACCAAAAACGCATCGTGATGCGTTTCTGATGGGGGCGAAATAGGATCGACTGGGCGGTAAAGGGATCGCGAGAGCGTCGGTAAGGACTCGACCGGTTTGGCGCAGGCAACCCCTGTTCCAAGTATTTGGCCAAAACTCTAAATGCCAACGATAACGTTGTCATGGATGCCCGCCTCGCGGCGTAAGCATCTTGCGGTAGGGTAACCGTCGAAACAGAACCCGGGGCTTCGGCTCCGGGACCCACCTTTCTCATCATAGTTGATGTTATTTTGTCAGCCGCGGCACTGCCGTTTTCGGCTGCTTTTTCGCCTTTATACTCACACGAGCCTGGGATGCGGGTTCTTCGCGCCCGCTTGGCGGTATTTCACCCCTCCCTTCCGCCACTCAATGACGGCCGCGCTGTGCGTGTGCGCACATATACCATTTGGAATTCTTCCAAGGTGTTGCTGCACGGTCCGCCTGCGCTACTTCGTGGCACCAGGGAAAGTTCTGCACCGTCGAGCGTTTGTCGGGGGCTGGTCGAAGCCTCGCGCAAACGTCCGCGACACGACCTAACGGAATTACACGTCTCATGGATCAGGTTCGGAGAACGCCATGTATGGCTCTGAAGACCTCGAACTCAACCGGCGCCATCTGATGGCGGGCGCCTCTGCCTGTGCCGTCGTCACAGCCTGTCCCTCCGCTTCCTGGGCGGCCACCGAGAGCACGTCAGACTCGGTGACATCCAAAGTGTCGCTCACGGTGAACGGGACGTCACATGAGATCGACATCGATACGCGCACCACTCTCCTCGACGCCGTGCGGGAGCACCTTCACCTGACCGGTGCCAAAAAGGGCTGCGACCACGGCCAGTGTGGGGCCTGCACGATGATCGTCGATGGAAGACGCATCAATTCCTGCCTGACCCTCGCGGTCATGCACCAGGGCGATGCCATCACCACCATTGAAGGCTTGGGCAAGCCAGGCAACCTGCATCCGATGCAGGCCGCTTTCGTCAAGCATGACGGCTATCAATGCGGATTTTGTACGCCGGGTCAGATCTGCTCCGGTGTCGCGGTTCTCGAAGAGATCAAGGCCGGCATCCCAAGCCACGTCACGGCCGATCTCAACGCGACCTCCGCGATTACCGCGGACGAGATCCGCGAGCGCATGAGCGGCAACATCTGCCGCTGCGGCGCTTATTCCAACATCGTGGACGCCATGACTGAAGTCGCTGGGAGGCAGGCATGAAGTCCTTCACTTACGAACGCGCTTCCTCGCCTGCGGAGGCCGCTGCGTCCGTCTTACGCGTACCCGGCGCAAAGTTCATCGCCGGCGGCACCAATCTTCTCGATCTGATGAAGCTGCAGGTGGAGACGCCGACCCATCTCGTCGACGTCAACGGCCTTGATCTCGATACGATCGAGCCGACGGAGGAGGGCGGTCTGCGGATCGGCGCCCTGGTGCGCAACACCGATCTTGCGGCCGATCTGCGGGTTCGGCGCGGCTACGGAGTCCTGAGCCGGGCCCTTCTGTCCGGGGCATCCGGCCAGTTGCGCAACAAGGCGACGACGGCGGGCAATCTCCTCCAGCGCACGCGCTGCCCCTATTTTTACGATACCGCTCAACCCTGCAACAAGCGACAGCCTGGAAGCGGCTGTTCGGCCATCGGCGGCATCAGTCGCCAACTCGCGGTGGTGGGGGCCAGCGAAGCCTGCATCGCCACGCATCCGGGCGACATGGCCGTGGCCATGCGGGTTCTCGACGCGAACGTGGAGACCGTGAACGACAAGGGTGACACGCGGACCATCCCCATCGCGGAGTTTCATCGCCTGCCTGGTGACACGCCCGAGATCGAGACGAACTTGCGGCCGGGCGAACTGATCACGGCGGTGACTCTGCCGAAGCCGGTCTCGGGCATGCATGTATACCGCAAGGTCCGGGACAGAGCCTCGTATGCCTTCGCGTTGATCTCCATCGCGGGGATCGTCCAGCGCGATGGGACCGGACGCATCGCCGTCGGTGGCGTCGCCCCGAAGCCGTGGCGCGACGAGGCCGCTGAGGCCGAGTTGCCGAAAGGCGCCAAGGCCGCGACGGAGCGCTTGTTCGCGGGAGCGAAGCCGACCCACGACAACGCCTACAAGCTCAAGCTCACCGAGCGCGCGCTCGGTGCCGTCCTGTCCGAAGCGAGGGCCTGAACCATGAAGTTCGACACTCCCGCTGGCCGCAACCCCATCGATCAGCTGAAAGTGGTGGGCAAGGCCACGGACCGGATCGACGGTCCCTTCAAGACCACCGGCACTGCGAACTACGCTTACGACTGGCACGATCCGCAATCGAAGGCGGTCTACGGCTTCGTCGTGGGCGCGACCATCGCCAAGGGGCGGATCGAGGCAATGGGTCTCGACGAGGCCAGGGCCGCACGCGGCGTGCTCGCCATCGTCACTTCAGAGAATGCCGGCCCCCTCGACAAGGGTAAGCTCAACGCCGCCAAGCTTCTCGGCGGCCCCGAGATCGAGCATTATCACCAGGCGGTCGCCTTGGTCGTGGCGGAGACATTCGAGCAGGCCCGTTCAGCGGCGGCCCTCATCCGTATCGATTATGCCGAATCCAAAGGCGCGTTCGATCTCGCGGCAGCGAAGGATACGGGCAAGCCCGAGAAACTCGCCGGTGCCCCGTCCGACACCTCCATCGGTGATTTCGCCGGGGCCTTCGCCTCTGCCCCGGTTCAACTCGACGCCACCTACAGCACGCCCGATCAAGCTCATGCGATGATGGAGCCGCATGCGTCCATCGCGTCCTGGGATGGCGATGCAGTGACCGTCTGGACCTCGAACCAGATGATCGCCTGGGGTACACGGGATCTGGCCCTGACCCTCGGCATCCCGAAGGAGAAGGTGCGCCTCGTCTCGCCCTTCGTCGGCGGCGGGTTTGGCGGAAAGCTGTTCCTGCGGGCGGAAGCGGTATTGGCCGCCCTGGGCGCTCGCGCCGCAAAGCGGCCGGTGAAGGTGGCGCTGACCCGTCCGCTCAGCTTCAACAACACCGTGCATCGGCCCGCCACGATCCAGCGCATCCGCCTCGGCGCGACGCCGGACGGCACGATCACGGCCATCGGCCATGAGAGCTGGTCCGGCAATCTGCCCGGCGGCAAGCCGGAGGCGGCGGTGCAACAGACGCGCCTGCTCTATGCGGGCGCCAACCGCATGACCCAAACCCGGCTCGCCATGCTCGACCTGCCCGAGGGCAACTCTATGCGCGCGCCCGGCGAAGCGCCCGGCTTGATGGTCCTCGAGATCGCCATGGACGAGATGGCGGAGAAACTCGGTCTCGATCCGGTCGAGTTCCGCATCCGCAACGACACCCAGGTCGATCCCGAGAAGCCAGAGCGCCGGTTCTCCCAGCGCAGCCTGATCGAATGCCTCCGCCTGGGCGCGGCGCGCTTCGAATGGGACAAGCGGGTCGTCAAGCCCGGTCAGGTCCGTGACGGGCGCTGGCTCGTCGGAATGGGTGTCGCCGCGGCGTTCCGCAACAATATGAACGTCAAATCGGGGGCGCGCGTCCGTCTAGATAGCCAGGGCGTGGTGACGGTCGAGACCGACATGACCGATATCGGTACTGGCAGCTACACGATCATCGGCCAGACGGCTGCCGAGATGATGGGCTTGAGCCTCGACAGGGTCGTGGTGCGGCTCGGCGATTCTGCCTTCCCCGTCTCGTCGGGATCCGGTGGCCAATTCGGCGCGAACTCCTCGACGTCGGGGGTCTACGCCGCTTGCGTCAAGCTCCGTGAGGCGGTGGCGAGATCGCTCGGGTTCAACTCGGACGATGCCGTGTTCGAGGATGGGCGTGTCCGCTCGGGCAACCGCTCCGTTCCGCTCGCCGAGGCCGCGAAGGCGGGCGACATCGTCGCCGAGGACACGATCGAGTTCGGCGGCGATCTCTCGAAGACGTACCAGCAATCGACCTTTGGGGCGCATTTCGTCGAGGTCGGCGTCGATGTGAGCACGGCGGAGATCAGGGTGAGGCGGATGCTGGCGGTCTGTGCGGCCGGACGCATCCTTAATCCAAAGTCTGCCCGCAGCCAGGTCATCGGAGGCATGACCATGGGGGTAGGTGCCGCGCTGATGGAGGAGTTGGCTGTCGACACAAGGCGCGGTTTCTTCGTCAATCACGACCTTGCCGGATACGAAGTCCCGGTCCATGCCGACATCCCGCATCAGGAGGTAATCTTCCTCGACGAGACCGACCCGATCTCCTCGCCGATGAAGGCCAAGGGCGTTGGGGAACTCGGTATCTGCGGCGTCAGCGCGGCGGTGGCCAACGCGGTCTACAACGCCACCGGCATACGGGTGCGCGATTACCCGCTCACCCTCGACAAACTTCTTGACCGTATGCCTGACGCCGCCTGAGACCAGTGATGTCTGCCGAGGGCGCGTGTCGTTCGCGCCTTCGGCCTCCGTTGCGTCATCGGGATTGTATTGGCCGAGCCACCCCGGTGTTGCGCCGCTCTACGTCGGACGGGCTTTTGCCCGCGGTTTATCTCGAAGCGGCGAGCGGGTGCGGGGTTCACGAAGCGCGAAATCCTTGTTTGCCGGCAATGAGTTATGTTGTGGCGTCATGTGTTTGTCGCGAAAATCGATCAGCTTTGCGATTTTAGCATTGATGG
>NZ_NKUG01000201.1 GCF_014845095.1 Methylobacterium bullatum | reverse complement strand
CTGCGGGAGAGGGTGGCCCTCGCGTCAGCGAGGGTCGGGAGAGGGGCGCGCCGTATCCGGAGAGGTCGCCCCCTCTCCCGCCTGCTCCGCAGGCACCCTCCCCCGCACCAAGTCGGGTCTGCCCGACTTGGCCAGCCAAAGACAGATCTCGGGCAAGCCCGAGGTCCTTGGGGGGAGGGTTGCTACGCGCGGGTCGCATCGTCCGGTCACGCCCGCTCATTCGGCCGGGCTCACCGAAACGCCGGGCGTCGGCTTCCGCCGGCGGAGGCGGTCGAGATAGAGGTAGACGACGGGCGTGGTGTAGAGGGTCAGGATCTGGCTCACGATCAGGCCGCCGGCGATGGCGATGCCCAGGGGGCGGCGCATTTCCGAGCCTTCGCCCCCGGCGAGGATGAGAGGCAGGGCGCCGAGCAGGGCCGCCAGCGTTGTCATCATGATCGGCCGGAAGCGCAAGAGGCAGGCCTCGAAGATCGCGTCCTTCGGTGTGGCCCCGCGCGTGCGCTCGGCGTCCAGCGCCACGTCGATCATCATGATGGCGTTCTTCTTGACGATGCCGATGAGCAGGAACACCGCGATGAGGGCGATGATGGTGAATTCCGTGCCCGAGACGAGGAGCGCCAGCAGCGCGCCGATACCGGCCGAGGGCAGCGTCGAGAGGATCGTCACCGGATGGACGAAGCTCTCGTAGAGGATCCCGAGGATCGTGTAGACGGCCAGCAAAGCCGCCAGAATCAGCAGGGGCTGGCGCGAGGACGAGGCCTGGAAGGTCTTGGCCGCGCCCGCGAATTCGCCGTGGATCGTGGCCGGCAGGCGCAATTGCGCCTCGGCCTCCTCGATGGCGGCGGTGGCGTCAGACAGGCTCTTGCCCGGCGCCAGGTTGAACGAGAGCGTGGTGGCCACGAACAGGCCCTGGTGGCTCACCTGCACGGGCGCGTTGCCGGTCTCCACCCGGGCGAAGGCCGAGAGCGGGATCATGGTCTCCTTGGCGCTCGAAACGGGCGCGCTGGAGGAGGCGCCCGCCCCGCCCGCGATGGCGTTGGAGGCGGCGTTGCGGGCGGAATCGGCGGCGATGGTGGAGGCCGTCGTCCCCGTCGTCGCGGCCCCCGCCACGGTCCCGGCCACCGCGTTGGTGATGGCCGAGCCCCGCGCCTTGCCGCCCGAGGTCGAGACGAAGACGGTCTTCAACGTCTCCGGGCTCTGCAGGTAGCGCGGCGCGATCTCCATCACGACGTGGTACTGGTTGAGCGGGTTGTAGATCGTCGAGACCTGCCGCTGGCCGAAGGCGTCGTAGAGGGTGTTGTCGATCTTATCGGGCGTGATGCCGTAGCGGTAGGCGGTGGCCCGGTCGATGACGAGGCGGCTCTCCAGCCCGCCCTCCTGCTGGTCGGAGGTGACGTCCGAGAAGACCGGGTTCTTCTGCAGCGCCTCCACGAGCCGGGGGGCCGCCGCATAGAGTTCGTCGGCCGTGTCGCCCTGCAGGGTGTACTGGTACTGCGCGAAGCTCTGCCGCCCGCCCATGCGCAGGTCCTGGCGCGGGAACAGGAACAGCCGGGCGCCGGCCACCTGCGCGAGTTTGGGGCGCAGGCGGGTCATCACCTCGGTGATCGAGGCGCGCTCGCCCCGGGGTTTGAGGCCCACGAAGACGTTGGCCGAGTTGGTGGCGCGCCCGCCCGTGAAGCCGACGACGCTGTCCACCGCCGGATCGGCCTGCACGATGGCGGTAGCCTGTTCCAGCTTCTGCTTCATCGCCTGGAACGAGATGCGCTGGTCGGCCTGGATGCCGCCCATCATCTGACCCGTATCCTGCTCGGGGAAGAAACCCTTGGGGACGATGATGTAGAGATAGACGTTGAGCCCGATCGTCGCGAACAGCGTGAGCAGCACCAGGCGGCGATGAGTGAGGGCGATCCGCAGGGTTCGCTCATAGGCGCGCAGCGTTCCCTCGAAGGCGCCTTCCAGCCCCCGGATCAGCAGGTTGGGGCGGCGCGGCGCCTCTCCCTCCGGCACGCTTTCGCGCTTGAGCAGCAGCGCGCACATCATCGGCGTGGTGGTGAGCGAGAGCACCAGGGAGATCAGGATCGCCAGGGACAGGGTCACGGCGAATTCCTCGAACAGTCGCCCGACGATCCCCCCCATCAGCAGGATCGGGATGAACACCGCGATCAGCGACAGGCTCATGGAGATGACGGTGAAGCCGACCTCCTTCGCCCCGATGAGGGCGGCCTCCAGCCTCGGCTTGCCGAGCTCGATATGGCGCTGGATGTTCTCCAGGACGACGATGGCGTCGTCCACCACGAAGCCGGTGGCGATGATGAGGGCCATCAGCGACAGGATGTCGAGGCTGTAATCCAGCAGGTACATGGCCGAGAAGGTGCCGATGATCGAGATCGGCACGGCCACCGCCGGGATCAGGGTCGCCCGGCCGGAGCGCAGGAAGGCGAAGACCACGCCGATGACGAGGACGACCGCGATGACCAGGGTCTCCTCGGTCTCGGTGAGGGAGGCGCGGATGGTGGCGCTGCGGTCGCCGGTGACGGTGAGGTCGATGTCGCCGGGCAGCGCGGCCTTCACCTGCGGCAGCGCCGCCTCAACCGCCTTGATCGTATCGACAACGTTGGAGCCGGGCTGCTTGTAGATGAACAGGATCACGCCCGGCCGGCCGTTGACGAGGCCGAGGTTGCGCTTGTCCTCCACCGAATCCTCGACCTTGCCTACATCGGTGAGGCGCACGCCGGCCCCGTTGCGGTAGGCCACGACGATGTCGCGGTAATCCGCCGCCACCCGGCCCTGGTCGTTGGCGTAAAGCTGGTAGTGGCGGGTGTCGGTCTCGATCGCCCCTTTCGGCGAATTGGCATTGGCCGAGGCGATCGCCGCGCGCACCCCTTCGAGGCCGATCCCGTAATTGTATAGGGCGGTGGGATCGAGCTCGACCCGCACCGCCGGAAGCGAGGAGCCGCCGATATCGACGTTCCCCACCCCGGGGAGCTGGGACATCTTCTGCTGCACCACCGTGGCGGCGGAATCGTAGAGCTGGCCCGGCGACAGGGTGTTCGAGGTCAGCCCGAGGATCAGGATCGGCGCATCGGCCGGGTTGAACTTGCGGTAGGTGGGGTTCGAGCGCAGGGCGGTGGGCAGGTCGGCCCGCGCGGCGTTGATCGCCGCCTGCACGTCGCGGGCGGCCCCGTCGATGTCGCGGTTGAGATTGAACATCAGGACGATCCGCACCGTCCCGACGGAACTGGTGGAGGTCATCTCGCCCACGTCGGCGATGATGCCGAGCCGCCGCTCCAGGGGCGCGGCCACCGTCGTCGCCATGGTCTCGGGCGAGGCCCCGGCCATCTGCGCCTGGACCAGGATGACGGGGAAATCCACCTGCGGCAGCGGCGCCACCGGCAGCTTGAAGAACGCGAAGATCCCCGCCAGCAGCACCCCGATGGTGAGCAGCGTGGTGGCGACCGGGCGGCGGATGAACGGCTCGGAGACGTTCATGGGCGGGGCGCCGTGACCGGGCGAGGGGCCGGGCCTGGGCACCTGCTCCCTCCCCCCTCTGCGG
>NZ_NKUG01000200.1 GCF_014845095.1 Methylobacterium bullatum | reverse complement strand
ATCTCGACAACGTTGGTGTTGACGGTATCGTCGCCCCGGCGTGGTCCAGGCGCAGCGGGCCGGCGGAGTGCCGCGGCTGCCGTCCGCGAGCCGATCCAGCGGTTGCGGTACCACAGGGCTTTGCTGCCCTCGATACGCAAGCCGTGCACCATGCCGTCGCCTAGAAACCAGTCGTGGCCGCGCGGCGTCGGACTGGCAGGGTTGGCGCCCATCTTGAAGTAGCGTCCGTCGAGCCCAGCCGGGATCGCCCCGGTCACGGGCAGGTCCCACAGCGTCAGTTCCTCACGCATCGGCGCGTGCACGCCGACCACGAACGGGTGCGGCGTCTGCGGCAGGCGTAGCCGGTTGCAGGCCGCCACCAGCGCGACGAGGCCCTCGGCGGCGACACGCAGGCTGGATTCGAAAGGGTTCGGCATCGGTCGCATTCTCGGTGCGGTTCAGTGCATGGGACGTGGCAACGAAGGAGTAGGGCGTCGTGATCACTTCGCCCAATAAGTCCAGCGACCGTAGCGCCACCATCAGTGCCGTGGTGGCATTGTTGAAAAGGGCCACCTGCGGGACGCCGAGATGGCCGCGGAGGCGCGCCTCCAATTCCTGGTGGAAGGGGCCGCCATTGGTTAGAATCCGGGTCTGCCAGATGCGCCGCAGGAGCGGTTCGAACTCCTCGAACGGCGGTAGGAATGGTCGCGTGACGAAGATCGGTTCGGCTGCCGCCGTCCCGATGTCACCGCATTGCCCAAGCTCCTCCGCTGCGGTGGAGGTATCCGCGGGTATGTCGAGGATGCGGGCGAATTCCTGATCGAGCCGTTGCAGGGTCGCGAGCACTGAAGCGTTCCCCGTGTCCTGGGGAACGGGCTCAGCGACACCGTCGGGATCGGGGGAGGGATTATGCAGCGCGACTGGCATCGACCCAACGCCTCCACATGGTGCGAAAGGCTTCGCCGACATGGGCGGCCAAGCGCGCGTGATCCATGAGAGAGCTGGCGATCATGCGTTCCCGCAGCCCCGATCGGACCTCTCGCAACCGATCGGGATCACGCGCGAGGGACAGTGCGCAGGCCGCGTATGCCTCCGGCGTCTCGGCCGCCAATTCCTCGAGCCCAACGGCCGTCAGGACAGCAACCCCCGCGCGCTCGACTGCGCTCGCGCCCTGCAGGGCAACGAAGGGAACCCCCATGTAGAGTGTGTCGCAGCTCGTGGTTCCGCCGTTGTAGGGGAAGGAATCGAGGGCGATGTCGATCTGGTGATAAAGCTCGAAGTAGCCCGTCGAGACGCGCGGGTGCAGGCGAATCCGATCGAGGGGTAACCCTGCTCTCGCGAGGCGTTCCTCGACCTGCGCCAGGATGTCGGACTCGCCGACATTGGCGACGACCATGAACAGTCGTGCATCGGGAAGGGTATGAAGGATGCCGGCCCATGTCTCCAGGGTAAGGTCACTGATCTTCTCGAAGCGGTTCAAGACTCCGAAGGTCACGTATCCGTTATCCTCGAAAGGCGGACGGCCCCGAACCGCGGGAATGTCGCCGCGCGCCTGATACGTCGCCGATACACCCGGCAAGCGCCACACTGTCTCGGTGTGCAGATCCTCCGACACGCTGGGCAGGTCGTGCACGGCGTCGGTCAGACGGTAGTCGATGGCACGCAGGCCCGTCGTTGCGGGATGGCCGATCCATGTCACCTGAACGGGTGCCGGCTTGCGAGCGAAGAGAAGCAGCCTGTGGCCGGAACTGTGGCCCGACAGATCGACGAGAACGTCGATCGCGTCCGCCTCGATGAGGTCGGCCGCCGCGTCGTCGTCCAGGCCGGAGATGTTGCGCCAGCCGTCCAACATGGTGCTCAGGCGTCTCGATACGTCGTCCTCATGAGCATGGGTCATGTAGGCGTAGACATCCATTGAGGAGCGGTCCAGATGCTCCAGGAAAGGCTCGATGAACCGGGCGACGGCATGGGTGCAGAGATCGCCGGAGACGAGCCCGATCCGCAGCCGGCGCTCGGGATCCCGGTCTTTGGCGAATGGGCGCAGCCGCGGGAGCGGATCGGCGAAGCGCGTACCGAACATCCGGGCGTCCGAGGCGTAATCGGCGGCCGGAATGGCCTCGGCATAGAGCTTCGCGATCAGCCGGTTGGAATAGGCGATTACGTTGAGGGGCTGGAGAGCGAGCGCCCGGTCGAAGCTCCGAATCGCGTCGGTCAGTTGGCCGAGGCTTTTCTGGCTGCAGCCGAGATTGATGTGAGCGCCGACGCAGGCGGGATCGAGCGCGATGGCCTGCTGCTCATGGCTCATCGCCAGGCCATGTCGGGAGACTTTCTGGAGTACGCCGGACAGGTTCGAATGAGCGATGGCGAGATCCGGGTCGAGGCCGACCGACTTCTCCAGCGCCCAGACGGCCCCCCCCCGTTATCCCCCATTGTCATCAGGAGTGCGCCGAGGCTGGCGAAGTAGGTGGCGTTGTCCGGCTCCCGGTCGATCACGATGCTGAAGAGATCGAACGCCTGCTGAAGGCGGCCGGTCTGGGCGGCGATGGCGGCCGCGAGATAGGTCGCGCCGGAATGCGTCTCATCGAGGAAGAGGATGAGGTCCAACGATGCTTCCGCAACTGGGAAGGCGCCCTCCTTGAAACGTGCCTGTGCGAGGGAGAATGCGTGGTCGACGACGTCTTTGAGGGCGGCGCGCGATTCCTCGTCGGACACGCCTCGATCCCGGAAACGCTCCATCAGCGCACGCGCTTCTCCGATCCGGTCGACCTCCACGAGCGCACCCGCGAGGGCGAACCAATAGGCGGATCGTTCGGGGGCTGCCCTGAGAGCGTTTACAAAGTGCGGAATCGCCGGCCCCGGGGCATCGACTTTACAGGTCAGGAGACCGAACTGGTAATGCACACTCGCATCGGCGGGTGCCATTTCCAGGGCGCGTTGAAGATTGAGATGCGCTTTCTGGAAGCGGCCGGCAGCGATATGCGTGGCCGCCTTGGCAACTTAGCGCCCGATGGGCTCCATGGAGCGAGGGCTCTCGACCGTGCGCATCCTGCGATGTTCGAGCATATCCACCCCTTCACATGGCGGGAGGATATGAAGCTCGCAGTTAACAACTCGTTAAAGTGCAAGTGCCTGCCAGGATCTGTCAGACGTGGATATGACCTGAGCGATGCCTCTTAGTGCCCTGTGAAATCGGAACCCCGGTGTCGGTGAAACGGACGCAGAGATCCGCTGCAGGCCACCGCGCCGGGACCAGCCATCAGCTCAGGCGCGACTCGTCGTTGCGCCGGCAGGTGCCGCGGCCATCGATCTACGGCGCCGGGCGCCGCGGCGCAGGACGTAGAGGACCAGGCCGGTGACCGCGAAGAGCGGCATCGCCAGGGCCGCGGTGAAGAACAGGAAGGCGACGATGCCGCCGAAGAAACGCCCGCGATGCACCTCCAGCATGTTCTCGGCCATCTGCTGGCCCAAAGGCTTGTCGGAGAATCGGGTCTGAGAGAGGCGGGCGCCGGTGACGGGATCGAACGTCGCTTCGTCGCGCGCCTTCGGCAGATCCGAGGGAGCGGCGAGGAAGCGGATGCGGATCGTCGCCAGTTCCGGCCCAGGGAGTGCGATGAGAGCCATGTGAGCGCCCGCCCCCTCGCTGGCGCTGAAGGTCGCCCAGGCCATATCCAGGGCCGACGCGTGGACCTGCGGGGGTGCGCCCGGACTGCGCGGCGCCCGTGCGGCTCGGGTTTCGCCGGTGAGCAGCCAGGTCGCGGCGTTTCGATAGGTGTCGTAGGACCACCATAGCCCGGTCAGGGCGATGGCGGTGTAGAACGGAATGAGCCAGGTCCCGGCGATGCTGTGTAGCGACCACCAGCGCGGCCGACCGGGCCGCTTGAGGAAGGGCTTCAGCCAGATTTTCCAGGAATGGATCCTGGGCCAGCGCAGGTAGAGCCCCGTTCCCAGGAATAGGAGCAGGGCGATGGTGCAGATGCCGGTGATGCTGCGGCCCCAGCCCTTGCCGTCCCCCGGCAGCAGCAGCCAGCGATGCAGCTTGCGGATCGTGGCGAAAGCGCCCTCCAGCCGCATCTCGCCGAGTTCGCGGCCGTCGACGGGGTCGAGATAGAGTGTCGGCGGTCGCGCGCTCAGCTTGGCATCGCCAGCGAAGCGGATGCGCGGACTTCTCTCCGGATCGGCCCAAAGAGTCAGGGAACTCACCGTGAGGCCTGGCCGCTGCGTCTCGACCCTTTCCTTGAGGGCGGCCGGCGAGAGGCGGGGCGCATCGCTCGCGGCGACGAAGGCGCGGTCGCCGTTCGCCCATTCCGTCAGTGCTTCTTCATAGCTCAGCATCGCGCCGGTCACGCCAACGAGGGCGAGGACCAGTCCGGCCGTGAGGCCGAGCAGCCAATGCAGGCGGAACAGAACGGTGCGGATCGTCATGAGCGGGCGCCTACCAGAACAGCCGTGCGGTCACGACCGCGTGGAACGGATCGCCCACCGCTCGATACCGGAGCCGGGCGGCGCTACGCGAGACGGATCGCCGCTCTGCCTGACCACGCTCAGTCAGGGGCTACAAACGCGACCACGGGCCTGTCAATTGTCCATCGTCAAGTCACAGCGAATCGATGCTTGATTGAGAATGGTTTTATTGTGTTGGCCCGGGCGCCGACGGTCATTATCTGAAGGCTTTGTCGGCGACGATCCGATAAAACAAATTATAATTCAATATGTTGGCTGGATCGCCGGGGCATTGAATCGGCGAAAAGCAGTATTTCGCAACCGTCGTCGATCCCGTGTCGGACCCTGTGTCCGTGTTGCACAGGCCCTCATCCGTCTTGCGTCTCTCCGAATATCGCTTCGAACGAGGCACGTAGCGCCATGTCCACTTCGGGCAGGGTGACGATCTGGCCGAGATCGACGAGGCTGGTCACGCCGTGGCCGCTGATGCCGCAGGGGACGATGCCGGTGAAATGCGACAGGTCGGGCTCCACATTGAGGCTGATGCCGTGGAAGCTCACCCAGCGCCGCACGCGGATACCGATCGCTGCGATCTTGTCCTCCACCCCCTCCCCTTTCTCGGGCCGGCGCACCCAGACGCCGACGCGGTCCTCGCGCCGTTCGCCGCGCACGTTGAAGGCGCCGAGGGTGGCGATGATCCAGGCTTCCAAGGCGGAAACGTAGGCGCGCAGGTCCGGTCTGCGCCGGTTGAGGTCGAGCATCACATAGGCCACCCGCTGCCCCGGCCCGTGATAGGTGTACTGGCCGCCCCGCCCCGTG
Organism: Methylobacterium bullatum; assembly: GCF_014845095.1. Classification (GTDB taxonomy): domain Bacteria; phylum Pseudomonadota; class Alphaproteobacteria; order Rhizobiales; family Beijerinckiaceae; genus Methylobacterium; species Methylobacterium bullatum. The sequence goes on along the minus strand of NZ_NKUG01000200.1, from coordinate 224 downwards.
GCGTGGACCGGGAACCGGTCGGGCTCGACGAGATCTGCGGTCTTTGCCGAGGTGCCGGCGGTGTAGAGCGGCGGGGGTTCGAGCAGCCAGACCATCTCGGCCGCCTCCCCGCTCGAGATCCGCCCGGCATGTGCTTTCTTTGCAGCCTCCGCCTCGTCGTAGGGGACGAGGGGGTCGCTGATCCGCCAACGGCACGGCCGCATGCCGGCACGCTGGCGCAAATG
>NZ_NKUG01000020.1 GCF_014845095.1 Methylobacterium bullatum | reverse complement strand
CGCCCTCCTGAAGGATGAGGTCACCACCTGGTTCGCGAGCCTCCGCGACCGGATCGTGGCGGAACTGGAGGCGATCGAGGCGGAGGCCCAAGGGCCGTTCCATCCCGATGCCCCGGCCGAGGCCGGACGCTTCGTGAAGACCCCCTGGAAGCGCACCGACCATAGCGGCACGCCCGGCGGCGGCGGCACCATGGCGATGCTGCATGGCCGCGTGTTCGAGAAAGCCGGTGTCCACGTCTCACAGGTCTTCGGCGAGTTCGCCCCGGAGTTCCGTGCGCAGATGCCGGGCGCGGCGGAGGACCCGCGATTCTACGCCACGGGCATCTCGCTTATCGTCCATCCCTGGAATCCGAACGTGCCGACCGTGCACATGAACACCCGCTTCGTCTCCACGACGAAGACGTGGTTCGGCGGCGGGGCCGACCTGACCCCCGTCCTCGACCGGCGCCGGACCCAGGACGATCCCGACACGCTGCGATTCCATGCGGCGATGAAGGCGGCCTGCGACGCCCATGCGCCGGCCGCCGATTACGACCGCTACAAGGCGTGGTGCGAGGAATACTTCTTCCTCAAGCACCGCAATGAGCCCCGCGGCATCGGCGGCATCTTCTACGATTATCACTGGACCGGCGATCCGAAGGCCGATCTGGCCTTCACCAAGGATGTCGGCCTCGCCTTCCTCGACGCCTATCCGGCCATCGTGCGCGCGAATCTCGCGAGCGCCTGGACCGAAGCCGACCGGCTCGAGCAGCAGGTGCGGCGCGGGCGCTACGTCGAGTTCAACCTGCTTTACGACCGGGGCACCATCTTCGGCCTGAAGACCGGGGGCAACGTCGCCTCGATCCTGTCCTCGCTGCCGCCCACCGTGCGCTGGCCGTGAGCGACGACCTACCGACCCGCTACGCGCCGCAGCAGGATGCGGCGCTGAAAGCCATTGCCGAATGGCGCAAGGCCGGTGGCCCGCAGGTGTTCCGCCTGTTCGGCTATGCCGGCACCGGCAAGACCACCCTGGCGCGCCGCATCGCCGACGATGTGGAGGGCACCGTCGTCTTCGGCGCCTTCACGGGCAAGGCCGCCTCGGTGATGCGGTCGAAGGGCTGCCACGATGCCGCGACGATCCACAGCCTGATCTATCGCAGCAAGGAGACCGAGGAGGGAGGACCGGCCTTCACCCTCAACCGCACCGGGCCGGTCTCGAAGGCGGAGCTCGTCGTCATCGACGAGTGCTCCATGGTCGATTCGGATCTCGGCAACGACCTGCTCTCCTTCGACAAGCCGGTCCTCGTTCTCGGCGACCCCGCCCAATTGCCGCCGGTGCGCGGCGGCGGCTTCTTCACCGAGGCCGAGCCCGACGTGATGTTGACCGATGTCCACCGGCAGGCCGCCGACGACCCGATCGTGCGCATGGCGATGACGATCCGTGAGGGCGGCCGGCTCAGCATCGGCGAGTATGGCGAGAGCCGCGTCGTCTCACGCCGCTCCCTCGATCCGTCGAGCGTGCTGGAATGTGACCAGGTCCTCGTCGGCATGAACAAGACGCGGCGGCTCTACAACAACCGCCTGCGGGAACTCGCGGGCCACACCGACCCGATGCCGGCGGTGGGCGAGAAGCTGGTCTGCCTCCGCAACGACCGGACGAAGGGCCTGCTCAACGGTTCGACCTGGACGGTCCATGCCCTGCGAGCGGCGCCCCGCGCCGATACGGTCCGCCTCGATGTCGTGCCCGACGACGACCCGGCCCTGCGGCGGCGGCCCATCGACATCAAGGTGCTGCGGGCGGTGATGTCGGGCTCCGAGGAGGAGATCCCGGCCTTCCTCAAACGCGAGACCGACGAGTTCACCTACGGCTACGCTCTGACCGTCCATAAGGCGCAGGGCTCGCAATGGGACAATGTCGTTCTGTTCGACGAGTCCTTCGCCTTCCGCGAGCACCGGGCGCGCTGGCTCTATACCGGGCTGACCCGCGCCGCCCGCGCCATCACCGTGGTGGTGTAGCCCCGCGTCTGCTTGCGAAAGGAGTGGCATCCGGGCGACCCGCCACCCACCTGAGCGCCAGACAATCTTTGGAGAGACGCCTTGTCCCACGACCGATCCGGCCCGCCGCAAATGCACGCCACCACGATCCTGATGGTCCGCAAGGGCGGCAAGGTGGTCATCGGCGGCGACGGGCAGGTGAGCCTCGGCCAGACCATCGTGAAGGGCAACGCCCGCAAGGTGCGCCGCCTCGCCAAGGGCGCCGTCATCGGCGGATTCGCCGGGGCGACGGCCGATGCCTTCACCCTGTTCGAGCGGCTTGAAGCCAAGCTCGATCAGTATCCGGGGCAGCTCACCCGCGCCTGCGTCGAGCTCACCAAGGATTGGCGCACCGACCGCTACCTGCGCCGCCTCGAGGCGATGATGTTGGTGGCGGACAAGGATGTCAGCCTGCTTCTCTCCGGCGCCGGTGACGTGCTCGAGCCGGAAGGCGGCGTCATGGCGATCGGATCGGGGGGGAATTACGCCTTGGCCGCTGCCCGCGCACTCGAGGATGGTGAGCACGACGCGGAGGCGATCGTCCGTAAGGCACTGGGCATCGCGGCGGAAATCTGCGTCTACACGAACGGCAATCTCGTCATCGAGCAGCTCGAAATTTCTGCATCTTAATGCCGGATTGATGGCCGGATTAACTCAACCTTGTCGATATTCCCCTAGCGCTGAGACCTGACTTCCTTCAGATCTGGTCGACGGCAATGCGCATCAGGGCAAAACTTCTCGCTTTCGTAGGGATCTGCTCGATGGTGACGCTCGTCGTTGCCACGATCAGCATCCTGTCGCTTCAAACGTTCAACACCGCCCTGACGGATGCGAAACTCGCGTCCCAGCGGGCGCTCGACGCGGCCAACCTCAACCAGATCGTGACCAGTGTCGTCGTCGAGTCTCGCGGCATCTATGCTGCCAAGGACACTCAGGACGCCAAGAAATACGAAGTCCGCCTTAAGAAGAACCTCGACGCCATGAATGCCTTGCTCAAAAGCTGGGCCCCGCGCGTGCCGGCGAGCGAACGTGCGGCGTTCGACAAGATTCTGGCCGATGCCGCGAGCTTCACGATCCTGCGCAACGAGTTGGGGCGGCTCGGCACCGAAGTTTCGCCGAAGGCCGCGGCCGATCAGGGCTTCAACGAGGCCAATCGGGCCAACCGCCAGGCCTTCCAAGACAGCATCGACAAACTCGTCGGCACCGCCGCCGCGGAGGTCGAGGCGATCGATCGATCGACCGACTCCCTTTATGCGGAGCGTTTCCAGCTTCTGCTGTTCCTGGCCGTGGGCGGCACCCTCGGTGGCCTGCTGATCGGCGGTTTCGTGGGAAATCGCGAGATCGCCCGTCCCCTGGCCGGCGTCTCGCAGGCGATCCGCCGGCTGTCCGAAGGGGACTTGGCCTTGCCGGCGATGAAACCCCGGCGCGACGAGATCGGCGAGATCTGGACCAGCATGCAGGTCTTCTCGGCGACGATGAAAGAGGCGGCGGACCTCCGCGCCAGCCAGGACCAGGCCGCCGGAATCGCATCCCAGCGTCGCCGCGGCGAGAGAAACGAACTCGCGGATCGCTTCCAGGGCAGCGTCGGAAACCTCGTCGAGACCCTGGCCGGCTCGGCCGCCGAGATGGAGCTCACCGCCCGCTCCATGGCGGCCAATGCCGACCAGACGAACCGGCAATCCACGGCGGTGATGAACGCGGCCAACGAGACGGCCATGAACGTTCAGGCCGTCGCGGCGGCCACCGAGGAACTCGCCGCCACCGCCAACGAGATCGGCGCGCAGGTGTCCCAGACATCCGCCGCCGCCGCCGGCGCGGTGGATAGCGCGCGCCGGACTACGGAGCGTGTCCGGGTCCTCGCCGACAGCGCGTCCCGCATCGGCGACGTGGTCGCCCTGATCTCCAGCATCGCTAGCCAGACCAACCTGCTCGCCCTCAACGCCACCATCGAGGCGGCCCGCGCCGGCGAGGCCGGTCGCGGCTTCGCGGTGGTCGCGGCCGAGGTAAAGGGGCTCGCCGCCCAGACCGCGAAGGCGACGGACGAGATCACCGCGCAGATCGCGACGATCCAAGAGGCCACCCGCGATACGGTGAGCGCCATCGAAGAGATCGGCTCCACCATCGGCAGCGTCCATACCATCGCGATGGGCGTCGCGGCGGCGGTGGAACAGCAACAGGTGGCGACGCAGGAGATCGCCCGCGGCGTCAACGATGCCGCGCGCGGGACCCAGGCCGTCACCGAAACCATCGCGGATGTTCAGGTCGCGGCGGTTCAGACCGGGGCCGGCGCATCACAGGTGCTGGCCGCCGCCGAGCATCTGACGCGCCAGTCCCTCAGCCTCGGACACGAGGTCGATGGCTTCGTCGGCGGCATCCGGGCCGCCTGAACGCCGTCCCGATGCATCTGGAAAGGAAGGCCGTCGACGCTTAGATCGAGGCCGTGCACGATCTCGATCCCATGCCGACCCGCCCAGATGGTTCCGCCTTCGGCTCGCCCGATCAGCGTTCCTGCGGGTGGCGCATCCGTGCGGATCGAAAGCGCGCCTTCCCCTCTTCTCGGGCAGCGCGGCTGCCGCATCCGACCGGAGCGTGATGACAACCTTCTCCCCCCGCGAAATCGTCTCCGAGCTCGATCGGTTCATCGTCGGCCAGCACGATGCCAAGCGCGCGGTCGCCATCGCCCTGCGCAACCGCTGGCGCCGGCAGCAGCTCGTCGGTCCCCTGCGGGAGGAGGTGGCGCCCAAGAACATTCTCATGATCGGCCCCACGGGCTGCGGCAAGACCGAGATCGCCCGCCGGCTGGCCAAGCTCGCCGGCGCGCCGTTCCTCAAGATCGAGGCGACGAAGTTCACGGAGGTCGGCTATGTCGGCCGCGACGTGGAGCAGATCGTGCGCGATCTCGTGGAGGTCGGCATCGGCCTCAAGCGCGAGGAAAAGCGCCGCTCGGTCCAGGCGAAGGCCGAGGCGGCGGCGGAATCGCGCATTCTCGATGCCCTGGTCGGGCCGACATCGGGCCAGGCCACCCGCGACAGTTTCCGCAAGAAGCTGAGAACCAGCGAACTCGACGACAAGGAAGTCGAGATCGAGCTGTCGGGCGGATCGCCCTCCGGCCTGCCGATGTTCGAGATCCCGGGGATGCCTGGCGCGTCCATGGGAGCGGTCAATCTCGGCGACATGCTCGGCAAGGCGCTCGGCGGCCAGAAGGGCAAGCCGAAGCGGATGACGGTGCGCGAGGCCTACGCCCCCCTCCTCGCCGAGGAATCCGACAAGCTGGTGGATACGGAATCGCTGACGCAGGAGGCGATCCGCGAGGTGGAGAACAACGGCATCGTCTTCCTCGACGAGATCGACAAGATCTGCGCCAAGGAAGGCCGCTCATCGGCCGACGTGTCCCGCGAGGGCGTGCAACGCGATCTGCTGCCGCTGATCGAGGGAACCACGGTGGCGACGAAGCACGGTCCGGTGAAGACCGACCACATCCTGTTCATCGCCAGCGGCGCCTTTCACGTCTCGAAGCCGTCCGATCTCCTGCCGGAACTGCAGGGCCGCCTGCCGATCCGGGTCGAGTTGCAGCCCCTCACCGTGGAGGATTTCAAGCAGATCCTCACCAGCACCGAGGCGAGCCTGCTGAAACAGACCGTGGCGCTGATGGCGACGGAAGGCGTGACCCTCGATTTCACCGACGATGCCGTGGACGCGCTCGCGCGGGTCGCCGTCGAGGTGAACAATTCGGTGGAGAATATCGGCGCGCGCCGGCTCCAGACCGTGCTGGAGCGGGTGATCGACGACATCTCCTTCACCGCCACCGACCGGTCGGGAGAGACCGTCGCGATCGACGCCGCCTATGTCCGCGAACGGGTGGAGAGCCTCGCCGCGAACGCGGATCTCAGCCGGTTCATCCTGTAGTCCACGCCCCGGCAAGGTTTTAGGCCGCGACGGCCCTGAGAAAACGTCCGATCTCGGCTTCGAGGTCGGCTGCGACGTTTTCCACCTGGGCGGCGCTGCCCTGGACACCTTCGGCCATCGTGGCCGTGCTACGGGCGGCACCCGTGACGGTGGCGAGATCGCGTGCGATCTCCACCGAGGTGGCGGCGGTGTTCCCGGCATTGCGTGAGATCTCGCCGGTCGCCTCCCCTTGTGCAGCGACGGCTGTCGCGAGCTCGGTGGCCATCACGCTGATCGCACCCATGCGATCCGTCACACGGCCGATGGCATGAGCGGCCTGATCCGTCGAAGTCTGGACGGATGCGACCTGACCGGCGATCTCGTCCGTCGCCTTCGCGGTCTGGCTCGCCAGTGCTTTCACCTCCGCCGCCACGACGGCGAACCCACGGCCGGACTCGCCGGCCCGCGCGGCCTCGATCGTGGCGTTCAGGGCGAGCAGATTGGTCTGTTCCGCGATGGCCCGAATGAGGCCCACGATGGTGCCGATGCGCTGCGCGGTGTCGGCGAGTTGCGCCATCTGCTGGTTTGTGGCGGACGCTTCGCCAAAGGCTGCGTCGATCTCGGTCTTGGCGACATCGAGGCGGGCGCCGATCTCCACGATCGAAGCCGAGAGTTCCTCGGCGGCGCTTGCGACGGTCTGCACGTTGGAGGAAGCCTCTCGCGATCCTGCCGAGGCGCCTTCCACCGCACGGGTGGCATCCGAAGACGCGTCCGACATGGCGGCGGCGCGGGTCCGAAGCTCGCCCGTCTGCGCGCCGACCAAGCGGACGGATTTTGCGACCTGCGCCCGGAAAAGGGCGATCTCGGCATCGATGAACGCCCGGCGGTCCTGAATGTCCTTGGCACTCGCCATCCGGTCGGCTTCCAGTTCACGCGCCTTCAGGCTGGTTTCGCGCAAAGCTTCGAGGGCACGGGCCACGGCACCGACTTCGTCTCGTGCGTCGCGATAGGGGATCGCATCCTCGAGATTCCCTGAAACGAGACGGGAGGTCCGCTCCGCGACCACGCGAATGGGTCGAAACATGCGGAACGCGGCAAAGCCCAGGACGAGACAGGCCAGGAGCGCCACCGATAGAATCGTCCATCGCACCGTCGAGATGGTCTGAGCTTGAACCACGTCGTAGGCTTCGAGGGGCACGCCTACGAACAGGATGCCGTTGATCCGACCCTTCGCATCCTGCGTCGGTTGATAAACGGTGAGGTACCGGCGGCCGAACAGGGTCGCGGGCCCGAAATAGACCTTTCCGCTGCGGATCAGCGCCTGTGCGGGGTGATCGTTGGCGAGGGCGGTGCCCACGGCCCGCTCGCCATCCTCTTTCTTCACCGTCGTGACGCGCCGCACGAAACGGTCGCCCGCGGGGTCGTAGGCGAAAACCGTGGCGGTTCCCCCGACATAGTCGACGGTGCGGTCGACGATGGATTGATCGCCCAATGCGCCGAGGTCCGGCGATCTGGCCAAGGTTACCCGATCCCCATCGAACCCGATCTCCGTCCCGGGGACCGTATCTCTGAACACCAAACTCAGCGTCCGCAGATGGCGGTTCCCATCCGCAGCCTGCTTTTCCTTGAGTTGATGGTCGATCTCCCAGCTGGTGGCCACGAGAAGTGCTGCGGATACCAGAATGATCATCGCCACCGTGAGGAGGATGACTTTCGCGGTCAACGATTTGAGATATAACATCATGCCGCAATCCGGGGATGGAAATACTATCGAGGCATGTATTGAAGCACGATAAATTTATCGTCCGATTAATGTCCTCTCTTGATTTGACAAAGGAGTCTGTTTTTCTATCTATAATTATATTTCTACTATCTACTCAGTCCGCGGCGGATGAGGATATGAGTTGCGATGCCAACAGTCGCCCCTATGGGACTGCCGGGCGCTGAACCGCTATTCGTCTCACCGGGTTTCCCAGACCTGTCCGGGACGCAGGGCGACGAACCGCTCCGGCGGAATTCCGCCCACCGCGCATGCCGCCGCCAGCGCCTCCACCGGTTCCTTGATCCCCTCGTCGGTGAGGCGGAACGTGCCCCAATGGTGGCCGAGCATCTGGTCCGCCCCGAGCAGTCCGGCCGCCACGACGGCGTCGGCCGGGTTCATGTGCTGGCCCTTCATGAACCAGCGCGGCTCGTAGGCCCCGATCGGCAGGGTGGCGAGGCGCGGGGGACCGAAGCGGTCGCGGGCGTCGCGGAAGATCGCGCCATCGGCGAGACCGGTATCCCCCGAATGATAGACGACGCCGGACGGGCTGGTCAGGACGTAGGAGCACCACAACGCCATGCGCTTGTCGTTGAGGCCCCTGGCCGACCAGTGATTGGCGGGGGTCATGTGTAACGTGAGCCCGCCGCCGAGATCGACGGACTGGCCCCAGTCGCATGTCTCCACATGCATCGTATCGTCGAAGGACCGCAGGATGCTGTCGTTGCCCAGCGGCGCCACGATCAGCGGCTGATGCCGTTGCCAGAGCCGGGCCACTGTCGGCCCGTCGAGATGGTCGTAATGGTTGTGGGTGATCAGCACGACGTCGATGGGCGGAAGCGCATCGAAGGCGATGCCCGGCGGATTGACCCGTTTCGGACCCGCCACGGAGAGGGGGCTCGCGCGCTGGGCGTAGACCGGGTCGACGAGGATGTTGCGGCGGCCGACCTGGAACAGGTAGCTCGCATGGCCGATGAACGACACGCGTAAGCCTTCCACCCGTTCCGGCGGCGTATCGTCGAAGGGGCTCGGAAACGAAGCCGGCCAAGCGACCCCGGCCCGCTCCCGCTTCCAGCGCAGGATGTCTCCAAGCACCTTGTCCGCCGGCTGATCGACGCCGTGGAACTGCAGCCCGTCGAAATGATCGGTCACCGGGCCGCTGTAATACGGGTTACGGCCCTTGCTGCGCCGATGCGCCGCGTAGCCGACGCCGCCGAGCGTCATGACGGTGAGCGCGGAGAGGGTCGCGAGAAGGCTTTGCCGTTTCATCGTTCCGAGATGGCGATTGTTCAACCGTCTTCAAGGCGAACGCAAAATTTGCGAGAGATGCTCACTGCTACATTATAAACTATTAACAAACAGTAGATTTTTATTTGATCAAGAAGTAAATCTGCAGGTTATGATTTTTTATCCAAAGCATTATTATCGGTATCAATCTGCAAGTGCCAATATTTGGATTTGCTTGTCAATGAATTTAGCAGCGATCTTTGATCGACGCTTATCAACCGGGTTGCAGTTAGTCGCATTTGTAGTAGTATTACCCAAATGGCTATGGACTCTGCGCTCTCAATAATCACGTTTTTTATTACGTTGCCTTCCAAATTAGTCCCGCCGTCTCTGATGAATATAAATTTCTCTGGAACCACAATATAGTGTATGTTTATATTGTTTTCCATTAAATTAAGGATAGTAGGAATTGCTACAGTATTTTTAAAGGCAAATATTCCAAAGCTTGGTGCATTCCCCGAGGATAGCAGCCGCATGCCTCCACGTGCCGTCAGCTTTTGATGTGGGGTTACATAAAATTCATTATCCTGGGCTTGCGGTCGCTCTAAATCTGCATAACGATCAGCTTTTGTAATACAATTATTTAATTCCTTTTTTGTTAATGTAGATTTGCACTCGATGGTTCCGTACGATGACTCGGTAGGGCATAGTATTTTATTTGATCCATCGTAGAATAGAGGAGAGTATATTCTGTCATAGATTATGATATCAACTTCTCCGGAATTACGCCCCCTGCAATCAAACATTTCCCCCTTGGAGAATCCGAAAGCAAAAGGAAATATCCTTTCAAGGTACTCTTTGACGGCATTTTCCCGCGAATCGCCTCGGTTACCAAGATGTTTGAATATCGTTTTATATTGAGCCAATAAGGACTCGCTTAACCGCAAGAGATTATCAGTATAATCTGACATTATAACTACCTTTACTTAGTATAGAAAATTCTATTGTGCATAAAATTTTTATATTATGCTAGAAATAAAACTTGCAAATTTCTTATTTTTCCTTCGGCATCACGGCCACCAGCTCTCCGGCGAGCGCGCGGATCTTCCGATGGGCTTCGACCTCGACTTCCTCGCGGGTCTTGTTCTCGGTCGGAACGGCGACGACGCCGGTGATCCGCCCATGCGCACCGATGAGCGTGAAGTTGAATCGCCCCATGCGACTGCGGCGAACGACGAAATGAGGCAACGGTCTCGCTCCTTCCCGAAAGCATCGGTCTGAAAGGACGAGCTACGGGGCGGAGAGCCGAAAAGTTTCAGGACCGCCAGCGCAATTCCTGCTGCACCAGCGGATTGCGGAAGGACCGCGCCTCACGCGCCGCCTGGAGCGCTTCGCGCTTGAGGCGAAAATACCATTGCGACGGCAGATCGCTTTGGCCGAACAGCACCATGGTCGGCTTGCGGTCGAGACCGGCCTGGGCGTGCTGGAGCACCTGCTGGTCCTGGGTCAGGAACTGCCGCATCAGCGGGCGCGCCAGGGGCTTCAGCAGGTTGAGGACCGGCATGTTCCAGTAGAGCGCGTTCGTCAGCATGGTACGGTTGTGGGTGAGCGGCGTTGCGAAGGTGTAGTTCGCCACGCGCTTCGGCCCGGCCTCGATCCGCTCCAGCCGCACGCCGGGCAGGCGGAATTCGATCTCCACCTCCGGCACGCCGCCGAGCAGTTTGTAGACCGGCGAACTGGTCGTCGTGGCATGGCTGGACATGGTGAAGCCGTGCGGCGTCGGCGTGAAGGTCTTCACCTTCTCCCGAAGCTCTTTCGACGGGCGGAACCACCAGGAATCGTGGACGAAGGCGACGTGGCCGGGGTCGACGAGGCTCAATGTGGTGAGGTCGAAGGAGGCCTCCACCACGAGTTCGACCACCAGGGAGCCCGCCGCCTCGAACCCGAGTTCCGGCAGGGGCGGCAGGTCGCCGCCCGGCGGCCCGAGATAGGGGTTCACCCAGACGAAGCCGGCGCTCTCGCGGATAGGAAAGCGCTGGACCGTGATCCGGGTGAAATCCGCCGCATCCGCCGAGGACAGGGTGGGCACGTCGCGGCAGCGCCCGTCGGTGCCGAAGCGCCAACCATGGAAGGGACAGGTCACGGCGTCGCCATCGAAGCGTCCCTTCGACAGGGCCATGCCCCGGTGCGGGCAGCGGTCGCGCATGGCGAAGGCGGCTCCGGCCTTGTCGCGGCCGAGGACGATCTGCTCGCCATTGAGTTCGACCGCACGCAGGCTGCCGGGTTTCAGCGTGTCGGCGCGGCCGACGCAGTAGAACGCGTCGGGCAGGGGCTGGCGCATGGCGTCCGGGTCGAGGGCCGCTTCGTCGGTCGCCGGGTTCTTTGCCGTATCGGCCTTCGCCTGGGGCGGCGGGGATGAGAGCATGATGGGCCGCGATTGTCCTGAGGCGAACGCGTCTCCGGCGATGCCCCGGCCGGTCGGGCGCGGGACGATACGTGGCGGAGGGCGCCTCGTCTTACGCCTCGGCGACGGCGGTGGCCACAAGTGTAAAGGGCCGGCCGATGAACGCCTGGCGTTGACGCCTTCGCGTAGCGCGCGGGCGGTCGGGAGCTCCCCAGCGGCGAGGCGCCGCGCCTGCCGCATCGGGGCTTTTCAAGCCGCGAATCCGTGACTAGCTTGGGGTTCTCGCAACGAACGAAAGGAGGTGATCCAGTGTCTCATTGCCTAAATCAGCCGCTTACCTCGGCTTACCGGACCTGGAACGTCGCCTCCGGCGCGCACGCCTAGCGCGTTAGAGGACCCCTCACCGGGTTCGGCCGAACGGACAAGCGGTTCGGCAATGGAAGGGCCGCCCTCATGGGGCGGCCCTTCGTCGTTGGGGTCTCGGTCAGTGAGTGGTTCAGCGCTTCTGGAACAGGGGCTGGGCCAGTGCCTCGGCCCGAGCCATCCAGAGGTCGCGATCGGCACAGGCCTGGGCCAGTTCCTCGGCATCGCTCTCGGAGCGCGCGCGAGCCTCTTCCAGCTTCTCGACGAAGAGGGTCTGGAGTTCGGCGAGGCGGTCACGCTCGGCGCGCAGGTCGTGGAGCTCGGCCATCTCCTTCTCCACATGCGACCGCAGGCGGCGCAGTTCCTGGGCGAGGATCCCCTGGAGTTGGTCGTAGCGGTCGCTCTCGACCTTGAGCTTGGCCTTGAGCATCAGGTTCTCGGCCATCAGTTCCGAGACGTCGCCGTCCTCGCTGGCCTCGGGAGCCTCGGTCCGCGCGGGCGGCGACACCACCCGGGGCGACCAGGACGAGGCCTGCGGCTCGGCCTTCTCCGGCGCGGCCGGTCTTTCGAACGCCGCGACCTTGTCGGCGGCGGGGGCCTGCTCGGCGGAGGTGGTCGCCGCCTTCATGGCCGCCAGCCAATCGCGCAGCGGTCCGGGCGTCGGACGTCCGTTTAAATCCTGTGCCTGGTAGTGACGGGCTGGTTCCGACATCGCTCGCGTCCTCGTGTGCAGACGCATTCGATCAAAGCATGCTTAACAAACCGTAAAGGTTAAGAAAATTTCCTCGTCCCGATTTGCGGAAACGGGCGCGCCGCGTGGCGGGTGTTCCTCCCTGCCGAAGGGTCACTTCGACCGCCGTATCATGCAGACATAAGAGAGTCCGAGCCACGGCCGGCATCGGCTTTCGTCGAGGGGGCGCGACCACCCAGCGGACCGGGCCGATGCTATAGCTCGGCGCGCAATCGCCAAAGGACGGACACGGCACATGTATATCGAAGCGCCCAGCCTCGTGGGACAGCCCGGCATCAGGCACGCCTTCTTCACCCGTGCCGGCGGCGTCTCCCACGGTCTCTATGCCAGTCTCAACGGAGGCCTCGGCTCGCAGGACGAGCCCGCCCTCGTGGCGGAAAACCGGAGCCGCATGGCCGGGCATCTCGGCGTCGCGCCGAGTCATCTCGTGAGCCTGTATCAAGTCCACTCCGCCGAGGTCGCCATCATCGACGGCCCCATGGCCCTTGCCGACCGCCCGCGTGCCGACGCCATGGTCACGCGCGTGCCGAACCTCGCTCTGGGCATCGCCACCGCCGATTGCGGTCCGATCCTGTTCGCCGATACCGTGGGCCGCGTCGTCGGCGCCGCCCATGCGGGATGGAAGGGCGCCTTGTCCGGTGTGATCGCCGCAACGGTGGAGGCGATGGAGCGTCTCGGCTCGGCGCGGGGCGACATTATCGCCGTGCTCGGCCCGACGATCTCGCAAGCCGCCTACGAGGTCGGGGACGATTTCCGCACCCGCTTCGCCGAAGAGGTTCCGGGTTCGGACGCCCACTTCGCGCCGGGCCAGCGCGAGGGGCACGCCCAGTTCGACCTGCCCGGCTTCATCGCCCGTCGCCTGCGGGAAGCCGGCATCGAGAAGGCATCGACACTGGGCCTTTGCACCTACGCCGATCCCGAACGCTTCTATAGCTATCGGCGCACGACCCACGGGGGAGAGGCCGATTACGGCCGACTGATTTCAGCGATCGTTCTTGCCGCCTGACAGGCGAGACGGTGGCGGCCAGGGTCTGCGACAATCTGTCATTCGCCAAGGTAGTGAAAAAGCGTGGCCGTAAGTGAACCTTGGCCGTTCGGCAGTGTTCTGGCTATGCGTTGCCTCTGCTGAGGTGGTCGCTGCCACAAAGGGGCCGTGTTCGACACACGCGGCGTGGTTGCGATGCAACAGCTTCCTGAGGGATGCTGAGCTATAGACGGGGAATTGCGCAGGACCGCTCCCAAAAAGGCGGCCGCGCTAACGAGTAGAGGACCAGACCATGAAATCCTTCCTTCGCGGCACCACCGCCCTTGCCGGCATCGTCATCGCCGGTTCCGCTTTCGCCGCCGACCTTCCGCGTCGCGCCGCTCCCCCGGTCTTCGTGCCGGTGCCGGTGTTCACCTGGACGGGCGCCTACTTCGGTATCAACGCCGGTTACGGCTTCGACGCCGGAAGCAACAACGACCGCTACGCCCTGCCGGGTGGTTCGGTGCTGAACTCCTTCACCCGCACCCCGGTGGTCGTCTCGACCAACGGCGGCAACGATCTCGAAGGCTTCGTCGGCGGTGGCCAGGTCGGCTACAACTACCAGTTCACCCCGGGTTCGGGCGTGGTCGTCGGTATCGAAGCTGACGCCCAGTACACCGACTTCGGCAACAAGAGCCGCACCGTGGCCGGCACCGTCAGCCCCGTCGCCGGCGCTCTCGTCAGCCCCACCTCGGTCCGTATCCCGGGCAACGAGATGAACTTCTTCGGCACCGTCCGCGGCCGTATCGGTTACGCCTTCGACCGCACTCTCGTGTACGGCACCGGCGGCTTCGCCTACGGCGACGGCGCAACGGGCGGCGACGACTTCCGCACCGGCTACACCGCCGGCGGTGGTATCGAGTACGCTCTCCCCACCGACTCGTTCTTCAACTTCTTTAAGTCGTCGGCCGTGACCCTGAAGGTCGAAGGTCTGTACGTGAACCTCGAGAACGACAGGAACAACCGTGGCGGTCGCTCGGTGTTCAACGCGGCTGCCGCCCCCAATGGCCTCCTGACCATCAGCCCCTCGGTTGCTGCTCGCGAGTCCGAGTTCGCCGTCGTCCGCGCCGGCCTGAACTACAAGTTCGGCTCGTACTAGGCCTTAGCGGATTTAGTCGCCTCCTCCGGGTGGTGACCTCCGTTCCCAGAAAGGAGCCCGACCGCGAGGTCGGGCTCTTTTTCGTTGCTCGACAGGGACTTGACCCTGTCCGCCCTGTTTCCTGTCGGAATTTTCATGGAGGGAAGCGGCTTCCCCGTGCATCCGCAACGGCGAAGTTCGCGTTGACCCCCTGACAAAGCCTGAGGCGCCACCCCATCTCGGAGGCGCCGGGGCGGCATTGGCCCGCAGGCTTCTCTCAGGAGGACGACCCCATGAACAGCGAAGAACGCGAGGTCATCGGCGGCATTTTCCAGCGTCTGGAGCAGGCCGCGAGCCAGCCCCGCGACGCCGATGCCGAGCGCTTCATCGCGGACAAGCTCCGCGCTCAGCCCTATGCGCCCTATGCGATGGCGCAGCTGATCTATGTCCAGGAAGAGGCGATCAAGAGCCTGAACGAGCAGCTCGAACAGGCTCGTCAGGCGGCCCAGCAGCCCCAGGGCGGCGGTGGCGGCTTCCTCTCGAGCATTTTCGGCGGTGGCTCGCGCCAGCCGGAACCCCAGCGTCCGTCCGGCCAGCCTTGGGGCGGTCAGGGTGGGCCGCAGCAGGGATACGGTCAGCAGCCCGGCTATGGGCAGCAGCCGGGTTACGGCCAGCAGCCCGGTTACGGCGGACCGCAGCAGGGCGGCCCCTGGGCCGGCCAGCAGGCGGCTCCCGCGCGCGGCGGCGGCTTCATGGCGACGGCGCTTCCGATGGCGGCGGGTGCGGCCGGCGGCATGCTGCTCGGCAGCGCCCTGTCCAATGCCTTTGCCGGCGGGCATTCGGCCCTCGGCAGCGCGGCGGCGGCAGGCCTTCCCTCGGCCGGTGCCGCGGCCGGTAACGAAGACCTCGGCTCGGCCCTCGGTGGCGGCAACGACTTCCAGGACGCGTCGTTCGACAGCGATCCGGGCGGTGATTTCGGCGGCGACCTGGGCGGCGGCGGCGACGACGATTGGGTGTGAGCCCAACCCGTACCCGTCACGGCGCGTGATGGTTCATTGACGAGAAAGGCCCGGTGCGTGTCCCCACGCGCCGGGCCTTTTTATGTGATGTCGGTTAAAGGACTTCGACCCGCGTCCCCACGGGCGTGCGTTCATACAGGTCGATGACATCCTCGTTCATCATCCGGATGCAGCCCGACGACACGGATTGCCCGATCGTGTGCGGTTCGTTGGTCCCGTGAATGCGGTAGAGGGACGAGCCGAGATAGAGCGCCCGCGCGCCGAGCGGATTGGCCGGGCCGCCCGCCATGTGGCGCGGCAGATCGGGGCGGCGCTGCAGCATCTCCGCCGGAGGCGTCCAATCCGGCCATTCGCGCTTCTGGCTGATCGTCTTCATTCCCGACCAGGCGAAACCCGGACGACCGACACCGATGCCGTAGCGGATGGCCTGGCCGCCGGGCTGGACCAGATAGAGAAACTTCGTCCGGGTATCGATGACGATGGCGCCGGGCTTCTGCCGCCCATCGAAGGGGACGACCTGCCGGGCAAAGCGCGGGTCGGGCGTCCGCTCGATCGCCGCGGCCTGCATCTCGGGTGTCGCCTGCGACGGCAGGGCGGCGAGCCGCGTGCGCGCGGGAGCGAGATAAGGATCGATGTCGGGCACACGGTCGCCCGAGTAGAGCACGCGCGGCATCGGCTCGCCGCCATAGCCCTGTGCGGCCGGATGGCGTGGGAGCACCCCGTCATCGGCGAGGCCGGGACGCCTGGCGCGCGGCGGCGTTCCATTGCCCGTCACCAGGAATTCGATGAAGCCGCCACCGTACTGGCCAGCCGAACTCTGAGCCCGTGCGGATCCCCCCGTCACCGCCGTCGCCAGGCAAGCCATGGCGACGCACAAACCGATACGCTTCAACACGCGACTACTCCGGGCCATCATCGTCCTGCCCTCCAGGCTGGCCGGACGGGACGAGAATCGCGTGAAGGAACGTGGTGAATCGTTCAGTCCATTGCGGCTCCATTGGTCGCTTTCAAGAACAGCATGAATCGTCCGTAAAACTGCACACGACCTTTTGTCTGTTGAAGAAATGGCAACCACTTGGTCGCATGGTGGCTCGAAGGCTTCTCGTCTCGGGAGCCGCGTCGTTCGTCAGGACGATGGCGCCCGAGCCACGCGTGCCCGCCATTCGACCCAGTTACTCCTGCCGGCTGATCATCCCCGATGAACATGAAGCGCTACCGCATCGAAGACAGCCTCGGTTTGGCAAGCGTGCGACCCGTCGTGGAGGTCGCGCACGCCAAGGAGCGTTCCGGCTCCGACGACGTGAAGCTCGACGAGATCCTCTCGGCGATCCAGGAGCTTCGCCGCGTCACGCAGACCAGCACGGTCGAGACGATCGAAGCCTGCCGGAAGGAGCTCAACGAGGCCTTCGCCATGCGCTCCGAACTCGACGTGATGAAGGAAGCCATCACCCGGACGAAGAAGGAAATCGCGACGCTCTATCATTCCGAGAATACCGGGAAGGGAATGAAGCGGGTCGCCGGCGAACTCGATGCGGTGGTGGAATCCACCGAGCTCGCCACGAGCACGATCCTCGGCGCGCTGGAAGAGATCGAGACCAATGCGAGCGCATTGCGGGCCATGCGCCATGCCGCGGGCGCCGAGAATGTCGACATGATCCTCGAGCGCGTCATCGTCGCCTACGAGGCCTGCAACTTCCAGGATCTCACCGGCCAGCGCATCAACAAGATCGTGGGCGTGCTCAAGTTCATCGAGGAGCATCTGGACCGCATGATCGAGGCCTGGGGCGGACTCAATTCGTTCAGCGAGATCCTCGGCGTCGTGCCCCAGGGCCCCAGCATCGACGACGAGAGCTCGCTCCTCAACGGACCCAAGCTCGACAGCGACCCGGGCCATGTGGACCAGGGCGATATCGACGCGCTGTTCGATTAAGACGCGAACGCGCCGGCCTTCGGGGGGAGATGGGATCGGGAGCCCCTTCCCTCTCGAATCCCCGGCGCTTAAGTCTCGGGCATGAGCCGTCAGCCCGCGAAAGACCCGTCTTCCCAGCAAGACCTGCCGCCGGATTCGTTCGACGAACGCGAGGATGCGGACGAAACCCCGGAACGCATCGACGACGGCCCCGAGATCGACTTCGATTTCGAGGAAGGCGCGGTCAAGGCCGGCACGGAGATCATCCGCCGGTTCTGGAGCACGCTGCCGTCGGGACCGGGCGTCTACCGGATGTTCGACGAGAAGGGCGACGTCCTCTACGTCGGCAAGGCCAAGAACCTGAAGGCACGGGTCGGCTCCTATGCGAGGGGCCAGGCCCATTCCAACCGCATCGCCCGGATGATCTCGCAGACGGCGGCGATGGAATTCGTCACCACCGCCACCGAGACCGAAGCGCTGCTGCTGGAGGCCAACCTCATCAAGCAGCTGAAGCCCCGCTTCAACGTGCTGATGCGGGACGACAAGTCGTTCCCCTACATCCTGGTCACGGCGGATTCGGAAGCGCCGCAGATCGTCAAGCATCGCGGCGCGAGGCGGCGGAAGGGCAGCTATTACGGCCCCTTCGCCACCGTCTGGGCGGTGAACCGCACCGTCAACGCGCTCCAGCGCGCCTTCCTGCTGCGCACCTGCACCGACAGCTATTACGAGAACCGCACCCGGCCCTGCCTGCTCTACCAGATCAAGCGCTGCGCCGGCCCCTGCACCGGTGAGATCGCCCTGCCGGAATATCAGGCGCTCGCCGAGAATGCGAAGGGCTTCCTCTCGGGCAAGTCCAACGCGGTGAAGGACCGCATGCGCGAGGAGATGCAGGACGCCTCGGAGAAACTCGAATTCGAGCGCGCCGCCCGCTTTCGCGACCGCATCTCCGCCCTCTCGGCGATCCAGGGGACGCAAGGGGTCAACACGCAGGGCGTCGAGGAGGCGGATGTGTTCGCCCTCGACGAGCAGGCCGGCCAGTTCTGCATCGAGGTCTTCTTCTTCCGCAACTTCCAGAACTGGGGCAACCGCGCCTATTTCCCGAAGGCCGACCGCTCCATGACGCCGGACGAGGTGCTCGCCTCCTTCATCAGCCAGTTCTACGACGACAAACCGGCGCCCCGGATCGTCCTCGTCTCCCATGCCATCGAGGATGCGGAGCTGATGGCGGCCGCCCTGTCGAGCCGTGCCGAGAACCGGGTGGAAGTCCACCAGCCCCAGCGCGGTGAGCGCAAGGCGCTGGTGGAATACGCCCAGCGCAACGCCAAGGAGGCCCTGGCCCGCAGGCTCGCCGACACCGCCTCGCAGGGCAAGCTGCTGGTGGCCCTCGGGCAATCGTTCGGATTGCCCGCGCCACCCCGCCGCATCGAGGTCTACGACAATTCCCACATCATGGGCACGAACGCGGTGGGGGGCATGATCGTCGCCGGCCCCTCGGGCTTTGCCAAGACGCATTACCGCACCTTCAACATCAAGTCCGAGGAGCTGACGCCGGGCGACGATTTCGGGATGATGAAGGAGGTGCTGCAGCGCCGCTTCAAGCGCCTCGTCAAGGAGAACCCGCGCACGCCCAACGAGGCGGCTTTGGCGGCCAGCGAAGGCGGCGTTCCCGAGCCGGTCCCCGAACCGGACGGCGACACCATGCCGGCTTGGCCCGATCTCGTCCTCATCGACGGCGGCAAGGGCCAGCTCGAAGCGGCACGCACCGCGCTGGAACAGCTCGGTGTCACCGACGTCGCCCTCGTCGGCATCGCCAAGGGCCGTGACCGCGATGCGGGGCGCGAGACCTTCTTCGTGCCCGGAAAGGCTCCGTTCAAGCTGCCGCCGCGCGATCCGACCCTCTACTTCGTCCAGCGCCTGCGGGACGAGGCCCATCGCTTCGCCATCGGCACGCACAGGGCCAAGCGCAAGCGGGAGATGATCAAGAACCCCCTCGACGAGATCGCCGGCATCGGCCCGACCCGCAAGCGCGCCCTCCTCCACCATTTCGGGACGGTGAAGGCGATCCAGCGCGCGTCGTTGGAGGATCTGGCGACCACACCCGGCGTCAACGCGGCCACGGCGCGGGCGGTGTATGATTACTTCCAGGCCGGAGGGTGAGCGCGAAGCCCGCCTGTCAGGTTGCGTCGGTATCCGAATCGTCGTCAGACCGGCGATACAGAGCCTCGTAATCCCTCCCGCCATAGAAGACGTTGGTGATACGAACGCTATCGTCCTCGACCAGAAAAGCGATCACGGCGCAACGCTCGAACGGCACCGTGCGAAGGCCGGGTGCGAGGTCGTCACGGAGTCGACCGGCACGGGGCGCATCTCCGATCCGATCACATCGCGCCTTGATGCGTCGTACGAACGACGCGGCGACTGACGTGTTTCCGCTCGCTTGGCGAACAAAACGGAAAATGTCGGCAAGGTCGTCCAGCGCGTCCGGCCGGAAGTAGACCGCGAGTCTACGCACCGGAAGTCTCGGTCCCCTCGTCGGCGAACAGGCGAGCCAGGTGCCGGTCCGCGTCCGTCGTCGTCAGGTCCGGCCGCGGGTCATCGAGGGACCGGCGAACACGAGACCGTATCTCGCTCAGACGCCCGGCATCTTCCATCCGTTGCCGTTGCCAGAGACGGACCGCGTCACGCATGACTTCGCTCGTCGATGTGTAATCTCCCGCCTCGATGCTTTCACGCACCGCACGAAGGAGCTCGGGCGTCATGGTAATGCTGATCTCGTCTGCGGACGGCATGCGCGGACATCCTGCTCAATCCGCCCATCGGTAGCATAGAATCGGACCCGGCACATTCGCAGCGCAATGCGCCCGGCGCGACGACAGAGGCGGTATGAAAGCGGTATGGCCGTTTGCATCATCGCGGTTGACCCCTCCCCCCCGGCCATGGTTTTACCGCGTCGATGACTGTCCTCC
>NZ_NKUG01000002.1 GCF_014845095.1 Methylobacterium bullatum | reverse complement strand
GCGCGGCAGCACCGTGCGGCCGAGGCAGGCGAGCCCGCGCACGAGGCAGCGGTCGATGCGCAGGGGCACGAGATCGACCATGGCATGGGTCGGGATGCGGGGCCCGGCATCGCGGAACCCCGGCAGCAGGGCGGGGCCCACGAGGTTGTAGTCGCCGATCACCGCGGCGCGCGCCGGCAGGCTCTGCTCGATCCGCCGCAGCTGCCGCCGGTTGAGTACCTGCCCATGGGAGAGATGGACGTTGGCGACACCGAACTCGCCGAAATCGAGGATCTGGCAGACCCGGTCGACGACGGCGCCTGACGGCAGGGCGATGACCACGGGCGGGGAGGCCCAGGGATGCGGGCTCCACATGGCGAGCCCATGGATACGGCCGGGCAGCGGCGCCCAGGCATAGACGCCGCCGAGCCGTTCCTCGATCACCGCGATGTCCTTGGTCGCCTCCTGCATCAGCAGCAGGTCGGGCCGCTCGCGCTCCACCAGGGCGACGATGGCATCGACCTTGGCTCCGGTGCGCCGCAGCAGGTTCCAGCTCACGATCTTGCGGAAGTGGCTGCGGTCCAGCGCATCGAGGGCGTGCAGGTCCGGGAATCGGGCGGGATCCTGGGACGCGTAGCGGCGATCGTTGAGCGGGCCGCGCCAGGGCAGCGAAAAGTGTCTCTTGTCCGCCACCTGCCCGCCCCCGCCGTCGCCTCGTCCAGCCTGACGCTGCCTTCCTCTAACGCTTCTTGCCGAGTTCGGCTGCGATGTCCTTGATCATATGTCCGACCTTGCGGTGGGCGCTCGTCAGCTGGTCGCGGGTGACGCCCCAGCGCTTCATCCAATGCTCGACGGCCTGCCGCTCGGACAGATCGAGCCTGTCCTTGTCGATGAAGCCGCGCTTGTCCTTCAGGCCTGCCATCTGTCCCGCCTACCTCGGTCCGCATCCCCGGCGATGCGCGTCTCCGCACGGC
>NZ_NKUG01000199.1 GCF_014845095.1 Methylobacterium bullatum | reverse complement strand
GTCTCGTCGGGCCAATCCGGCGGGGATAGGCTATCGGCGCCGCTCCAACCCGGATCGTCGGGAGCCGTCGTGCTCGACCGGAACGGCGCCCTGGCGGGCCTCGTGGCCCGCTATCCGTCGTCGCCCCGTCTCGTGGCCGGTGTGGCGCCGCCGATGAGCTATCCTCTGGTCGACGGCCGCGTGTCACTGGCGTTTCTGACCGAGAACGGCATCTCCCCGGGGGCGGCCATGGACATGTCGGCCGCGACGTTAGGCACGGTCGCCTCCGGGGTGGCCGGTTCGGTGGTCGGGCTCACCTGTCCGTAGGGAATCCACTTGGTCCTCCCGGGACCGCGACGTCCCAGATGCATGAACGGCGGGGCGCCGGAACACCCCGCCGGTTCGGACGTGCGATCAGAGGCGTCCCGTGACCAGAAGCACGATCAGGATGATGATGAGGATACCGCCCAGACCGAAGCTCTGTCCGCGATAAGCACCGCCACCGAGGAAGTTGCCGCCGCCGAGGACGGCGAGGATCAGGATGATGAGCAGGATGGTGGTCAGGGTCATGGGGAAGAAACTCCGGTCACGCCCAACCAACATTGCTTGAGCTTGACCGGTGAAACGCCCGTCCGCCGATTCCGTTCAACGCTTGGGCGCTTCAATGATGCAGATTGATGACGGTGTTGCAGGAAAGTCGATGTCAGGCTCGCCAGTCCGGCAGGTCGCCCGCCGTTTCCGTGAGCCAGGCCGGCACGGGCAACCCGCGCTCCGTGAGGAAGGCCGGGTTGAACAGCTTCGACGCGTAGCGCGCCGCCCCGTCGCAAAGAATGGTCGCGATGGTGTGGCTGTGGCCGAGAACCCGCGCCAGCCGGATCGCGCCGGCGACGTTGATTCCCGATGAGCCACCCAGGCTGAGCCCCTCCTCGCGCATCAGCCCGAACACGATGTCCAGGGCCTCCGTGTCGGGGATGCGGAAGGAATGGTCCGGCCGGAACCCTTCGAGATTGGCGGTCACCCGGCCCTGGCCGATCCCTTCGGTGATCGAGGAGCCTTCGGCCTTCAGCGTGCCGGTGGTGTAATAGGCATGCAGCGCGGATCCCTCGGGGTCGGCGAGCGCGACGGTGATTCCGGGCTTGAGCGCCCGCAAGGCCTGGGCGGTGCCGGCGAGGGTGCCCCCCGTCCCGGCCGCGCAGACGAAACCGTCGATCCGCCCCTCCGTCGCGGCGAAGAGCTCGGGGCCGGTCGTGTCCACATGCGCCTGGCGGTTGGCGACGTTGTCGAACTGGTTGGCGAAGAAGGCGCCGGCCGGTTCGGTGGCAGCGAGGCGCTCGGCGAGCCGCCGCGCCACGTGGACGTAATTGTCCGGGTTGGAGAACGGCACGGCCGGCACCTCGACGAGGCGGGCGCCGGCAAGGCGCAGCGTCTCCTTCTTCTCGGCGGACTGCGTCTCCGGGATGACGATGACCGTGCGGTAGCCGCGGACCGACGCGACGAGGGCGAGCCCGATGCCGGTATTGCCCGCCGTCCCCTCGACGATGGTGCCGCCCGGCCGGATCGACCCGCGTCGCTCCGCATCCGTGACGATGGACAGGGCCGCCCGGTCCTTCACCGACAAGCCGGGATTGAGAAACTCGGCTTTGCCGAGAATGGTGCAGCCGGTGAGGTCCGAGGCACGGCGCAGGTGGATCAGCGGCGTTCCGCCGATGGCGGCGAGGACGTCACCGGAGAGGGTAGGGGTGCGCGTGGTCATGACGGGTCGGGCGTATCCTGCGATGTGAGGCGCGACGAGCATGACCGACACGGCGTCCCGCGACCACCCACGATCACGCGGATCGCAGAAAGGCACGCCGATCGGTCGAGAAGGGGTTGCCAAGCTGAAAAGGAGATTCTAGACACCCCCACCGACGGCGGAGCGCACAACTCTCCCCGGTCAGGTCGGCGCCCGTAGCTCAGCTGGATAGAGCACCAGACTACGAATCTGGGGGTCAGAGGTTCGAATCCTTTCGGGCGCGCCAATTATCTTTATTGTCAGACATGAATTTTTCCCTTCGGGGGGTTTGGGTGTTTGAGCGCTGGTTTGCAGTCGGTTTGCAAACTCCGTTCGTGGTGAGTTCTCCCAATCGAAGATTGCCTGGTCTGCTAGCGCGCTAGATAGCGATCAAGGATCACAGTCACCGTCTTGAGCGAATGACCCGTGATGGTGGCGATCTGCTGAGGATTGCAGCCCGCCTCAGAGAGCATGGTCACGGCCGTTCCGCGGAGATCGTTGAGTGAAGGTTGACCGGTTTTTCCAAACTAGGAAGGGTCACCTGAGCAATCCCAGCCTCAAGCATCGCCCGGTCCCAGAGTTCGGCGAAATATCGCTTCTGCAGGACCCGTCCCGTTTTGGTGGTCAGCACTAGAACTACTTTGGCATTCTTGCCTGAAGAGCCATGATGGAACTTCGTGTAGGCTTAAGCGGCGTCAAAATCCTCTGGTTTGAGGCACCTGAGATTGCAGAATGCTCAGACCATTTTTCTGCTTGGGGCGTACATCCAAGTCGGTATACCTTTTTGCCAAAGTAGTGCTAGGTCGTCTCTGCAAAGTCATGTGAGCCAGAGCATGGTCATGCCGAGTGTGACCATGGCGAGGGAGTTGGCCGCCCGCTTCTCGTAGCGGGTGGCGATGCGGCGATACTGCTTGAGGCGTCCGATCAGCCGCTCGACCCTGTTGCGCTCCCGGTGCGTGGCCTTGTCGAAGTCGGGCTGGCGCGGTTGATCTTTGCGGGTCGGAATGACCGACTCGATCCGACGGCGTCTGAGGCGACAACGGACCGGTGGACTGGAGTGGCCCCGATCCTCGGCCGTTCGGCGGGGACGCAGGCGCAGTCGGCCTCGGCCAGAGCGCGGCACGGCGCCTTTGTCCATCAGCGCGTCCAGGGCGAACTGCTCGTGGCGCTCGCCGGCCGTCAGCACCGCCGTGGTCGGTTTACCGCCGCCCTCGGCGCGCAGATGCAGCTTGGTCGATCCTTCAACAATCTCAGGATGAGGACCCGCCCTGGCTGCGCCCGAGCGCTTCACCGATCCCCTCGACCGTCCCCTCACCCCGATGGCGCCGGACCGGCGTGCACCGGCGGCGTGCTGGTGGGCGCGCACCACCGTGGCGTCCACGAAGTGCAGGTCTCAGTCGAGATCGCCTCGGGCATCGGCCTGCGCCTGCAGGCGCCGCAGCACCTGGTCGAACACGCCGGTCTGCCGCCAGCGATAGAACCGGATCGACACGGTCCCGACAGCACCATAGCGGGCCGGCAGATCGGCCCAGGGCGCACCTGTGCGCAGGATCCAAAGCATACCGTTCAGGACCTGCCGGTGATCCTCCGCTGGCCGGCCCGTGCGCGGCTTCTGCGGAGGCAGCAACGGGGCGATCTGCTCCCACTGCGCATCAGTCAGTTCGTAGCGTCGCATCTCCACAACATGGGGACCGTCACCCAGCCTGTGACCCCTTTACAGATACGTCCTAGCCTCATGGCCGCTCACGCCCTCGACAATCCAGACCAAAATGAAGACCACAGGCAGGCTCGAGCTCCTCTTCCGGTTCGGCTCGCGAGGAACGCCAGCAAGCAGGAGCAACTTAAGGCCTTACGATGCAATAGATTCGAATCCTATACCTGGCGTGAAGGTCAATCAATGCTTATGAGCAATTCATATAAACGAGTATTTGGCCATCATATAATGTAGATAATTATTTGTTTTCCATTATTTTGGGTTTTTTACTATTATATAACCTCTTGAGATATATGATGGCAGAGTCTACATAATTTATTCACCGAACTCAGGCTATAGAAGCCCGATCGCGGGCATCAAGATATCGATCGTATCTCGTCTCCCGAACATCGCCGTTTAAAGCTTGCAGCTGAGCTTTCCTGAAACTGGAACGTAGTGCGGCCTCCCGGTGCCGGGAGCCGGGAGATTAGTTATGGTCTTGGAAAATCCGCTGCGTCAGCCGATGCTCACGGGCACGCAGAATGCCCTCGCCCTTGGCGCCGAGGACACGGTCTATACGATCACCAAGGCGCAACTGCTGGCGAACTGGTCTGACCCCGATGGGGAAGATCTGTCGGTGACGGGCCTCACCGCATCCCGTGGTACGGTCGTAGCCAACCCGGACGGCAGTTACACGATCACGCAGATCGCGAACGCCAACGGCGTCGTCACGCTGAACTACAGCGTAAGCGACGGCATCACGGACCCGGTCCCGGCGACACGCACATTCACGCTCGCCGCCGTCAACGACGCGCCCTCGTTCGGCGGCGTCGGGACCGGCATAGTGATCACCCCGGTCGGCACCGGTACGTCATTCGATCCGGGCCGAAGCGTCAAGATCCAGGCGGACGGCAAGATCGTCGTCGCGGGAGCGGGCATCGGCAGCGATGGCACTCGCGACTTCGCGCTGATCCGCTACAACGCGGATGGCAGCCTCGACACCAGCTTCGGCCCGAACGGGACCGGCAAGATCCTCACCTCGGTCGCCAGCGCATTGGACGACCAGGGCCAGAGCGTCACGCTCCAGGCGGACGGCAAGATCGTCGTCGCGGGCCAAGCTCTCGGCAGCGGGACCGGCGAAGACTTCGCGGTGGTGCGGTACAACGCGAACGGCAGCCTCGACACCAGCTTCGGCACGGGCGGCAAGATCATCACCCAGGTCGGTGCCGGATCATCGGACGACATTGCCAGAAGCATCACTGTCCAGGCCGACGGCAAGATCGTCGCCGTGGGCTATGGTGCCGGCAGCGGGACCGGCGACGACTTCGCGGTGGTGCGCTACAACACGGACGGCAGCCTCGACACCGGCTTCGGCACGGGCGGCAAGATCCTCACCCCGGTCGGGGCGGGCACGGCGCAGGACCAGGGCTTGAGCGTCACGGTGCAGGCGGACGGCAAGATCGTCGTCGCGGGCTCAGGCCTGGGCAGCGGGACCAGCACCGACTTTGCGGTGGTTCGCTACACCGCGGACGGCAGCCTCGACACCGGCTTCGGCACGGGGGGCAAGATCCTCACCCCAATCGGCGCCGGCACGTCGAGCGACATCGGCCAAAGCGTCACGGTGCAGCCGGACGGCAAGATCCTGGTCGCGGGCTACGGCCAAGGCAGCGGAAGCGGTTTCGATTTCGAGCTGGTGCGCTACAACGCGGACGGCAGTCTCGATACCAGCTTCGGCCCGAACGGGACCGGGAAGATCCTCACCCCGGTCGGCGCCGGCACGTCGAGCGACATCGGCTTCAGCGTTACGGTTCAGGCGGACGGCAAGATCGTCGTCGCGGGAACTAGCACCACTGGCAGCAGCACCGGCACCGACTTCGCAGTGGTGCGCTACAACGCGAACGGCAGCCTCGACACTGGCTTCGGCCCGGACGGGACCGGCAAGATCATCACGCCGGTCGGGGCCGGCACGTCGAATGACCAGGGCCAGAGCGTCACGGTGCAGGCGGACGGCAAGATCGTCGTCGTGGGCTATGGCGCCGGCACCGGCACCGGCACCGACGTCGCTGTGGTGCGCTACAACGCGGACGGCAGCCTCGACACCACGTTCAACGCCCCGAACTCGCTCGGCGGCACGGTCGCTTTCACAGAGAATGGCAACAGCGTTCGCCTCGACACCGACGTCACCCTCTCCGATGTCGACCTCGACGCGCTGAACGGCGGTCTGGGCGACTATGCCGGCGCCACGCTGACCCTTGCCCGCCAGGGCGGGGCGAATGCGCAGGACGCGTTCGGCTTCGATGCCTCGGGCTTCACGGTCTCGGGCAACAGCCTGCGCGACGCGAACGGGGCGACCTTCGCCACCTTCACCGACACGGCCGGCACGCTCACGATCACTTTCACCGGCACGAACGTCGCCACCTCGGCGCTCGCCGACGCGGTGGCGCGCGCCGTCACCTACGCCAACACCTCCGATACGCCTCCGACCTCTGCCACGCTGGTCTGGACGTTCTCGGACGGCAATGCCGGCGCCCAGGGGCCCAATGGGGCCGCGACCACCACAGGAACCACCACGGTCATGCTCCTCCCCACCAACGACGCGCCGATTCTCAGCGGCACCCAGGCCGCCCTCGCGGTCGGCCAGGAAGACACCGTCTTCACGGTCACGGCGATCGATCTGCTGCAGGGCTTCAGCGACCCCGACGGCACGGCCCTCGTCCTCTCCGGCCTCAGCGTCGATCACGGCACCATCGTGAGCAACGGGGCGGGCGGCTACACCGTCACCCCGACCGCCAACTACAACGGCCCGCTCGTCATCAGCTACAACGTCGGCGACGGCACGACCTCCATCCCCGCCACCTTGAGCACCACCCTCACGGCCGTGAACGACGCGCCGTCGTTCCTCGGCGCCGGGACTGGCAAGGTGCTCACCCCGGCCAGCGCCGGCACCTTGAATGATTTCGGCCACAGCGTCACGATGCAGGCGGACGGCAAGATCATCGTCGTGGGCGAAGCAGACGGCGGCGGGACCGGTACCGACTTCGCGGTGGTGCG
>NZ_NKUG01000198.1 GCF_014845095.1 Methylobacterium bullatum | reverse complement strand
CCTCAGGATGAGGGAGCGGGTTGGATGGCCGTAGACTGTCGTCTGTGCTTCCTCAAAAGGCGATCATGGCCAAGATCCACCAGACCTTCGTCTGCCAATCCTGCGGCGCCGTCTACAATCGCTGGCGCGGGCGATGCGAAGCCTGCAACGGTTGGAACACGATCGTCGAGGAGACCGGCGCGAGCGGCCCGCAGGCCGGTCCGGTCAAGACGCGGCCGAGCCGGTCGCATGGGCGCATCTTCCCCCTCGAAGGGCTCACCGGCGAGGCGCGGGAGGCGCCGCGCATTCCCTCCGGCATCGGCGAACTCGACCGCGTGACCGGCGGCGGCTTCGTGCGCGGTTCGGTGATCCTGCTCGGCGGCGATCCCGGCATCGGCAAATCGACCCTGCTTATGCAGGCCACCGCCGCCATGGCGCGCACCGGCGAGCGCGTGGTCTACATCTCCGGCGAGGAGGCGGTGGCGCAGGTGCGCCTGCGGGCCGAGCGCCTCGGCCTGTCGAGCGCGGCGGTGGATCTCGCCGCCGAGACCAATGTCGAGGACATCGTCGAGACCCTGAGCCAGGGCCGCCCGCCGGCGCTCGCCATCATCGAT
>NZ_NKUG01000197.1 GCF_014845095.1 Methylobacterium bullatum | reverse complement strand
CCGGCGATGAAGCCGCCCGCGAGAGCGGCGACGATGCCCGAGACGATGAACCAGACACCGGCGCCGAGCGACAGGGTCGAGGCGGCCGGGTTGTCGGCGGCGTTCGCTCCGACGCTGGACAGGCCGATGCCGACGCCGACCATGTTGAGGACGACCTGGGTCACCAGGGCGGTGACCGCGCCGGCGAAGATCGCGCCCCAGGACACCTGGTTCAGCAGGACGGTGCGGGTATCGGCCGAGGCCGTGATGGATGAAGTCGCGAGAAGGGGGGAAGTGGACACGATACTGATACTCCGGGTCGTCGGTCGTCCGAGAAGGTCGGTCGTTCGAGGGGGGCGTCGGCTGGTGGAACTCAGGGGGCCGACCGCGCAGTTCCGGCACGGTCGGACCGATCGATCGCGGCTTTGCGGATCAGTCGCGCCGGTGGATGAGCAGGCCGATTCCGTAGCCGAGGAGGCCTGCCACGAGCAGGGCGGCCACCGGATGCTCTGCGATCCGGTCGGTGGCCTCGCGTCCGCCCTGGCGCAGGTACCGGCCACCGTTCTCGTAGGCGTCCTCGGCCCGGTCGTAGGCCTCGCGGCCGGCACCGCGGACGGAGCGCTCGGCGCGGTCGTAGGTATCGGCGGCCGCTCCCTGGGCGCGGCGCGCGCGGTCCTCGACGTCGTCCGACCCGATCAGACTGCCGACCGTGTCGCGAACCCTGCCGCCGATGTCGCGGGCGGTGTCGGCGACGTGCTCGGCCGCGTCGCGGACGGAGTCCTTGGCCTGTCCGTAAAGGTTCTCGGCGGC
>NZ_NKUG01000196.1 GCF_014845095.1 Methylobacterium bullatum | reverse complement strand
CGGGCGGCTTCATCGCCGGGCGCCTGTCGGGCAAGCCCGTGACGGGCGCCGCCGGCCTGCACGGCCTGGTCTCCTGGGCGGTGACCACCCTCGTGGTGCTCTATCTTCTCACCTCCGCGGCCGGCGGCCTCATCGGCGGCGCCTTCTCGGGCGTGACCAGCACGCTCGGCGGCGCCGGCTCCCTCGTCGGCGGTACCGTGCAGACCGCCGCGCAGGCCGCAGCCCCGTCGCTGTCCAAGATCACCAACCCGCTGGACGGCATCGAGCAGAGCGTCCGCCAGCAGGCGGCCGGCCAGGACCCGCAGGCCGCCAAGGATGCCGCCGTGGCAGCCATCCGCGCCCTGTTCACGGGGGATCCCGCCCAGAAGGCCCAGGCCGAGAACCGCGCCGCCGACGCGCTGGCCAAGGCCCAGGGCATCCCGGTCGACCAGGCCAAGACCCAGATCCAGGACTACAGGAAGCAGTACGAAGAGACCGTCGCCAGCGCCAAGCAGAAGGCCGAGGCCGCGGCCGTGGCCGCCAAGTCCGCTGCCACCCAGGGCGCCTTCTACGGCGCGCTCGCCCTGATCCTCGGCGCGCTCGCCGGCTTCTTCGGCGGCCGCCTCGGCGCTCCGACCCTCGCCACCCTCACCGATCGCTACGACGCCCGCCGCGTCTGAGCCGGA
>NZ_NKUG01000195.1 GCF_014845095.1 Methylobacterium bullatum | reverse complement strand
TTCTTCGTCGGGCGCGCCGGTGAACGCAGCGCGGCCCGCGCCGCCGCCGAGACAGCCGCCTCGGGCGACACCGAGACCGTGAGCGGGAACCATCCCGCGGGCCTCACGCTTGCTTCCAGCGATCGGCCCGGCGCGCCGGCGCCCGAAACACGGATGAGACCGCAGACGTGAGCAACATTTCCCTCGTCGACGATACCCGCTCCACCCCGGCCGAAGCGTCGGCCGGCCCGGACCTCAACGATGCCGACCGCGCCGCGCTCGTGCGTGCCGTCCGCACGCTGGAGACGCCCGGCCTCGCCGCGCGCCTGTCCGCGGTGGCGGGGGCTCCCCTCGACATGATCAGCCGCAGCCTTCCGGCGCCCGTGACCGACGCGGTGTCGCGCGCCACGGAAGGGGCCATGCGGACGGCCCTGCGCGTGGCCCTCGCGACCCTGCCGGAGGCCGAGAAGACCATCGTCCCGGCCTCGGCCGCCGGGGCGACCGCCGTGCCGGTGCTCGACGACCTCCCCGTGCCGGCGGCGAGCACGGCGGGCGAGCGCTTCGCGCGCTTCCTGCCCACCGGCGATTTCGGACACAAGGCGATGGCGGCCCTGTCCGGCGCCGTGGGCGGTGCCTTCGGCATCGCGACCCTGCCGGTGGAACTGCCGGTCTCGACCACGCTGATGCTGCGCTCCATCGCGCAGATCGCGCGGGAAGAGGGCGAAGACCTGTCGGACCCGGAAAACGCCCTGGCCTGCGTCCAGGTCTTCGCGCTGGGCGGACGCAGCGGCGCCGAGACGGCGCTGACGGAGAGCGGGTATTTCGCCGTGCGCGCCGCACTCGCCAAGACCATGTCGGAAGCGGCGCGCTATGCCGGCAACCGCGCCCTGCTCGACGAGGCGGCCCCGGCCCTGATCCGCTTCTCCACGCAGATCGCGGCGCGGTTCGGCCTCGTCGTCTCGCAGAAGGTCGCGGCGCAGGCGGTGCCGATCCTCGGCGCGGTCGGGGGGGCGGCCGTGAACACCGCCTTCATGAACCATTTCCAGGCGATGGCACGCGCCCATTTCACCGTGCGCCGCCTGGAACGGACCTATGGCAAAGACGTGGTGCGCGTCGCCTATATCGCCGAGAAGGCGCAGCTCGCGGCCTGAAGTCGCCCGCTACCGGGCCGGATAGCGCTCCTTCAGGAGGGCGTAGACGAGGCGGGCGGTCTGGACCTCGCCGCCTTCCGGCCTGCCGGGCTTGGTCGAGGGGTTCCAGCCGTACAGGTCGAAATGCACATGCGCCCGCGTGCCCGGCGCGAACCGCCGCAGGAACAGAGCGGCGGTGATCGCCCCGGCGA
>NZ_NKUG01000194.1 GCF_014845095.1 Methylobacterium bullatum | reverse complement strand
TCCTCCTCGACGAGGGCGCGGGCGGAGAGCGCGTGCTCCGCGCCCATCTCGCCCGCGCCAACCCGCACTGGCGCGACCTCGACGGGCTTCCCGAATGCCTCGTCGTGTTCCAGGGGCCGGACCGCTACGTCACGCCCTCCTGGTACGCGACGAAGCGTGAGACGGGGAAGGTGGTGCCCACCTGGAATTACGCCACCGTCCAGGCGCGGGGCCGCCCGCGCGTCATCGAGGACGAGGCCTGGCTGCGCCGGCAGATCGACGACCTGACACGGATGCAGGAGGCGGGGCGGGACGCGCCCTGGTCGGTGGCGGACGCGCCGCCGGCCTTCACGGCGGCGCAGATCAGGGGGATCGTCGGCATCGAGATTCCGATTGCGCGTCTCACCGGCAAATGGAAGGTCAGCCAGAACCGCACGGAGGCGGACCGGGCCGGCGTCGCGGCCGGATTGCGCCGGGACGCGGGCGGCAACGACGCGATGGCGGACCTCGTCGACAGGTTGGGAGTTCGGGCATGAGCGAGCGCGTGAATTCCTATGGCCAGCCGGTCGGCCCCGCCCTCGTGGGGTGGACCCCGCCGCCGTTCCCGCCACGCGAGGCGATGCAGGGCCGGTTCTGCCGGATCGAGCCCCTCGATGCCGAGCGCCATGCGGGCGACCTTTTTTCCGCCCTGGCGCACGACCCGGCGCGCTGGACCTACCTGCCCGTGGAGCCCCCGGCGGACGAGGCCGAGTATCGCGCGCGACTGGCGGAGATCGCCCGCAGCCGCGACCCGATGCATCACGCCATCCTCGACGCCGCCACCGGCCGGGCGCTGGGCCTCGCGGCCTATCTCAGGATCGAGCCGGCCCATGGCTGTATCGAGGTCGGCCATATCCAGTTCGGCCCCGGTCTCGCCCGCAACCCCGCCGCCACCGAGGCGATGGCCCTGATGATGGCCCGCGCCTTCGACCTCGGATATCGCCGCTACGAGTGGAAATGCGACAGCCTCAACGCGCCCTCCCGCGCGGCGGCCCTGCGCTACGGCTTCACCTTCGAGGGCATCTTCCGCAACGCCATCGTCACCAAGGGGCGCTCGCGCGACACGGCGTGGTTCGCGGTGACCGATGCGGACTGGCCCCGCCTGCGGGACGCCTTCGCCGCCTGGCTCGCGCCGGAGAATTTCGACGATGCGGGGCGCCAGAGGCGGAGCCTCGCGGCCCTGCGGGGCTGAAGGCCGTCCGGCGATGGGAGCACCGCCCTCCGAAAGCCGGAGGTCGTCTCGGCCACATCTCACGTTTCATCCGGCGCGATCATCCCCTGCATCATGAATACTCTCGTCCTGTTGCAGGGACGGCGCAGCGTCTCGGGGTGCGGCCGGCTAGGGTGTCGACGGGACCGGGGGACATCGGTGCCTCGGGCCGAAGGAAACACCGCGCCATGACGCCCGTGAGGATCGCCGTCGCGCTTCTTCTCGCCGCCTGTTCCTGCGCGCCGGCGCTGGCCGGCTCCGACGACGGCAAGGACGGCAAGAGCGGCGGTCAGGCGCGCTCGTCGAAGGCCAAGTCGCCGTCGCCTGAGACGAAAGCCAAGCCGTCGTCGCCCGAGAAAGAGGATGTCGACACCGAGCACCTGTTCGGCTTCACCGAAGGAACGGATGCCGGCGAGAAGGGCCAGCAGGAGGTCGTCTTCGACAGCGTCTCGCGCATCGGCAAGCGCCGCGCCGGCCCCGGCCCGTCGCATTACCGGGCCTTCGACGCGCGCCTCGGCTACCAGTTCGATCCGATCGACCGCCTGAGCATCGAGTTCAGCGCCTTCGGCACCCTGCACCGGGTCCGCACCATCGCCGATCTCGACGACAAGGCCTTCGGCACGTTCGACGGGGCCTCGATCGACGTGAAGTACCAGTTCCTGAAGGGCTCGGCCGAGCAGCCCGTGGGTTTCGCCCTGGAGGTGAGGCCGCGCTTCACCCGCATCCTGCCGATTGAGGGCAACGGCGCCGACGTCTTCGATCTCGAGACCCTGGCCCAGGTCGATGTCCAGATCGTGCCGAACACACTCTGGTACGGCAGCAACGTCAGTTTCGAACCGGCGGTGGGGCGCCAGCGCGGCTCGGGCGAGGGCTACCGCTCCTCGACCTTCGTCTGGTCGAACGCCCTCGTCGGAGAGGTGGCGGACAAGACCTATCTCGGGCCGGAGCTGCGCTACCTGCGCGGCTATGACGGGGCTTTCCTGAACCGGTTGGAGAGCCAGGCCCTGACCCTCGGCCCGGCCCTGCACCACCGCTTCACCGAGAAGGCCTGGATCACCCTGGCCTATGCCGGCCAGATCTGGGGGCGCGATTCCGATCCCGCCTTCGCACGGCGCGCCCTCGGCCTCGGCCAGTTCGAGCGCCACGCCGTCCGCCTCAAGCTCGGCCTCGAATTCTGACGTCGCGGAGGGGGAGTGGATGGTCGGTGCCGCCTGGCGGATCGCGGGTGGCCCGCTTCGGTCGGCGTCTTCTTTCCGTCAGGACCCGATCGCGAGCGCTATGTCGGCTTGGCCTTCTCCAGCCGTGTGCCGGCCGGCTCTGCCGAGGCTGCCGCGAGCAGAGATTTCCAGTCGTCGGGCGGGTTGCCCTTGTCGAGCATCCCCTTGAACACGCGATAGGCGTCGGTTTTCGAGCCGTAGGTCCGTAACGTCGTCTCGTCGTTCACCCAGGCGAAGATGAGGATTTTCGTTCTGCTGTCGTAGCGGAAGAACAGCCGGAACCGGCCGTTGCCGAATTTGGCCCGGAACCAATGCTTCCGGGTCCTTCCGAGCGTGTCGCCTTGGCGGTACTCCTGCCGCGTTGGATCGGACGGGATCGTCTCGAAGATCAACGTAGCGAGCATGGCGAGAAGCTTCGCTTGCGCCGTGCGCTGATAGCCCGTCGGGTCGGCCGCCTTGGCCGCTTCCACTGCCGCCGTCGCCCTCTCGAGCTGATCGAGCAACAGAGGATGGGCGAAGACCGTCCAGCCGTCGATGACCATGGCTCAGAGCGTCACGTCGCCGTCGATATCCTCATTGAAATCGACGGTCATTCCGGCTGTGAGCGTCGTCATGCGTTCCGCCAATCCGGCGGGGAAAGCCGAAATCTGCGAAGGGTTGCGGGCCATGTCCCGCGCGAGGAAGGTCAGGAACCCGTCGATCACCGGGTCCGTCTCCTCCTCCGCCGCCGCGAACAGGCTCACGCGACCGCCCTCGTCGATGACGTAGGCGACGTCGCCGCCGTAGCTCACGCCGAGCGCCTGGCGCACGGCCTTGGGGATCGTGGTCTGACCCTTCGCGGTGATCTTGCTCCGCTCGCGAACGAGGACCGCCATGATATCCTCCGTCGATGTGTAAGGAATCTACCTTACATTTTGCGGGGCAGGTCGGCAACGGCGAGGATCTGCTTGGACCCGGAAGCAGCCTCGACGTGACGAGCGCAGGCGCACGGTTTCATCCACGCCTGGATTCTCCGTCACCTCGCTCACGGACAAACAGCTCCGCCAATCCTCCGGCGCGAAACGAGTTGATCTCTGATGCGAGGTGAGAAAGAAGAGCACTCATCGTTCCCAAGTGCGGGGTCAGGCTATTCTCATGAAATGCTTATTATTATTGAACGGGAGCTTCGGCCTCGCCATCATCCGGCTGGTCTGATCATGGGCGAACATCACAAGCACGCGTCGGTGGGGGTCGCGCAGGCGATCTTCGACGAGATGCCGTCCGCCGACCGGGCGAAGGTCGAGGCGGAGGCCGCGAGCAAGGGCGTCAGCGCCCTGGAGATCGTGCGCCAATCCCTCGACATCCTCATTGCCGATGCCGAGCCGGCGACCAACGGGGGCGGCGGAGCGGGTTCGGCGCGGTGAGGGCCGTCGCCTCATGGCTCGGCCATGCACGATGACGGGCCACTTCCGTGGCCTCGCGGGGGCGCTCCTCCTGCTCTCGGCCCTGTCCGGCCCGGCGCAGGCGCAGCGGGTCGAGGACGGGTCCGATGCCGTCATCGGCAAGTCCGCGGCGGAAGCGATCCTCGTCATGGTGGGCGAGCGTTTCGGCGCCCTCGACCCGAAGGTGACGGCGTTGCGCAAGGCCGAAGGGTCGTGGGTCTGCGGCTCGGTCAACGTGAAGAACCGGGACGGGCTCTATATCGGCGAGCGCGGCTTCGTGGCCGATCCGGCAAGCGCGTTCTTCGGCCGCGTCCCGGAGGGGCCGGAACTCCTCAACCCGCGCGCCGAGGGGTTCCAGGCCCTGGAGCGGATCAGGCAGCTGTATTTCGCCATGTGCCTGGACTGAGAGACATTTTGGATGTTTTTCCAAGGCTCTACCTTATCCTGAGGTGCCGCGTAGCGGCCTCGAAGGAGGGCTCCAGGGAACGCTTCGGTATCTGGAGGGCTCCTTCGAGGCCCTTCGCCGAGGCGAAGGGCACCTCAGGATGAGGTGGTCGGGTCGGGCGATCGACTTTGGCGGACGACCGACGTCAGCGTGTGCATCCGCTGAGGCATCCGATCACGCCGGCTCGGTCACGGGGCGATCCGAAACCGCCCGGTCCGGCGACACCAAAGCCGGCCGACGCCGTTATCCCCCCATGATGATGGACACGCCGCGCCTCGGTTTCTGCTGCACCTTCGTGCTCGACGACGATCCCGCCAGCTTCAAGACCCTGAAGGCCGCCCGCGAGGCGACGCTTCACATGAACCTGTCGCACACCACCATGAGCCATCTCGACACGCTCGCGCCCGCGGCGCGGCGGGCGAAGCTCGAGGGTCTCGTCCGGCACAATCTCGGCGCGCTCGAACGGCAGATCGCCTGGGTCGCGGCCCGGCCGCCCCTGGAGCGCCTGCTGCGGATGGCGAGCAATGTCCTGCCCGGCTACACCCACGCGGTGGCACGCTCGATCTATGCCGAGCCCGAGATGGTCGATCTCGTGGAGACCGGTCTCGCGCGCGTCGGCGAGCGGGCGCGGGCGGGGGGCGTGCGCCTCAGCTTCCACCCCGGGCCGTTCTGCGTCATCGCCTCGCGCAACCCCAATGCCGAGCGCAACGGCATCTCCGAGCTCGAATACCATGCCGAGCTGATGGCGATGATGGGCTATGGCGGCGGCTGGCACCCGCAGGGCGCCCATATCAACATCCATGTCGGCGCCCGCGATCCGGGCATCGAAGGGTTTCGCGCCAGCCTGCCCAAGCTCTCGCAGACCGCGCGCGACCTGCTGACGGTGGAGAACGA
Organism: Methylobacterium bullatum; assembly: GCF_014845095.1. Classification (GTDB taxonomy): domain Bacteria; phylum Pseudomonadota; class Alphaproteobacteria; order Rhizobiales; family Beijerinckiaceae; genus Methylobacterium; species Methylobacterium bullatum. The sequence continues at coordinate 7,759 of NZ_NKUG01000194.1, read as the reverse complement.
CGAGAACGCCTTCGGCCTCGACACGGTGCTGGACCTGGCGGACGACGTGCCGGTGGTCCTCGATCTGCACCACCACTGGGTCCAGAGCGGCGGCGTCTATATAGAGCCCGACGATTCGCGGATCGCCCGCATCCGCGACTCCTGGCGCGGTGTGCGCCCGATCGCCCATATCAGCCTCTCGCGCGAGGCCCTGCTGGAGGGGCACGACCCGGACACGCTGCCCGATTACCCCACCCTGATAGGGGCCGGGCACAAGTGGCGGGACATCGCGGCCCATTCGCACCTGATGGGCAACCGAGCGCTCAACGCCCTCGTGGCCCGGCACCTCGCCTGGGCCGATTTCGAGATCGAGGCGAAGGGCAAGAACCTGGCCTCCACCGGCATCGCCGCCGAGATCGGTGACGCGCGTGCGGCCGAGCCGTCACGCGGCACCGCCTCCGCTGCGTGAGCGGAGCGGCAGTGGGTCGCCGCTCATGTCACAGAATCGGGAGTGGGCCGGTTCGGAATCTGACGGGTTTGATCTGCCTTCGGGACGGTTGCGCTAGCAGAGGCTGCAGATCGGAAATCGAGCAAACACAAACTATGCGGAAAACTTAGGAGCCAATCTCCCCGCGTGGCAAAAATATACCTTTGATGCATGTGTCGTTTCTGACTGCTATCTGTGTGTGGGTCCTGGAATAAAATCCACCCTGCGGATAAGCTGGGCTTCCTTCAACGAAAAGACCTCTTACTGTATCGAACGGCTCTATGTAGTCTTCGCTTTCGGGGTCATTATAATGTTTGTCTTCAATGATTTCGTGCAAGTGTCGGATGACGGCGCAGTCGCGAAATCGCAGGAGTTTGTCTCCTTGATTAATTGTGTTTGGGTCTTTGTTCTTCGGCATTTCTGTGCCGGCTTGTTCGTTCAGCAGCTTCAGACTATCGTATGCGTCAGTCAGCAGCTCAATATTTTCTCGCTGCAATAAATCGAGACAATTTCCCAGATCGATGATCGCACCTATGACAAATGGATCGTCATATGCGCCGGACGCCGCCTTCGCCTGCGCCCACTCATAGGCCCGTAGCGCATCGTTTTCCCAAAAATAGACTCCCGGGCCGAGCCAATCGTAATCTTTATTGGAAGGGGCCAAAGGAAGACCGTGAGTCAAAGCTTTGCGGCCTACCTTTCTGCTACACCCGTGGTAGCCAAAAACGAAAGACGGCAAATTTCTAGACATTAAAACCCAGCAGTGGCTTTTTTCTTTCGTTCGCCACCGTAGGCGGCAGTGATTTCGCCTTTTTTATTGTGCGTCCCCTCTTTGACCAGGGCGCCCAACGCTAAGGCCTTCGTCGCTTTCTTTGCAGTTGTATAGCGCTTGATCGCCAACTTGAGCGCAGCACGCTTTTCGGCCTTCATTCCATGGTTCCTTATGGCCTCTCTTCAAATTGGCGCGTCGGCCCGCTTAAATCAAGGCAGCAATGCGGCGCTGGAACCGGCATCGACTTCATCACGGGGCACCACCTCCGCCTCATGAAGGGAGCGAGGCGGGCCAGGTCACGTGAAGCCTGCCCGCCGCCCTCCCGCACCGTGGTGCGTCGCGCGAACTGACTATCCCGTCGGTCAGCGCGTGGCGAACTTGATGCTGATCGCGGCCTTTGCCGTCAGGCCTGGGCTCTGCAGCAGGTTGAGGTACTGGGTGTAGCGCTTGTCGAAGGCGTTCTGCAGGGTGAAGTCGGCGCGGATCCGGTCGTTGACCCGGTAGGACGCGAAGAAATCCACGAGGCCATAGGCCTTGGTCGCCAGGATCGTCGCACTGGCGGGAACGACGTTGCTTTTGTCCACGAAGGTGAGGCGGCTTCCCACCGTGAGGCTGTCGTCGAGGAAGCGCAGGCCGAGCGTGGCGCTGATGCGGTCCGGGGGGATGCTCAGAAGGGCCTCGCGCGTGGCCTTGTCGCGCCCCTCGGTATGGGTGGCCGCCACCGAGACGAAGCCGCCGCCCCAATCGTAGGCGCCCTCCAGTTCGACGCCGGAGATTTCGGCCTGCGCCACGTTGAGGTACTGGAACGACTGCACCGGGATGAAGCACGGGAAACGTCCGGGCCGGCCGACGCAGACCGAGGCCGGAATGCCGGGAATCACGGGCACGAAATAGGTCGGGCCGACCTGGGCGGTGTTGATGTAGTCGTCGATCTCGTTCTGGAAGACGTTGGCCTTGGCGCGGAAGACGTCGCCGGGCCTCAGGACATCGCCGTATTTGAGGTTGATGCCCCCTTCGATATTGTGCGCCACTTCAGGCTTCAGGGACGCATTCGGAAGGATGTTGAAGGCCGGGAAGGGATGGATGCCCTGGACCAGGGTCTCGGTGATCGATGGCGCCCGATAGCCTTCCGCATAGGTGCCGTAGAACTCGATCCCGGCAAAGGGCGAGACCCCCACCGTGATCTTGGGAGAGAGGCGGTCGCCGCTCGAGCTCGCGTTGCCGCCGGACATTTCGTAATGGTCGTAGCGCAACGCTCCGATGACCCGCAGCCAGGAGGCGTAGCGCACCTCGTCCTGGATGAAGGCGCCCGCCAGGGTCCGCTCCCCGGAGGGCGTGAAGGCGGAGCCGAAGCCCCCGGCATTGTCCGTGGTCTTGACCCGGTCGAACACCGCGTCGCCGCCGATGGTCAGGGCGTGGCTCAAGGCCCAGGTGTCGAAACGGGCCGTGTTGTGGACGTCGACGCCCAGCGTCTCGATGTCGTAGTCGATCCTGTCGCCGGCCCGCACGCCGAGATTGCCGTAGAGACCGCTCGCGGTGTCGTTGAGGAAGGTCAGCGTGTTGTGCGTGCTGGCGTAGTAGCCCTTCACGCTCAGATCGATCAGCGGCACGTCGGGCCGGGCGAAGCGGTAGCCGAGGGTGTAGGTGTTGGCCTGGACCGCGTTGTTGAAGCGGGCTCCGGCGTTGCTGCTGCCGTTATTGGCGAAGTCGAAGTTCTGCAGGAGGGCCGTGCCGCTGATCTCGTGGCCGTCGGCGGGCCGGAGGTTGAACTTGGCCAGGCCGGAGGTCAGTTCGTTGCCGGTGTCGCGCACGAGCGTGCCGAACCCGTCGCGATAGGCGTCGTTGTTGCGGTAGACGAACTGACCGAACACATCCGCCGCGGTGCCGATGCGGGCGCCCAGCGCCGTCGAGTTCAGGAATTTCTGTCCGTTCGAGCCGAAGCCGAATTTCTGGACCGCGCCCGCCTTCTCGTCCGGCGCCAGGATGTCGTCGATGGAGCGCGTGCGGAAGGCGACCACGCCGCCGATCGCGCCGGAGCCGTAGATGGTGGAGGTGGGGCCGCGCGTGATGTCGACGCCGCCGACGAGTTCGGGATCGAGATAGAAGACGCCGTTGGCGCTGTGGCCCGAGGTCTGGAAGTTCTGGCGGGCGCCGTCCACCAGGACGTTGACGCGCCCGAAATCCTGCAGCCCGCGGATGTTGATGGCCTGGGCCGGGTCGTTCTGGTTCTCCTGCGTGGTGACGCCGGGGACGTCGCGCAGGACGTCGGAGAGGCGGCTCGGCTGCAGGCGGTCCATCTGCGCGCGGGTGACGACGCTGCTCCCGGACAGGGCGTCGATGGCGGGCTCCTCGGTCTTCGTCCCGGTGACCGAGAGGGTGTCGAGGCTCACTGCCGTGTGCGGCGGTTGCGCCGCGGGGAGGGCGGGCGCCGTCTGCGCTTGAGCGGCGCTCATCGCGATGAGCGAGACGCCGACGAGGGCGCCGGCGCGATGGGGGGTGAGGAGGAGACGGGGAGGCATGACCGATTCCGCGAGACAGGAGAGACAGCGCCGGGAGATGGGCTGGCTCCCAGCGCTGATGCTGCTCCATGACTGTGCGGTCAACGCGGTTTAGTCTTGGTTAGATTGGTGTGAGTCCAAGGAGCATCTGAATATGCCTAGACCTGTTCTAGCCTAGTTTTATAATCCCGTGGTCTGTTGCCGCCCGGTCACAGGCGGCGCGGGAGGATGAAGGGCCGGCCGCCCTCGGGCACCCGCCCGACGGGCCAGTTCACCTGGAAGACCTCGGCGATCAGGTCGTCGCGCAGGATCGCCGACGGGGTGCCGCGCGCCACGAGGCGGCCCTCGGAGAGCACCAGCAGGGTGTCGGCATAGGCCGCCGCGAGGTTGAGGTCGTGCAGGATCGCCACCACGCCGACGCCGCGGCCCCGCAGCCCATCCACGGCTTCCAGGATCGCGCTCTGATGGCGCAGGTCGAGGCTCGCGGTGGGCTCGTCGAGGAACAGGACCTGTCCGGTGGCGATGGTGCGGCCGGCGGCGAGCTGGCACAGCACGCGCGCGAACTGGACCCGGGCCTGCTCGCCGCCCGATAGGCTCTGATAGGCACGGCCCGCGAGATGCAGGATGTCGGCCCGGCCGAGGGCGTCGGCGAGGATCGCCTCGCGGTCGCGCCGGGTGAGGCCGCGGCCGATGCCGTCGAGGCCGATGCGGGCGACGTCCGAGACCGAGAAGGGAAAGGCGAGCCGCGTGGTCTGCGGCAGCACCGCCCGCAGGGCCGCGAGCCGCCAGGGCGGGATCGTCGGAACCGGCGTTCCGCCATAGGCCACCGTGCCCGCGGTGGGGGCGAGCTCGCCGCAGAGGAGGCGCAGCAGGGTGGATTTGCCCGCGCCGTTCGGGCCGATGATGACCTGCAGCGATCCCGGCTCCACGTCGAGCGACACGCCCTCCACCAGGGTGCGCCCGCCCGTGGCGAAGGCGAGGCCGGAGGCGGTGAGCAGGGGCGCCGCCTCAGACATCGAGGGTCCGGGTCCGCGCCAGGAGGAGCCACAGGAAGACGGGGGCGCCCACCAGCGCCGTGACGATCCCGATCGGCAGTTCGGCCGGCGCCACCACGAGACGCGCCGCCACATCCGCCAGGACGAGGAGCGTGCCGCCGAGGAGGGCGGAGGCCGGCAGGAGCCGCCGGTGCTCGGGGCCGATCATCAGCCGCAGGGTATGGGGCACCACGAGGCCGACGAAGCCGATCACCCCGGCCGCCGCCACGCCGGCGCCGACGGCGATGGCGACGAGGAGGATCGCCGCCCGCTTGAGCCGCTCCACCGGGATGCCGAGATGGAACGCCTCCGCCTCCCCGAGGACCAGGGCGTTGAGCCCGCGCCCGAGGAACGGCACGGCGATCAGCACCGGGAGGATCGCCGGAGCGGTGGCCGCCACCTTGGTCCAGGTCGATCCCCCGAGGCTGCCCAGGGACCAGAAGGTGAGGTCGCGCAGCTGCCGGTCGTCGCTGGCATAGACGAGGAGCCCCGTCATCGCGCCGCTCAGCGCTCCGAGCGCGATGCCGGCGAGCAGCATCGTCGCCACGGAGGTCCGGCCCGAGCGCGTGGCGACGAGGTAGAGGCCCAGCGTCGCGGTGAGCCCCCCGCAGAAGGCCGCCGCCGGCAGCACCGCATAGGGGAGCGGCCCCGGCAGGCCAAATGCCACGAGGAGCCGGTCGCCGAGGACGATGATACAGGCCGCCGCGAGGCCCGCCCCGGCGGAGACGCCGACCAGGGCCGGATCGGCCAGGGGATTGCGGAAGAGCCCCTGCATCAGCGCACCGGAGACCGCCAGGCCCGCGCCGACCATCAGGCCCAGGAGGGTACGAGGCAGGCGGATGTTGAGGATGACGAGGCTGTCGCGCGCGAGGCCTGGATCCGCCCCGCCCCGCATCATCACGTCGAGGATCCGCGCCGGCGCGATGGGGATCGCCCCGACGCCGACGGAGAGGAGGCTGACGGCGAGGACGAGGATCGCCAGGCCGGCGAAGACCGCGACGTCCCGGCGGCGCGGATCGGCGAGCCTGTCCCCGTGGACAGGATCAGCCACGGATGAGGTCGGGGTAGATCGCCCGTATCAGGTCGCGTGCGGCATCCGGGGTGCGCGGGCCGAAGCCGAGGAGGTAGAGGCCGTCCATAGCCACGAGGGCGTGTTTGGCCGCCGCCGGCACCTGGCCGAGGGCGGTGCCGGGGGCGAAGGTCGTCTCCGGGTTCGGGGCCTCGGCCCCGTTCTGCATCATCACCACGGCGTCGGGGGCGGCGGCGATGATGGCCTCGTCCGTCATCGGCTTGAACCCCTCGATGCCGGTGGCCGCGTTCTCCACCCCCGCCAGGGCCAGGATGCCGTCCGCCGTGCTGTTGCGGCCCCCGACCATGACGCGGCCGTTCGCCACCGACAGCACGACGAGCGCCCTGGCCGGGCGGGTGATGCGGGCGCGCTGCTCGCTCAGGCCGGCGAATTGCGCGCGCACCTCCGCGGCGAGGGCGGCGGCCTCCCGTTCGAGGCCGGCGAGGCGTCCCACGGTGGCGATCTTGTCGAGGACACCCTCGGGGGTCGGCGGCTCCTTGACGATGGAGACCGGCACGCCCGCCTCGCGCACCAGGGTCAGCACGTCGGCGGGGCCGGCGCCCTCGGCCGCGATGACGAGGTCCGGGCCGGCCGAGAGCAGCCCCTCCGCCGACAGCGCGCGCAGATAGCCGATATTCGGCTTCTCGCGCAGGGCCTGCGCCGGGTAGATGCTGGTGGTGTCGACCACCACGATCCGGCTCGCGGCCCCGAGCCGGTAGAGGATCTCGGTCACGGCCCCGCCGAGGGAGGCGATGCGCGCGGCCGGCCCCGCCGCCCGCGCCGGGCCCCCGAGGGCGGCGAGGCCGAGCCCGCCGGCCAGGATCGCGCGGCGGGACGGGGGGAGAGGGGAAGGACGGTGCGTCATCGGATCGGGATCACCCTGTCGCTGGCGGCCGCCCGGAGCCGGTCGCGCGCCGGCATGGACGGGGACCGCCTTCCGGCGACCGTCCGTCGGCGTCACCCGTGTCATGCTATAGGTCGAAGAGTGTGCCTGCCTGCGCAGTCCAAGGCAAGATTTAAAAAAATCTCTACTTTTGAATTGATACAGTCTGTTCTTGCCGTTGCTGCGCCGGAGGCTCTACCGACGCGGCCGCTGCATCTTCACCACGGTGCTCTTGGGGCGGCCGATCGGCTTCAGGGGCGCCTTGGCCTCCAGGGCGGCGCGGGCGAGGTCCTGGGGGCGCGGCGCCCCGTTCGCGATCCGCATCAGGGCCTCGGCCATCTCCTCGATGGTCTGGGCCGCCTCGCCCTCCAGCGTCTCCTCCGCCCGGATGCCGGGCAGTTCGGGCGCGATCTCTTCGGCGGCCTCCCGCAACTGCTCGATGAGTTCGGAGGGGGAGTAGCGGGAGGGAGGTGACTGTGCCATCGGGCGACCATGGCAGCCGCCGGCGGCCTCGACAACCGGGCCGATGGATCGGGACGTCGAACTCAGCTCAACGCTGCACTCCAGGTCAAGCCTTGGACAAACACCTCAACCAGCCTCTCGGCGCGCCGCGCCTCCCCCACGCGGCGGCCCCGTACCGAAGGCACACCAAAACGTAGAGGACATGCACTCAGCCTCGAAAAACATCGGGTCGATGCGGCTCCTTTAAGCGAACCTTTCCCTTGTTCTGGCTTCTCGGTGATAGGAGATGGCGCACTGCGGGGGGCGATCACCGGTGACCATGCGGCCTCAATCATTCCACGACGGCTCCGCGACGGACGCGTCCCGCCCCGAGGGCGATTCCGGCCACGGGCGGCTGAGCCTGAAGGGGCAGGGCGTCGTGAACCTCGCTCTGGCCAAGGGAGAGGGCGCCCCCGTCGACGATCTCCTCGCCGCCTCCGAGGCTCCGGCGAGCCAGATGGCGCTGCCGCTCTGGCTGCTGCTGGTGGGGCGGGAGGCGGTCCACCGGCGCTGGGGCCTCGTCACCGGGGCGGGTC
>NZ_NKUG01000193.1 GCF_014845095.1 Methylobacterium bullatum | reverse complement strand
ATCTTCGGCGACGGGCATCAGCGGCAGCGTGTGATGCCCGTCGCCGAAGATGATGATGGATAGGGTCAGGCCCAGGGCCGCGACATACAGAACCGCGAAGAGATCGCGGTTGGCACCGGCCGTGGCGAGCACCAGGGCGGCGAACGGAATACTTTGGAGGGCGAGGATGGCGGCGATGTTCATCTCGGGCACTCCGGCGATGGCCGAGCAGAGTTGGACATGACGGCGCATGGGGCGACACGGGAGGGCGGACAGGAGGCGCCCCTCGGACGGGACGCCATCGGCTCCTTCGGTCGTGCCGGGCTCGCCCCGCCGGTCGGGCGGGGCGAGGGGTCGGTCAGGCGTGGGCCAGGGCGCCGGCCGGAGTGACCGAGCCGTTGGCGACGTGGTGGCGCTTGAGCATCGGCCGGAGGACGGCCACGGCCAGGAACGCGGCGAAGAGATCCATGATCGCCACCGTATACAGCACCGTCGCCCAGGTGCCCGTGGCCTGCATCAGGATGTTGCCGAGCGGGACGAACAGGGCGGCGAAACCCTTGGCGCAGTAGAGCACGCCGTAGATCTTGCCGATGTGCTTGGAGCCGAACGTATCGGCGGCCGTGGCGCTGAACAGCGAGTAGACCTCGCCCCAGGCCAGGAACACGATGCCGGACAGGATCACGAAGGCCCAGGGGTTCGAGCCGAAGTAACCGAGAGCGACGATGCCGATGCCCTCCATGGTGAAGGCGATGAACATCGTCTTCTCACGGCCGATCCGGTCCGAGATGTAGCCGAAGAGCGGCCGCGAGATGCCGTTCATGATCCGGTCGAGCATCAGCGCGAAGGGCAGGGCCGCCATGGCGAAGAAGTACAGGTTGACCTGGAACTCCTTCACGCCGAGATCCTGCGCGATGACGCCGAGCTGGGCCACGGCCATCAGGCCGCCGGTGACCGTGCAGGTGAACATGAGCAGCATGACGTAGAAGACCGGCGTGCGCAGGGCTTCCCCGAGGGTGTAGTCGCGCCGGCTCTGCAGGACCTTGGTCGAGAAGATGACCTGGTCCTTGGCCGGGGAGCGCAGGCCGATGGCGGCCAGCATGATGACCGCGCCCTGGATCAGGCCGAAGATGAAGAAGGCCTGGGCGTAGCTGCCGTGCGAGATCATGCTGGCGATCGGCAGGATCGTGAGGGCCGATCCGGCGCCATAGCCGCCCGCCGTCAGGCCGACCGCGAGGCCGCGCTTGTCCGGGAACCATTTCAGGGCGTTGTTGATGCAGGTGGCGTAGACGCAACCGACGCCGATGCCGCCGGCCACGGAGCCGAGATAGAAGCCCGTGAGCGAGGTGGCGTAGGAGTTGATGACCCAGGCGAGGCCGGTCATCAGACCGCCGAACATCACGACCCGGCTCGGGCCGTACTTGTCGATGAAGTAGCCTTCAATCGGGGTCAGCCATGTCTGCACCACGACGAAGATCGTGAAGGCGACCTGGATCGCGGCGCGGTCCCAGCCGAAGGTCTTCTGAATTTCCGGGACGAACAGCGTCCAGGCGTACTGAATGTTCGCCGCCGCGACCATACAGGCCACGCCGAGGACGAGTTGGAGCCATCGCTTTGAAGGTTGCGCCGTTATGGGCGCGGTCACGGACGTCGCCATGAGCTTTCTCCCTGATCATGGACATGGATACTTGAGGGCTTGGAGATCGAGGCACCCCAGCGGATCGGCTCCCTCGGCCGCGGCAAGTGATCGTCGGGATCAGAAGTCGTCGGCTGGTATTCAGTATTTGGCATATCAGATGTGCTGGCAAGCACCATAATGCATGTAAGGGCGGAGATTTGGTGAAATTTCGCGAAATCTTGCCCTAAAGCGCCCCACGAATGAGCAGGATGTTTCATCCACCACAGCCGGGGAAATTAATCGGGACGGGGCGGTCCCGGGGGTGACGAGAAGCGGGACCATCGAAGCCATCGCATTCCGAGCTGTTTGACTGGCACGGGCAGGCTATGATCGGATCCCTATCGGGGTAGACAATGTCGCGCCGCGTAGACCCGAGTATTCGATCTGCATAAATTATAAAACTAAGAGTTTTTGACATTTACGTCAAAAAAAACAAACACTTGGTATACTTCGTTCCACGGTCCGACGGACCTCGGTTCGGTCGACGCTTCATCGTCGTGACGCCGGGACTGTCCTTGCGTCGCGGGCAGGGGAACCGTGCGCGCGGCCGTCACCCGGGGAGGCGGACGGGAGACGCCGCCGCTCGGAAACCCGGCCTCGCCTACGGCCGGGAAGAGGGCGAGTTACGCCCGCCCCACCGGATAGCTCCGCCCCTTCCACACCGCCGCTCCGGCGCGCTTAGGGTCCAGCAGGACGTTCCACTGGATCGCCAGGGCCACCACTACCCCGAACGGGTGGAGGAGGACGGTCGCGGCCGGCTCGTGGGTGATGAGGGTGATCGCCGCGCGGGTGGCGAGCGACACGACGAGGGCGGCGAGCGCCACCAGACCGGCCGTGGGTGTCGCGAGGCCGAAGGCGGCGGCGAGGACGAGGACGAGCGGCAGGACATGGCCCGCGAGCAGGAGCAGCGTCCAGACCGGGAGGGCGCGGGGCGTGGCCATGCCCTCATGGGCGTTCTTCGAGAACCCGGCCCAGGATTCGGCGAAGCTGCGGTACATCCGGCAGTTGGCGAGCGCGTGACCCGCCACGAGGTCGGTGCGATGACCGGCATGGCGCAGGATCCGGGGCAGGAACACGCCGTCATGCAGGCGTCCGCGGATGGCGCCGTGGCCGCCGGTCTCACCGTAGACGGAGCGGTCGATGAGGACGAGCTGGCCGCAGGCGGCGCCGAGAGCCGGACGGAGCGAGGCGCGCATCATCGGCACGGGGAGGTAGCCGACGAGGAGGAAGTTGATCATCGGCACGGTGAGCCGCTCGCCGAGGCTGCGCATGATCTGGCGCGGCACGGCGCTCACCAGGGCGGCCCCCGTGGCGCGGGCATGGGCGACGAGCCCCGCCGCGGCGCCGGGCGTCAGGGTGACGTCGGCGTCGATGAAGAGGAGGTGCCCGCCCCTCGCCTCGGCCGCGAGGGCGGCGCAGGCGTGGTTCTTCCCCGTCCAGCCCTCGGGCAGGGCGGGAACCGGGACGAGCCGGAGCCGGGGATCGGTCTCCGCCAGGGCGCGGACGAGGCCGGCCGTGGCATCGGTGGAATGGTCGTCCCCGACCAGCACCTCCACGGCGATGCCGGTGCTCGCCAGGGCGGCCCGCACCGTGCCGACGATGGTGCCCTCCTCGTCGCGGGCGGGGATCAGGATCGAGACCAGCCCGTCCTGCGCCGATTCCGGCTCCGGTGTGCGCAGGGCGATGAGGTTCGCGCAGGCCAGGATGGCGGGGAGGAGGGCGAAGGCGAGGGCGACGAGCGCCAGGACGAAGGTCACGGGGCTCTGTCTTTCTCGGAGCTGTGGGCCGGGTCGAAGCGGCGGCCGGTGAGGAGGGCCCGCATCCGGCGCCAGCCGTCATAAACTCCGCCGATACCCTTGCCGCCGGAGGTCAGGGTCGTGAAGCGCTCGGGCTCGCGGGCGACGACGTCCGCGGAGAGCCGGTCGAGGGTGGCGGTCAGGTCGGCCTCCATCCGGGCCAGCCGCTCCGGGCGGGACAGGGCGAGGAGATCGGCACCCCGCACCGGCGTGCCGAAGGCCGCGAAGGCTTCGGCGCCTCGTTCTTCCCAGAAGGCGTAGTCCAGGGCGAGGGGCACGAACAGCGCGTCCGGGGCGATCTCGGGGAGTCTCGCCACTCCCGCGCGCAGGTCGAGCGGGCGGGCGCGGACATCGACGAAGCGTCCCTGCGCCGTGATCCAGAGCATCTGTCCGGGCGCGCCGAGGATCGCGCGGGAATGGGCAAGGAACTGCGCCGCCCCGCGCAGCGACTCGAGATCCACCGGAAACGCGCCGATTCGCCCGAAGACCGCGTATTTCTCCAGCGCCGCCGCATCGAACGGGGCGTGGCTCGTCCGCTCGGGAAACAGGCGGCCGGCCAGGAGGATCACCACGGCCGCGTCCCACCACGACGGGTGATTGAGGACGACGACGACGGGGCCGGGATGGCCGGTACAATCCGGCGCGCCCCAGCGGGCGAGCCGGAGCGCGTTCATGTGGCGGCGCAGGAACCGGTCGAAGTACCAGACCATGAACCGCCAGATCGGTGGCGAATGGCGCGGCGTGGGGGGAGCCGGCGGGCTCACGCGCTCTGCCGCACCTCGCCGCGGGTGTCTCCGCCCTGCGCGTCGGAATCGAGCGCGTCGGCGGCGATCCAACCCGACATCATCACCATGGGCATGCCGGGGCCGGGATGGGCCGCGCCGCCGGCGAGATACAGGCCGCGCACCTGCCGCGAGCGGTTGCCTGGCTTGAACGCGCCCATGAACTTGCCGTGCGAGGCGAGGCCGTAGATCGCCCCGTTGAGCACCTTGTAGCGCTCGTGGATGTCCTGCGGCGTCAGATGGCGCTCGACGACGATGCGCTCTTCGAGATCCGGCATGTGGCCGGTGCGCTTGAGCTTGTCGAGGATCACCCGCCGGTAGGCCGGGAACATTGTCTTCCAGTCGTGATGTGGCCGAAGATAGGGCGTGTGGACGAGGACGTAGAGGGCCTCGCCGCCCTCCGGTGCCACGCTCGGATCGGTGGAGGAGGGGGCGGCGAGATAGGCGGTCGGGTCCGGAGCCGGCTCGCCCTTGCGGTAGATGTAGTCGAACTCCTCCTCCGGATCGCGGGAGAAGACGAAATCGTGGTGGTTCAGGTGCTCGTAGCGCTTGTTCAGGCCGAGATAGAGCACCACGCCCGAACAGGCCGGCTCGAAGCTCTTCTTCTCGTAGGCCTTGCCGACATCGCCGCCGACGAGCTCGCGGTAGGTCCGCACCGAGTCCATGTTGGAGATCACCGCGTCGAACGGGGTGATGCCGGCGGCGGTCTTCACGCCCTTCACCGTGCCCTTCTCGATGGCGAGCCCGGTGACCTCGTCGCCCGGCCGCAGGGTGGCGCCGAGTTCGGAAGCGAGCTTCGTCAGCGCCTCGGCCACCGCGCGGGTGCCGCCCATCGGGTACCAGACCCCCTCGGCGGTCTGCATGTGGGCGATGGCGCACAGCACCGCCGGCGCGCCGTAGGGGGACGAGCCGACATATTGCACGAAGTGGTCGAGCATCTGCGCGAGGCGCGCATCCTTGACCTTCGAGCGGATGGTGCCGGCCACCGACGAGCCCATGCGGAGGGAGAGCACGTCCCGCAGGGTACCGGGATTCATGTTGGCGCGGATGTTGATCGTGTCGAACAGATCCTCCACCGGCTTCCAGAAGAAGAACTTGTTCGAGACGTCGTGCAGGTGCTCGGAGATCTCGAGGAACTTCTTGTAGCCCTCGCCAGCGCCGGTGTTGGGCGCGAAACGCTCCATGTCGGCCGCCATGGTGGGCACGTCGGCCATGAGGTCGAGATGGGTGTCGTCGTCGAAGAAGCAGCGCCATTGCGGATCGAGGCGGCGCAGGTCGAGGTAGTCGTGGATGTTGCGGCCGGCTTCCTGGAAGATGCGCTCCAGCACCTTCGGCACCGTGAGGATGGTCGGGCCCATGTCGAAGCGGAAACCGCCCTCGTGCAGCACTGCCGCCTTGCCGCCGAGCCAATCGTTCTTGTCGTAGAGGGTGACTGTGTGGCCGCGCGCCGCGCTGACGCAGGCCGCCGCGAGGCCGCCCAACCCTGCGCCGACCACGGCGACCGAAGACCCGACCCGCATGTTCATCGTCACTCCCTGGGCCCGGCCGATGCCATGCCTCGCGGATGAAGCTAGACCGGATCGCCGCGCGGTCAACGCGCTAACCGGTCGCGCCATCGGAGTTATCGCCCATTTCAGGGCCGGGAGCGGGGATAGGAGGTCCGGCTCGGCCAGTTTCGGGTTCGAGGTGACGCTCGCTGGCTCACACCACCCGGCGCGCCACCAGACCCACGGCGGCCACCAGGCCCAAGGCCGCCACGGTGATCATCACCCCCCAGGCCGGCATCGCCGCGGCCATGCCTTCGCCGAGCGCCGTCTGATAGGCCTCGATCGCCCAGGCGTTGGGGGTGAGCCAGCCGACCTGCTGCAGCCAGGGCGGCATCAGGAAGCGCGGCACCATGCTGCCGCCCACCGCCGAGAGCAGCAGGACCCCGAAGGTGGAGGCGAGATGCGCCTGCTGGCGGGTATTGGCGGCCGCGCAGGCGGCCAGCGCCAGCCCCGCCGCCATGGCCGAGACGAGGAACGAGGTGACGATCCAGGCCGGCCAGTGCGGGCCGATCTCGACCCCATAGACGAGTGCGGCGGCGGCGAAGATCAGCCCGGCCTGGACCACGCCCTGGATCACCAGGAACAGGAACTTCCCCACTACCACCACGGCGAGCCCGCCGGGCCCGGCCATGAGCCTGTCGGCGAGGCCCGATTGCCGCTCCTCCACCAGGGACATCGCCCCCTGCATGGCCGCGAACAGCAGGAACACGGCAGTGATGGCGCCGGCATAGTAGCTGACCCGCTCGTTGGTGCGGCCCGAGGCGGTGCTCTGGCGCTCCACCAGGGAGGCGAAGGAGAACGGCTCCTTGCGGGCGCGCTGCTCGGCGAAGGCCGAGTTGAGGAAGGCGCGCTCGTCCGGCCCGATCTTGCCCGACCGTTCCACGTCGGCGACGATCCGGGCGAGGACCACGTCCGGCAGGGCCTCGTTGAGGATGCGCTGCAACTGGCCGAGCGCGATCGGCGTGGCCAGTGCCCGGGCGGGGTTCTCTATGAGAATCACCGGCTGGGCGGCCTCGGGCGGGGCTCCGGCCACGGGCGCGTCGAGATCGCCGCGCAGGACCAGGGCGGCGTCCACCTCCCCGCGCCGGACCGCGCCCGTCGCCCCGGCGAGATCGGTGGCCTTCAGCCGCTCGATACGCAGGGAGGTGTCGGCCTCCAGGGCCGCCATCAGCCGCTCGGTGGTCGCCGTGCGGGCGAGGTCGACGAGACCGAGATGGATGCGGATCCGGTCGCCGATGGCGCCCGAGAAGATCGCGGCGAAGATCATGAAGATCACGGTCGGCAGGACGAAGGCCATGACCAGGGCGGCGCGGTCGCGCCGCAGGCTGATCAGCATCACCCGGAAGGCGGCGGTGATCATGCCTCGTTTCCCGTGTGGAGGGTCAGGGGCCGGTCCGGTCCGGCGCGGTCGAGGGCCTCGCGGTAGATCGCGTCCAGACCCGGCGCGCGGATGCGGATTTCCCCCACCGGCACGCCTTGCGCCCGCAGGCTGCCGAGGAGCGCGGTTCCGTCGAGCCCGGCCCGGTGGCTCGCCCGCCAGGTCAGTCCGGTATCGATGGGGGTGAATCCCGCCCGGCGCAGGGCCGCCACGGCGTCCGGGCCGGCGGGATTGGTGAGCGCCACCTCGTGCTCGGGAACCTCCGCGCGGATGCGTTCGAGGAGGAGGGCGAGCCGGCCTTCATGGATGAGCCGCCCGTCCGCCAGGATCGCGACACGGTCGGCGAGGCGTTCGGCCTCGGCGAAATCGTGGGTGGCGATGAGGATCGCGGCGCCCTGCTCCCGCAGGCGGGCGAGCACCGCATGGATCGCGGCGCGCGCGTGCAGATCCACTCCCTGGGTCGGTTCGTCGAGGAGGACGAGGCGCGGCCGCGCCATCAGGCTCGCGGCGATGTTGGCCCGGCGCTGGTAGCCGCCGGACAGGTGGCCCACCGGACGCCGCGCCACCTCGCCGAGATCGGCCAGATCGAGGGCGGCCTGGACTGCCGCCTTGCGCTCGCGCCGGCCGATCCCCGAGAGCTGTGCGAAGACGGAGAGGTTCTCGGCCACGGTGAGGCGCGGATAAAGCGCGATCTCCTGGGGCACCCAGCCGATGGCGCGCCGCGCCTCGCGCTCACGGAACGGGTCGGCACCGGCGATCCGCACGGTGCCGCTCTCCGGCGGCAATCGTCCGGCCACGATGCGCATGAGCGAGCTCTTGCCGGCACCGTTCGGGCCGAGCAGGGCGAGGGTCTCTCCGGCCTCGATCCGGCAATCGACGCCGCGCAGGACGCGATGCCCGCGATAGGCGAGGGTGGCGCCCCGGACCACGACCAGGGGCTCCTGTCCCGGATTCATGAGCGGCGGGGTCAGCGGGGTGGCAGGGCGCGGACGAGGCGTACCCGCACCGCGACCCCGGGCTCGCGCAGGGTGAAGCGCGCGCGGCTGAAATCCGGGCGGGCACGGCCCATCTCGCCGGAGAAGCCATAGGGTTCCAGCGGCAGGCCGAGGCCGGTGCGGTCGAGGCGGCGGTTGCCGTCGAGATCCTGGTAGGCGGCGACCGCGTAGATACCGGGCTCGATCCCGGTGAGGATCACCCGCCGGCTGCGGCCGTCCGCCGGGACGTCCTGCCCGTTGCGGCATTCGGCCTCCGACAGGCCGCCCTGGCACAGGGCGACGTAGACCGTGCCGGCGCCGGGCTCGATCCCCTCCACCAGCACCTCGACCGTGGCCGCTTGCGCGCCGCCGCAGGCCAGGGCGACGGTGAGGGCCATCGCGAAAACGCCCCTCACGAAGCGTCGCCCGACGTGGCGAGCGGCTGGGTGGTGGGGATGCCGGCGGCCTCCGCGCCGACGCGCCCGGCGGAGAGCTCCTCGATGAGGAGGCGGGCGGTGATGCGCGCGCCCTCGTAGATCACCGGCAGGCCCGAACCCGGATGAGTGCCGCCGCCCACGAGGTAGAGCCCCGGTCCGAAGCGGTTGTGAGGGCGGAAATACAACATCTGCATCAGGTCGTGGGCGAGGTTGAAGGTGGCGCCCTCATACACGAAGAAATCGTCCTGCCATTGCGACGGGTCGACGATGCGCTCGTAGCGGATGCGATCCTCGATATCGTCGAGGCCGAGCAGCTTCAGCCGGTCGAGGACGAGGCGGCGGTAGCTCTCACGGGTGGCGGGCCAGTCGATCCCCGATTTCAGGTTCGGCACCGGCACGAGGACGTAGAGGCTGGTATGCCCGGCCGGCGCCATGCCGCCATCGGTGTAGCCCGCGTGCTGGACATAGAGCGAGGGCTGCATCGGCAGGGTGCCCTCGGTGATCTCCCGGATGTTGCGGGCGTATTCCTCCGACAGGAAGATGGTGTGGTGGCCGAGCCCCGCCGGCACTTTCCCCTCGATCCCGAGATACATCATGAAGGTCGAGCAGGAGAGGCGGGCCTTGTCGATCTTGGCGTCGCGCCAGCGCGGGCGGTGCGTCTGAGGCACCAGGTCCTTGATCACCTTGGCGAAATCGCCGTTGATGACCACGGCGTCGGCCTTCAGCGTCTCGGTCCCGCAGACCACGCCGATCGCTTTCTTGCCCTCGAAGAGCACCCTGTCCACCGAGGTGCCGAGGCGGATGTCCACGCCCATGCGGCGGGCGAGCCCGGCCATCGCTTCCGACACCGCGCCGCAGCCGCCGACCGGATGGTAGACCCCGTGCTCGTATTCGAGGAACGACAGGATCGTGAACAGGCTCGGGCAGCGGAACGGCGACATCCCGAGATATTTGGTCTGGAACGCGAAGGCGAGGCGGACCCGCGGGTCCTTGAAGTAGCGCTGCAGGTCCTTGTCGACGCTGCGGCCGGGATGGAGATGGGGCAGGGCGGCGATCATGGCCGGGGAGGCCATGGCGCGCAGGGTGTGGAAGGCCTGTTCCAGCACCGGCTTGAAGAATTTCAGCTTCACCCGGTTGTCGGCGAAGAATTTCCGGACGTTCTTGGCGTCGTCCGGGGCGATGCGGGCGACCTCGGCCTCCAGCCGCTCCATGTCGTTGGTGGCGCGGATCTCGCCGCCTGCCTCGAAGACGAGGTGGTATTGCGGATCGAGCCGTTCGAGCTTGACGTGATCTTCGAGCCTTTCGCCGCAGGTCTCGAAGATGTCAGCGAGAATCTGTGGATAAAGGAAGAAGGTCGGGCCGATGTCGAACCGGTAGCCGCCGGGGGCCTCCACGGTCTTCGTCCGGCCTCCCACGGCCGGGTCCTTCTCGACCAGGGTGACGTGAACGCCGGCGCGGGCGAGAAGAAGTGCCGTCGCCAATCCCCCAGGACCGGCGCCGACGACGATGACGCGGCGTCCTGACAGGGTCCGCAGGCCATCCCGTGACTGAAGCAACGCAATCAACTCCCTCGTCGACGACCTCCGATGGGAAACCTCCCATGCGCCAGGCGTATCGGCATCCGTGCCAAGCTCAAAGCCCGGAGTCGGGGATGCCACCCATACCGGTCTAGCTTGCCGCCTAATCTCGACCGGCGGCAGGGGCGGGACAATTGCCACGGATTGTCGCGTGTCCGCATGAAGGACGCTGCATGGCCAGATGGTGGAGCGCCAATGCCCCGGCGGTGGCCACGTTCAGCGAATCGAAGCCGGCGGCCATGGGGATCCGCACGGTGCGGATCCGCGCCATCAGGCCGTGCGACAGGCCCGGCCCCTCGGTACCGAGCAGCAGGAGCGTGCGGGGCAGCGGCGGCAGCTCGGCGAGCACGTCGTCTCCCCGCGGGCTGAAGGCGAGGGGAACGAGGGCGTTGGCGTGCGCGAAGCCCAGCATCGCCTCCGCGTCGAGGCGGGCGAAGGGGACGGTCAGCGCCGCGCCGGCCGAGACCCGGATGGCCTTGCGGTAGAGCGGGTCGCAGGTGGCGGGGTCGAGGAGCACGCCGTCGGCCCCGAAGGCCGCGGCGTTGCGGAACAGGCCGCCGACATTGTCGTGGTTGGTCAGCCCGACGAGGCCGGCCACGAGGGCAGGGGCCGGAGGCGGCGGAAGGGCGAGGGGAGGCTCCGCTCCGCGCACCCCCACCGCCATCACGCCCCGGTGGATCGGGAAGCCGGCGATGGCGCTCATCACCGCCTTCGAGGCCGTATAGACCGGCACCGAACCGGGCAGGGCGGCGAGCGCATCGGAGAGGGGCGCCACCCGCTCATGGCTCAGCAGCAGCGATTCGGGCGCGAACCGCGCGGCCCCCGAGAGCAGCACCCGCAGGGTCACCTCCCCCTCGACGATGAACCGGCCCTCGCGCCCGACGAGGTCGCGCTCGCGCATGGCGGCATAGGCGGCGATGCGCGGATCGGCGGGGTCGTCGATGGGGATGGGTGTCACCGGTGGCCGCATCCTGTGCCCTGGCGGACGATGCGCGCTACGCGCTCGCGGGACGTCCGCCCATGCGGATGGCGAGCGGGTCCGCCTCTTCCCTGGTGGGCACCTTCACCAGAGCCTCGCCGTCGAGCACGACCTCGCCGGCGACGGAGCAGGTGCATTTGAGCCGGGCGCGGCGGCGCTCGGGGACGAGTTCCGCCACTTCGACGGTGACCTGAACCGTATCGCCGATGCGGACCGGAGCGCGAAAGTTCAGGGTCTGGCTGATGTAGATGGCGCCGGGGCCGGGCAGGCGGGTGCCGAGCACCGCCGAGATCAGGCCGGCGGTGTAGAGGCCGTGGGCGATACGGGTGCCGAAGGGCGTGCGCGCCGCGAAATGCTCGGAGAGGTGGATCGGGTTGCGGTCGCCGGTGATCTCGGCGAAGCCCACCACGTCGGAGGAGGAGATCTCCTTGTTCAAGGTTTCGGACAGGCCGACTTCGAGATCCTCGAAATACAGCACGCGCAGCTCTGGCATCATCGGTCGGTCTCCCCCGCCTCACGTCGTTGTCACGGGCATGATCCCGCGTCTGACGTGTCGCGTCGCACAAGCGGTGCTGCAAATCCAGCGCAAGGACATCGAAAAATCGGCGCTCGACAGGTGTGTCGTACCCAGTCCAAGAGGCGAAGACCTGCCCGCGAGCCGACCCTGAAAACCGATGACCGACGCATCCGCCCCGGCGATTCCCATCTCCCTGCGTCCCGTCGTCCTCCGGGTGGCGGGGCTGAACCTCGCCTATTTCGGCGTCGAGATCGCGGTGGCCGTGGCGATCGGCTCCCTCGCCCTCATCGCCGACAGCCTCGACTTCCTGGAGGACGCGGCCCTCAACCTGCTGATCTTCGCCGGGATCGGCTGGAGCCTGCGCAACCGCGCCCGCCTTGGCATGGTCCTGGCCGGCATCCTGCTGCTGCCCGCCCTCGCCACCGCCTACGCCGCCTGGGAGAAGGTGGCGGACATGGCCCCCCCCGCGCCATTGCCGCTGACGCTCGCCGGCCTCGGGGCGCTCGCCGTCAACCTCACCTGCGCCGTGATGCTGGCCCGCCACCGGGACGGGGGAGGAAGCCTGACGCGGGCGGCCTATCTCTCCGCCCGTAACGACGCCTATGCCAATCTCGCCATCATCGGCGCCGGCCTCGTCACGGCGTTGACGCTCTCGCCCTGGCCCGATCTCGTGGCGGCGGCCGGCATCGCCGTGCTCAACGCCGATTCGGCGATGGACATCCTCAAGGCCGCCCGCGCCGAGTGGCGCGCGGCCCATCCAGCGGCCTGAGAGGTCTCCCTTGCGCCTGTTCCCGATCTCCGACCTGCATCTCGAGCGCCGCCGTCCGGAAACGATCGCCCGGCCGGACGCGCCGTTCGACGTCCTGGTCTGCCCGGGCGATCTCTACGAGGGTCGACCGGAGGCCGGCCTCGCGGCGCTTCGCGGGATCGCGCAGGGACGACCCATCGTGCTGGTGCCGGGCAACCACGAGCATTATGCGCCGACCGGCGATTCACGCACCGCGCCCGCGCTGATCGCCGCCCTCGAGGCGGAGGTGGCGCGGATCAACGACGAGGGGGAGGGCGCTCCGGTACACCTCCTCAACCACGGGGCATGCGTCGTCCTCGACGGCGTGCGCTTCGTCGGCACCACCCTGTGGAGCGACTGGGCTCTCGCCGGCCGCTGGCTCGACGAGACCGTGCCCGACCGCCCGGCCGATCCCGTCGCCTATGCCGCCGCGCGGATGACCCACCCGGTGACGGGCTCGCGCGAGTTCCGTGGCTCGATCCGCAAGGGAGATGGGAGCGTCTGGTCGCCGGCCGACGCCATGGCGGCGCATCTGGCGCAGAAGGCCGAACTCGCCGCCGCCCTCGCC
>NZ_NKUG01000192.1 GCF_014845095.1 Methylobacterium bullatum | reverse complement strand
TGCTGCGAAGCAGCCTCGAAAGAGACTTCCAGGGATCGCTTTCGGTCCTGGAGGCCTTCTTCGAGGCCGCAGCGAGGCTGCGGCACCTCAGGATGAGGTCGATGGGTGGGACTATCCTGAACTGAGGGACGACCGACATGAGCGAACACGATCAGGACGCCCGGGCGCGCGACCCGCGCATTAAGTCTCCCCGGCCCTACACCTATGGCGGCCCGCGGGTCATCGAGGGGCTGCCCGCGTCGCTGCCCGAGCCCGTGCGCGCTTATCTCGACATCCTGCCGAAGGGGCGCATCGTCGGCTTCCCCCTGGCCCCTCTCGACCGGACCGGCATCCCTGTCTGGTTCGTCTCGCTGTTCCTCGACGATCCGTTCTTCGTCGGCGCCATGCCGAGCGGTATCGGCTACGGCGCCACCGACGACGAGGCGCTGATCGGCGCGGTGGCCGAGATAGCCGAGAACCTGATGCCGTCTCTGGCGGTCATGCCGCGCAAGAAGGAGCGAGGCTCCTACCACGACCTGACCAAGGTCTTCGGCATTGGCTCAGTCGCCGATCCGCTCACCCTGTGTCTGCCCGCAGGCTCCCCGGTCGGCCGCGACACGGTGCTCGAATGGACGCCGAGCGTCCGGGCGCGCACGGGCGAGACCGTTCTGATGCCCCTCGACATCGCGGCCACGGACTATTTCGAACTGTCGGAGGGCTACAAGCCCTTCACCAACCTCATCACCAACGGCCTCGGCGCCGGGCCGGATGTGGAGTTCGCCCTCGGCCACGGCCTGCTCGAACTGCTCCAGCGCGACGGTAACGGCCTCCTGTTCCGCGCCCTCGACCAGGGCGTGATGCTCGATCTCGACGGGATCGGCCCGGAAAACAGGGCTATGCTCGCCCGTCTCGACGATCTCGGCATCCGGGCGCTGCCGAAATTCGCCACCGACCAGTTCGGTCTCACCAACATCTACGTCGTCGGCCACGACCGGAACCCCGCCGACGCTCCGGTCCCCGTGGCCCTCTCCGCCTGCGGCGAGGCCTGTGATCCGGACCGTGAGCGGGCCCTGCGCAAGGCGCTCCTCGAATTCCAGGCGGCCCGCGTGCGCAAGGCCTTCGGCCACGGCCCACTTTCCTTCGCCGAACGGGTGACGCCGCCGGGCTACGTCAACGCCTTCATCCAGAAGGCTCTGCCGAGCCTCGATCTGGAGGAGAGCCGCGCCCTGAAAGCCATGCTCGAATGGATCGTCCTGCCGCCGGAGGGGCTGCGCGACGTTCTGAAGGACACGGTCTATTCCGAGCGCAGCACCAAGGCGTTCACGGACCTGCCGACGACGGAGGCCCCCGACGGCCATGCCCGTGGACGGATCGCCCGCGAGCGTCTCGAAGAAGCCGGGTTCGACGTTCTCTACGTCGATTGCTCTCCGCCAGGCGGCAGCGTCGGCGTGGTCAAGGCGATCGTACCAGGGTTGGAAGTCGAGACGATGAGCTATCACCGCATCGGCGAGCGCAACGCCGCCAAACTGATCGAGCGGGACCATCCGCTGATTACGTTCGGTGAGGCCAGCGAGACGAAGCTCCCCGTGCTTCTCACCCCCGAAGCGCTCGATCGTCTCGGTGGCCAGCCGCTCTTCGACGTGGCCCTGGCCGACGAGATCGTTGGGCGGCATTACCCGCTTTACCGCGAGCCGGAATCGCATCACGCGCCGTTCCGCCTCGAACAGCAGGGGAGGGCGGCATGACCCTTCGTTTCGCCTACAACACCAACGGCATGGCCAACCATCGCCTGGACGACGCCATCGATCTCATCGCCGATGCCGGCTACCAGGGCGTGGCACTGACTCTCGACATCCACCATCTCGATCCGTTCGCCGAGAACTGGGTCCAGGAGGCCCAGCGCGTGTCGAGCCGGCTGCAACGGCTCGGCCTCGGCAGCGTCATCGAGACCGGTGCCCGTTTCCTCCTCGACCCAAGGGCGAAGCACGAGCCGACCCTCGTGAGCGCGGACGCTTCCGGGCGCGCCCGGCGCATCGGGTTCCTCAAGCGGGCGGTGGACATCGCCGTGATCCTGCATTCGGAAGCCGTGTCGTTTTGGGCCGGCGTTCCGAGATCCGGCATCGACCGGGAAGAGGCCCGCCTCTGGCTCGGCGATGGCGTCGCCGAGATCGTGGGTTATGCCCGTGAGCAGGGCATCGTCGCCTGCCTCGAGCCGGAACCCGGCATGCTGGTGGAGACCCTGGACGATTTCGCCGCCTTGAACATCGAAGGCTTGAGGCTCGCCCTCGATACCGGCCATTGCCTCGTGACCGGCGAGCGCGATCCGGCGGCGGCCGTGGCGGAATTCGCCGACGTGATCGGCACCGTCGCCATTGAGGACATGGCGCGGGGCGAGCATATCCACCTGCCCTTCGGTGAGGGCGACATGGAGGTCGCCGGTGTGCTCGACGCCCTCGACGCCATCGGCTTCCAGCGCCTCGTCTGCGTCGAACTCTCCCGCGAGAGCCACCGCGCCGATGTGATCGTGCCGAAATCGCTGGACTACCTGCGGACCTGCCGCAACCACAAGGCAGAGGTGAACGCGTGAGGATCTGCTTCGTCAGCCGCCGCTATTTCCCGGCGATTTCCGGCATGAGCGTGTACGCGCAGAACCTGTTGCGTGAACTGGTCGATGCCGGCCATGACGTGACGATGATCAGCCAGTACCGGGGCGATGAATTCGGTACCCGCGTCTATGGGGGTGGCCCGCCGCCCTCCGTGCCGGGCGTGCGCGTTCTCGGCCTCGAACAGGTGGGCGAGCAGACGAACGGCGATTTCGAACGCGACATCGAGACGATGGTGGAGACCATCGTGGCCGAGCACGCACGTCAGCGCTTCGATCTTCTCCACGCCCAATACGGCTATCCAACCGGCTGGGCGACGCTGCTCGCCTCGAAGCGGATCGGCGTTCCCAACGTCGTCTCGATCCAGGGCGGTGACGGCCATTGGGTCGGCTCGTGCTGCGAGACCCATCGCGTCGCCATGTGCGAGGTGCTGGCCCATGCCAACGCCCTCCTCATCGGCGGCCGCTCCTTCGTGGAGGAGGTCTGCGACCGGCTGGGCTCCGACCCGGACCGCTTCACCATCGTGCCCGGCGCCGTCGACACGGCGCGCTTCACGCCCGGTGTCGCCGGGCATGCGGGGCCGGTGCGGCTGTTCTATCACGGCCGGGTCGACCGCCGGAAAGGCGTCCTCGACTTCATCGACGCGCTCGGCCTGCTGCGTTCGCGCGGGGTCCCATTCGAGACGATCGTCTCCGGCATCGGGCCCGACGTGGATTCCTCGAAGGCCCGTGCGGCAGAGCTGAACTTTTCCGAGGCCGAGATCCGCTTCACGGGCTACGCGGATTACCACACCGTACCCGACCTCTACCGGCAGGCTGACGTCTTCGTCTCGCCGACCTATGCCGAGGGCTTTTCCAACACCATCCTGGAGGCCATGGCTGCGGGGCTCGCCGTGGTCTCGACCCATGCGGTGGGCGTGTCCGACTGCTTGCGCGACGGTGAGAACGGATTGCTGGTCCAGCCCGGCGACGTGGAAGCCCTCGCCGATGCGCTCCGGCGCGTCATCGAGGACGAGCCCTTGCGCCGGCGTCTCGCCCGGGACGGACTCGACGAGTGCCGCCGCGTCTATTCCTGGACGGCGGTCGGCCGCCAGATCATGGACGTCTATGCCGAGGTCGCGGGCGAGCGTCCCCGGACTGACTTCGCGGACACCCTTCCGCATGATCCCGCCTGCCGGTTCCGCGCCGAGCCCCACCTGCTCTGACTATGCCCGTCGCCCTCGCGCTCTCACCCCATCTCGACGATGCCGCCTTCTCATGCGGGGGAACCCTGGCGACCCTGGCCGAAGCTGGCTGGAAGGTGGTGATGGCGACGATCTTCACCGCCACCGTCGCCGATCCGAAGGGTTTTGCCCTCGCCTGCCAGACCGACAAAGGCCTGGGTCCGGAGATCGACTACATGGCGCTCCGGCGGGACGAGGATCGGCACGCGGCCGAAGCGCTCGGGATCGCGCCGCCTCTGCACATGCCGTTTCGGGAAGCGCCGCATCGCGGCTACGGCACCGCACCGGAGCTCTTCGCCGAACCTCGCGGCGACGACGACATCGTCGATACCCTCGGCGATGCGGTTTCGTGCCTCGTCGGCGACCTCTCTCCCGATCTCGTCTTCGCCCCGCAGGCCGTCGGCGGCCATGTCGATCACGTCCAGCTGGTCCGCGCCATGAGCCAAGCGCGATGGACCGTTCCGATTCTGTGGTGGCGTGATTTTCCCTATACCGTTCGCGACGCTGCGCCGAAGGAGCCGTTCAAGCGAGATTTTTATGCGTTGCCGGAGCGCGCGTGTCGCTATTCGGCGATGGCCGAGGCGCGGAAGGGTGCCTCCTGCTCGGCCTATGCGACCCAGCTCGCGTTCCAGTTCGGTGGAGTGGAAGGGTTGATGGGTCGTCTGGCGGGCGAGGCGAGGACTGAGCGGTTCCGCCTTGCCGGGACATTGTCCGCCGATGTTGCCGCCCTGTTCGAGGACCATGCCGCCCGAGGCTGACGTGATCCGGCCAAGGAGCCTCGCCGATCCGGAGCAGCTCGCTGTCCGTCGCGCACGCCGAAATGCGGCGCATGTGGCGCCCTTGCAAGCGCTGGCGCGACGGATCGCGGCGGAACGGTCCGCGGCCGTGCCGGACCCCGATCCGCACGATGGTGGGATCGGCGCACGGCTTCTCCTGCTGCTGGAGACACCGGGTCCGGGCATCGGCCGCACCGGCATCGTCTCGCGCGACAACCCCACCGGCACCGCCGCTAACCTGTTCCGGTTCATGGCGGAGGCCGGTATCGCACGGCGCGACAGCCTCATCTGGAACGCCGTTCCCTGGGTCATCCACGCGCCCGGCGCCCTCAACCGGGCACCGAGGAAAGCCGAGATCGCGTCCGCCGCCGTCTACCTCGCGCCGCTCATCGATCTGCTTCCGTCCCTCGCCGTCGTGGTGCTTGCCGGGCGCGTGGCCGGCCTGTCGCGCGAACCACTCTCACGGCTCCGGCCGGGGATACCGGTTCTCGCCATTCCACATCCGAGCCCGACCTTCGTCTGCACCTCCCCCCTGGTGGCTCAGCGGATCGTCGAGGGGCTGGCCCAAGCCGCGGCGAAGCTACTCTCATACCGGACTTCACCAGCGGAGGGGCCGAGGTGACTGGCCATCCGGACGCAAAGACCCTAAATGCCGGGGCACGGGCCGCGGTCCGGCAAAAGCTCGGTCCCAATCCACGCCGCCGTCGAGGTTGGGCGGGAAGGCCGGCGGAGGCGGACGCCGACGACATGAACTTTGCGGGAGACCATCATCGGCGGGCCGACGTGAAGCCGGCCGACGCCGTGACGACGGCCGAAACGGAGGATTGCGCTCCGCCAGCGCCGAAGCGCTCCTACAGGAATCGCTACGCCTGGCTCGGCACCGCCGCCAGCATCGTCATCTTCGCGGTGTCACTCGGCGTGTTGTGGAAGCTGTCGCAGCAGGTCACCTGGGCCGAGCTGCATGCGGCACTGACGGCGGCCACCGGCGAACAGCTCGGCTTCGCTTTCCTGTTCGTCGGCGTGAGCTATCTGTTCCTTACCTGCTACGACGCCCTCGCCCTGCGACAGCTCAAGATCAAAGTCCCCTACAGGACGACGGCGCTCGCCTCGTTCACCAGCTACGCGGTTAGCTTTACCCTCGGCTTCCCGCTCCTGACGGCGGGAACGATCCGCTATTGGATCTACTCGAAGAAAGGTCTGAGCGCGGCGAAGATCGCGGCGCTCACCGTCATCGCTGGCTTCACTTTCTGGCTCGGCATGGGGGTCGTCCTCGGTCTCAGCCTCGTGGTCGAGGCGGGGCAACTGGCGGCGCTCACCTTCACCAGCATCCGTCTGAACCAAGGCGTGGGCTTTGCGGCCCTACTCATGGTGTTCGGCTATCTCGGTTGGGTCTCGCTCAAGCGCCGCCATGTCAGGGTCAAGGGCTGGTCCCTCGAACTGCCTGGCGCCACGGTGTCGATGAGCCAGATGGTGGTGGGCATCGGTGACGTCTGCGCTGCGGCGGCGACGCTCTATGTCCTGCTCCCCGCTGGTTCGACCATCGGATTCACCACCTTCGTCGGCGTCTACGTCCTGGCGGCCATGCTCGGCATCGCCTCTAACGCACCGGGCGGGCTCGGGGTCTTCGAGGCGACGATCCTGCTCGCCCTGTCGAGCCTGCCGCGAGATCAGGTCCTCGGCTCGCTGCTGCTGTTCCGGGTCTGCTACTACCTCGTTCCCTTCGTGGTCGCCCTGGCGATGCTCGGCGTCTATGAGATCGTCCGGCGCGTGCGCGGGGCTTCGCCATCCGCGTCAAGCGGCTCCTGAGCGGTGTCTTGGGCCAAGGAGCGGTGAGCGATGGCCCGTGGCGCGCGAAGATCGGCCTGGATCGGCGCAGGCATCGCTGCCACGATCACGGTCGTCGCCTCGAGCGTGAGAGGTGACCTTGCCGCCATCGTCGCCGCGGGCGCGGTGGCAATCGTCATTGGTGGCCTCGTCGGCAGCCTGAGCCGGCCGAGGAGGGTGGCCCCGCCCGAGGCAGCCGCCCGCACGCGCCATTCCATCGCCGAGGCCCTTCTGGCCAACATCCCCGACCCGGTGATCCTGGTGGATCGGCGCAGCGTGGTCATCGAGGTCAACCCGGCCGCGCGCACGCTCCTACCGGCCCTCAAGCTCAAGCACCCGCTTTCCTTTGCCTTACGGGCACCGGACGTTCTCGACGGGATCGAGGAGGTGCTCCGCACCGGTGCCCCACTGAAGACCCTCTACACGACGCGTGTGCCGACCGAGTGTGCGTTCGAGGTGCAGATCGGCGCATTGCCGATGCCGGACGGCCCGGGGGGCGGACAGCCCAACGTCGTCTTGTTCCTGCGCGATCTCACGGCGGCGCGTCGCCTTGAGGCGATGCGGGTCGATTTCGTCGCCAATGCCAGCCACGAGCTTCGCACGCCGCTCGCCTCCCTCCTCGGCTTCATCGAGACCCTGCAGGGGCCGGCCAAGGCCGATGCGCCGGCCAGGGAGAAGTTCCTCGGCATCATGAAGACCCAGGCGCAGCGCATGACGCGCCTCATCGACGACCTGCTCTCGCTCTCGCGCATCGAACTGCGCGAGCACGTCCCGCCGACGCAGGTCGTCGATCTCGGTCAGATCGCGCGGCAGATGGTGGACATGCAGGGGCCGCTGGCCCGCGAGCGCGGCGTGAGCATCACCCTCGACGCGCCGGATGCCACCTATCCGGTGCTCGGCGAGCGCGACGAACTCGCCCGCGTGGTCGAGAACCTCGTGGAGAATGCGGTGAAGTACGGGGGCGGCAACGTCGTCGTCGGTCTGGAACGGACCCTTCGCCCGGCGTCGGGAAAGCCGCAGATCGCGCTCAGCGTGCGGGACGATGGGCCGGGTATCGCGCCCGAACACATTCCCCGTCTGACGGAGCGGTTCTACCGGGTGGATGTGGCCTCGAGCCGGCAGAAGGGCGGGACGGGCCTCGGCCTCGCCATCGTCAAACACATCGTCAACCGCCACCGTGGCAAGCTCGTCATCGAGAGCGAGCCGGACCGGGGCACCACCGTCCGCGCGCTGCTACCGGAACGGCAGGCTGGTGACGAAACGTCTACGACCCTCTGACCGTGGCCCTGGCCGTTCAGTTCCGGCTGGTGCCGAGGCGCCGGTACTGCGCCTCAATGATCGCCTTCAGCACGGGCAGGAAGGGGGAGGGGCTCAAGCGCTGGTCGACCGCATGGTCGAGCATGCTCAGGGCCGCCACCTGCTTCGCCGGACCGGGAAACGTCGCGAGATAGGTCTCGATGCAGGCATTGGCCTCGGCCTCACCCGCCGGGATGTCGGAGGTGATCAGCGCGCTCAAGGTTCGCATGCAGGTGTCGAGAGGCTGTATCATCGCCTTCCTATGACGCGGAAACGCCCCGGACGCTATGTGCACGCGACGCGATGAGCCATGCGTCGCAGCCTTGACCTTCCCACGATGGGAAGCCCCACATAGGCTCGTATGGATACCGTGATCGCTTCCCCCAAGCAGCACCCCGTCAGGGGACGTCGTCTCGACCTTCCGGTCGTCGGCATGAGCTGCGCGTCCTGCGTCGGTCGCGTCGAGCGCGCTCTTGCCGCTCTTCCCGGTGCATCTGACGTTGCCGTCAATCTCGCCACCGGGCGGGTCAGCCTGACACTGAACGACGACCCGGCAAGCGTCGTCGCCGCTATTCGCAGAGTTGGCTATGAGGTGCCCGAGACCGTCACGGAGCTGTCCGTCGGCGGCTTGTCCTGCGCGTCCTGCGTCGGCCGCGTGGAGCGCGCGCTTCTCGCCCTCGACGGGGTAAGCACCGCCAATGTGAACCTCGCCACCGGGCGCGCCACGCTGCGCCATGCGGAAGGGGCGGTCGACGTTGCGGATCTCGTAAAGGCTGTCGAGACCGCTGGCTACGAGGCCACTCCCGTTGGCGAGGTGAAGGGAGGAGTGCCCGCGGATCGGCACGAGCGCGAGGCTTCGGAGCTCCGGCGCGATGCCGTCATCTCCGCCGCCCTGTCGGCGCCGATTGTCGTCCTCGACATGGGGGGGCATCTCGTCCCCGGATTTGGTGAGGCGGTCCAGGCTCATCTCGGCACGGCGGCCGGCCTGTTTCAGGCCGTTCTCGCCACTCTCGTCCTCGCTTGGCCCGGACGGCGCTTCTTCCGGCAGGGTTTTCCGGCCCTGGTGAAGGGGCATCCGGACATGAACGCCCTCGTCGCCCTCGGCGCGGGGGCCGCGTATTCGTATTCCCTTGTCTCGACCCTCGCGCCGCAGGTTCTGCCGCCCGGGACGGCCCATCTCTATTTCGAGGCTGCCGTCCTCATCGTCACGCTGATTCTCCTCGGCCGCCTGCTGGAGGCTCGCGCCAAAGGGCGTACCGGCGCGGCCATCGCGCGCCTCGTCGGACTCGCGCCGGCGACCGCACGCGTCATGCGGGAGGGTCGCGAAAGCGACATTCCCCTCGCGTCCCTTCGGCTCGGCGATATCGTCCGCATCCGCCCCGGCGAGCGCATCGCCGCCGACGGCGTGGTCGTTGCGGGGGAGAGCTTCGTCGACGAAAGCATGGTCACCGGCGAACCTTTGCCCGTGCGGAAGCGCGAGGGCGACCGCACGGTCGGCGGCACGCTGAACACCAATGGCGGCTTCGATCTGCGCGTGGACACGATCGGCGCGCGTACGGTGCTGGCGCAGATCGTGGGGATGGTCCAGGCGGCGCAGGGCGCCAAGCTGCCGATCCAGGCCCTGATCGATCGGGTCACCGGCTGGTTCGTCCCGGCCGTCATCGCCGCATCCCTGATGACTTTCGTCGGATGGCTCGCCTTCGGTCCGAGTCCCGCAATGGGCTTCGCCCTCGTCAACGCCATCGCCGTCCTCATCATCGCCTGCCCCTGCGCCATGGGGCTGGCGACGCCGACCTCGATCATGGTCGGCACGGGGCGCGCGGCGGAGCTCGGCGTGCTCTTCCGCAACGGCGCGGCGCTACAGGCCCTGCGCGACGCCAAGGTCGTTGCCTTCGACAAGACCGGAACCCTCACCGATGGCAGGCCCACCCTCACCGATTTCCTCACGGCGGCCGGCTTCGAGCCGGACGCGGTGCTGAGGCTCGCAGCCTCGGTGGAAGCACGGTCCGAACATCCTATCGCGCGCAGCATCGTCGAGGCGGCCGGTGAACGGGGCGTTTCCCTGCTTCCCGTAGACCGTTTCGAAGCCGTGCCGGGCCACGGCGTCGAGGGGAGCGTCGGGGGGCAGACGATCATCGTCGGCGCACGGCGCCATCTGGACAGGTACGGCATCGCCATGGCCGGCCTCGCCGAGGCGGCATCCCGATTGGAGGGTGAGGGAAAGAGCCCCCTTTACGTTGCCATCGACGGTCGCTTCGCCGCCCTCGTGGCCGTATCGGACCCGATCAAGGCGGGTGCAGCCGAGGCCGTCTCGGCCCTGAAGGCACAGGGTCTCGTCGTGGCCATGGTCACGGGGGATGCCAGGGGAGCGGCCTCTGGGGTCGCGGCCCGGCTGGGGATTGCCGAGATCGTCGCCGAGGTGCTTCCCGGCGGCAAGGTCGAGGCCGTGCGGGACTTGCGCGCCCGGTTCGGTCCCGTGGCCTTCGTCGGGGACGGTATCAATGATGCTCCGGCCCTCGCGGAGGCCGAAATCGGCCTCGCCATCGGGACGGGTACGGACATCGCCGTGGAGAGCGCGGACGTGGTGCTGATGTCGGGGGCACTGTCCGGCATCGTCTCAGCCATCGGCCTGTCGCGCGCGGTGATGCGGAACATCACGCAAAACCTGTTCTGGGCTTTCGCCTACAACGTCGCGCTGATTCCCGTGGCGGCGGGGCTGCTCCATGCGTTCGGCGGTCCGTCGCTCTCGCCGGTCCTGGCCGCGGGCGCCATGGCGCTGTCGAGCGTGTTCGTGCTCGCCAATGCCCTCCGCCTTCGTAATGCGGGACGCCGCGTGGGAGGCCTGGGATGAGCGGTGCCGTCACCATCGGCGTGGCGGCAAAGGCCACCGGCGTCTCGGCCAAGATGATCCGGTACTACGAGGAGATCGGCCTGTTGCCGCCAGCGGGCAGGACGACGTCCGGCTACCGGCTGTATGGCGAGGAGGATCTGCACGCCTTGCGTTTCGTGCGCCGCTCCCGCGATCTCGGCTTCTCCGTCGAGGACATCGCCGGCCTTCTCGCCCTCTGGCAGGATCGCAGCCGCGCCAGCGCCCAGGTGAAGGCCTTGGCCCTGCATCACGTTGCGGACTTGCGCCGCCGCATCGCCGAGCTCGAGGCCATGGCCCGAACTCTGGCGTCGCTCGCGGACCATTGTAGCGGCGATGCCCGCCCCGATTGCCCGATCCTCGACGATCTCGCCGCCGCTCATGCGCCGGCTCCACGACGGCCCGTCCGGGCAAGGCCGCCCTCCCGCTAGCACCGGCGATCACGTTCTGCACATGATCCGTCGTCCGCGCCCTTTGAAATCGATCTGAATGGCCTCGCCTTTGCTGGTATGCGCTATGGTCGACGAACTCGGCCCGAGACGAGCCAAGACGCGCAAGAGACGTGAACCATGCCCATCGTCGACCGGATCGCAGCCCTGGCGGATGAGATCACCGCATGGCGGCACGACCTCCACGCCCATCCGGAGCTGCAATACGACGTCCATCGCACGGCGGGCTTCGTCGCCGAAAAGCTTCGGGATTTCGGTTGCGACGAGGTCGCCACGGGGATCGGCCGGACGGGAGTCGTCGGGATCATTCGCGGGCGCTCGCACGGTTCGAACCGTGCCATCGGGCTGCGCGCGGACATGGACGCGCTGCCGATCCAGGAGGTGCGCGATCTCGCCTATCGCTCCACCGTGCCGGGGCGGATGCATGCCTGTGGCCATGACGGTCATACCGCGATGCTTCTCGGTGCCGCGAAGTACCTCGCCGAGACACGCGATTTCGACGGCACGGCGGTGATGATCTTCCAGCCAGCCGAAGAAGGCGGCGGTGGCGGCGAGGCGATGGTCCGCGATGGCATGATGGAACGGTTCGGCGTCGAGACCGTCTACGGCCTGCACAACATCCCAGGATTGGAACTCGGCCGTTTCGCAATCCGTCCCGGCCCGATCATGGCCTCCACAGACCGCTTCACCATCACGATCGAAGGGCGCGGCGGCCACGCGGCGCAGCCGCATCTCGCCATCGACAGCGTGCTGGTGGCGAGCCACATCGTCGTCGCGCTGCAATCGGTCGTGGCGCGCAGCGTGAACCCCCTCGAAAGCGGTGTCGTGTCGGTCTGTGCCCTCGAGGCCGGAGACGCCTTCAACGTCCTGCCCCAGCAGGTGACCATGCGGGGCACCATGCGCGCGCTCTCGAAGACGGTACGCGCCACCATGCTGGAGCGCATCGATGCCATCGTCACGAACACGGCCGCCGCCTACGGGGCCATCGCCCGTGTGGATTACAGCGGCGGATATCCGGTGACGGAGAACCACCCGGCCGAGGCGGAATTCATCGCAGACGTGGCGGCAGGGATGGTCGGAGACAGCCATGTGGAGCGGGATGTGGCGCCGATGATGGCGGCAGAGGATTTCTCCTACATGCTGGCCCACCGGCCCGGTGCCTACATCTTCATGGGGAACGGGGACAGCGCCGGGCTCCACCATCCGCATTACGATTTCAACGATGCCGCCATTCCCTACGGGGCTTCGCTGTGGGCGAGGGTGATCGAGACGGCTCTGCCGGCTCGCTGACCGTCAATCCGGGCGGGTCCCTGAATCCACCATGTCCCCAAATCCGCCATGCCCTTCGCGAATCATGTCGCCGGGCAGGCCACGCCGCCGGGCAGGATGATCGGCTTTCCGTTCATCGCTCGGACGGGCCAAGTCACTTCCTTCTCGAACGAGAAGGAGGTGAGCGCCGGGAAGATGTCGAAGATGGGCCTATATTCGATCGTCATCTTGGCGATGACGTAGCGGGCCTTGTCGACCGCCTCCGACGGTGGCGGTGCTCCAAGGTCCGTGGAAGCCGCGTATTTCTGGGCATTCACCGCCGTGCTGGAGCAGACCTTGGCTTTGAACGAACCGTCTTTCTGCTGATAGACGCCCGCCGCCGTCAGGACGATCTTCGCGTCGGTGGCATCGTACGGCGCCATCATGTTGCGGCCCGTGTTGTAGACGCCGTCCACCTCCTGAGCGGTCAGGGTCTTGCGTGAGATCAGATCCGCCATCGAGCGAGCGGCGCGGTTGGCATGTTGCCCGGTCGTGTAGGCACGGGGCAGTTCGATCGTTCCCATGAACAGCAGGATCATCACTGGCGCGACGAGTGCGAATTCCACGGCGGAAACACCCGAGCGCTCGGTGACGAACCGACGGCAGAGAATGACGGCCCGCATCAATTCGCCTGACATTTTCCCTGCGCGTATGGCTCCGCACGAAAGACGACCATCGACCGAATCATCTGCTCGTTGTTCGGGAGGGGCGGCAAGGTCAGTTTGGATGTCGGGAAATAGCGCGGGATCGCAGCCATGGCACAGATCGTGACGATATCGTCGCCATTGGGGCACTGGAACTTGGTCCCGAAACCCGCCGAGATCGACTGGCTCGTGCTGTCGTAGGGAGAGCAGGTCACAGGCGCGTCGTCAGCATCCGCGGTGGTGACCTCGATCTTGATCTTCTCCGCGTTGCACGTGAACAGCGTGGCGTCCTTGCACATTTCCTGGATGAGGCGGGCCGCCGGGTCGCTGCCGTTGGACCCCTGTTGGAACGTACCGGTGAATACGGCTCGCGCGGCCCGGTCCAGGGCGTTGTCGAAGGAGACCTGGGCGACCATGAACATGAAGCCTTCCAGCATCGCGCCGAGCAGCACGAAGAAGGGGATACCGACGAGCCCGAACTCGACGGCTGTCGCACCGCTTCGGTCACCTGGGAGTTCCCGCAGCGTGCGGACGATCAGGCGAGTGCGTCCCCGGACGTTCATCGGGAAATCCGCAACTCGCTCATCTGTGATCCGATCGCCTTGAAGGCATCGGTGAGTGTTGCCGAATTCTGGACGTCGTAGAACTTGTCCGTGCTGGTGGCGCAGTTGCGCAGGATGTCGCTGGTTCCCTCGGTCACCTCGACGCGAACCGTGAAGATGGTGATGCCGGCATTCTTCATGTTGGAGCAGAGCGTCGACAGCCGGGCATTCATGGCGTTCGTGCGGGTGGTCGTATTCGTCGACGTGGTCCCGATCCGGTTCTGCCAGATGAAGCCGAGGCCGGAATAGATCGATGCGTTCGCGGACGATCCGACATAGGAGGTGTTCTGACCGTCCGTCATCAGGACGACGAACTTCCGGGTGTTCTTGTCGTCATAGGGCACACCCTCAGCGAAGGGGGCGTTCGGAGACAGCAGGTGCCATCCCCAGACCAACCCCATGGCGATGTTCGTGTCGCCGACCACGGTCATCGCGTTGATCGCGTTCGTGAGCGTCGATTGCGATGTGGTCAGGCGCGTGATGGGCTGGAGTTCGCAGCCGGAATTGGGCCCGTAGAGATAGGGGATGTTGCTGCTGATCCGGCCTTTTTGTAAGATGGCGTTCTTTGAATATTTTGTGATCTGGCCCTGTCGCGTGCGGTAGTCGGTCACCGACGACGTGGTGACGTAATCGTTCATATAATCGTTGACGGCGTTATTGTCCTTGTCGGACTCGTCGGGTGCGAAGAAGGGGACGAACAGAGTGTTGGGAGTGGCGATCGAGGGTGGCGTGTCCTGAACGTCGTAGGGCGCCGGCCGGCTCTCGACGCACCCGCCCCACGCGACCTTCATCTGGCTGAACAGGGTCAGGCGGTTCGCCGGCGAGACGAAGATGTCCGAGTGATAGGAGGCCTTCGCATCCTTATCGAGCCACGACTGGGTCGCATTCGAAGGCCCGACATTCACGGTCATCGAGAACGGGACAATTCCGATCTTGAGGGCGTTGGGCTTGGTGGTGTCGGCCTCTTTGAACAGCGACGTGACGAGGTCGTTGGCGGCCGCTTTCAGGTTGGTGATCTTCGTGCCGCTCATCGATCCGGTATTGTCGAGTACGAGGGCGATCTCGAGATTACCGGATCCGCGCGTGCCGGCGGCTGTGACCGAGACGGGAAAGGCATCGTAGCCGGCGATCTTGGACACGCTGGTCGGGCTCTTGCCGACCACCGTCACGGTGATCGTATTGTCCACGCGCGTGGCGGTGACCGTCGTGCCTGCGTCCACCAGTTTGGGAACGGCGGCCCTGATCTGTTTGTCCGCCTTCGCCTGGAGCTCGGCATCCGTGGTGGAGAGCGGCAACTTCAGCAATGAGATGACGGTGGAATCCGCAGCATCCTGGAGGCCTTGCTGGGCCATGGAGTTCACGCTGTAATCGATCGCTAGCCCCGACAGCATCAACAGGGGAATCGAGAGCAGGGCGAACAGAATGGCGATGGCGCCGTCGGTCTCCTTGCGAAACCGACCGAGTAGATTCATCGCCGACTGTCTGATGCGGGTGGTCATGCACCGAGGCGTAGGATGAACCTTCTAACGGAACACTAAATCCCGCCGGCCCTCGGCAGTCGGCGGGAGACAATGTTGATGAATGTCAACAACCCGTAAACCAAACGGAAGACATTCGTCGCGTTCCCGCAGACCAGAACCAGCAAGGTATCGCTGCTGCCGGCAAGCGACGATCCCCTCAACCCTGGCGTGCCGTTCCGCCGAGGTGGAATACGCGATGCGGAACCAATTCGCCGCGCTCGACGTCGCCCACGGCCACGAGGATACCGCCGCAGGTGGCAAAAGCCTTGCCCTCCGTGGGGGCGTCCTGCCCCCGGAGGAGAACCGGCTGGCCCCGCATCAGACGAAGCGCCATGTCGCGCGAGACGGCCACCGAGACGACTGCGTCGAGCGCCGTTTCGACGGGCCTAAGATGAGCGGCGTTGCCGTCCGGACCGCCCTCTTCGAGAGTGGCCACGAGGCAGGATTCGGCTTCCGCGAAGGGGCCGACGCGGGTGCGGCGAAGCGCCGAGACGTGCCCGTAACATCCGAGCACGCGGCCGAGATCACGGGCGATGGCGCGCACATAGGTGCCCTTGCCGCATTCGGCCGAAATGACGGTGCGATCGGGTGTGTGTTCCACCACCGCGAGATGGTCGATCTGGACCGGGCGCGCGACCAGCTCCACCACTTCGCCGTCGCGGGCAAGATCGTAGGCGCGCTCGCCGGCGATCTTGATCGCCGAGTAGCGCGGCGGCACCTGCTCGATAGCGCCGATGAAGGCGGGGAGGGCTGCCTCCACGAGGGCGCGATCCGGACGCGTGTCGCTGGTAGCAACCGGACGGCCTTCCGCATCGTCGGTATCCGTCTCGATGCCCCAGGTCACGGTGAAGATGTAGGCCTTTCGCCCATCCATGACGAAGGGAACGGTCTTGGTCGCTTCTCCGAGGGCGATCGGGAGGATGCCGGAGGCCAGCGGATCGAGCGTGCCGGCATGACCCGCCTTTTTGGCGTTGAAGGCACGCTTCACCACGGCAACCGCATGGGTCGACGTCATGCCGACCCCCTTGTCGAGGATCACCCACCCGTTCACGTCGCGGCGCTTGGGCCGATCGGAGCCTTGACCCCGCTGCTGGCGGCGGCCTTTGGAGGGGCTTTCCTCGCCGGAACGGTGGGGCGGCGGGGAGGCGACGTCGGAATGCTCGATCGTCGGATCGTTGATCATGATGTCCTCGTCGGCGGCGAGATGGAAGCAACGGCCTCTGCAGCCGGAAAATCCTTAATCTACGCCAGGGTCAGTTCGTGATGGGGTGTAACGCAGGGGGCGGATCGCTGGGGCCGATCTGTATCGCCGCGGTGGTCAGTTCTGAGTGCCGGCGTCCTGATCGTCCGAATCCTGGGGTTGGGATTCGAGATCGCGCCGGACCTTCTCGCTCCTGAGAAGGGCGTCGATGCGGTCCGCCTCGTCGAACGTCTCGTCACGGAGGAAGCGGAGATCGGGGGCGAATTTCAGGTTCACGCGCCTGGCGACTTCCTGGCGCAGCGCCTTCTTGTTCCGCTCCAGGGCCGCGATGACAGGTTTCTCGTCGAGCCCGCCGAGCGGCATGATGTAGGCCGTGGCGATCTTGAGATCCGGGGACATCCGCACTTCCGGCACGGTGATGACGTGCGAGCCGAGGACGGGATCCTGGATGTCACCGCGTTGAAGCACCTCGGCGATGGCGTGCCGGACGAGCTCGGCCACGCGCTGCTGTCGCTGCGAGGGACCGCTGGGGTTGGGTTTCTGAGCCATGATCGCTTGGTCTCGGATCCGGGATCGCCTGGAGGGGGCAGCCCACCTTGCGGGGGCGCATCGACGTGCCGGCCCTCTTCAAAACAAAACGGCGGCTGCAGCGCGCGCTG
>NZ_NKUG01000191.1 GCF_014845095.1 Methylobacterium bullatum | reverse complement strand
CTTCCCCTTCGCCGGCAACGGCAAGGCCATCGCCCTGGGAGAGCCGGACGGGCTGGTGAAGACGGTGTTCGACGCCAAGACAGGCCAGCTGCTCGGCGCCCACATGGTGGGAGCGGAAGTCACCGAACTGATCCAGGGCTACGTCGTCGCCATGAACCTCGAGACCACCGAGGAAGACCTGATGCACACGGTCTTCCCGCACCCGACCTTGAGCGAGATGATGCACGAGAGCGTGCTCGACGCCTACGGCAAGGTGATCCACAGCTGAGCCCGGACACCCGTCTCGCGGATGTCCACAGGCTTCTATCGACCCCGTTAAGGATCCGTTAACCCTCGTGGCGTGTTCTGTCTTCGTTCTCAACGCGAGTCGGAGACGGGCCATGCCGAAGACGCTGACCAGGATCAGGAACGAGGATACGGCGGCGCCGGGCCTTCACTGCCCGGTGGAGGAGATCGCCCAGGCCTATCTCACCAGCACGGCGGGGGACGCGGAGATCGCCCTCCGCTGCGCCATCACCGACGCCCTGTCCGACCTGATGCAGGCCGAGCGCCGGGCGCGCGAGACCAGCCGGTTGATTTCGCGGGGTTATGTCCGCTCCGCCCTCAGGGGCTGAAACGCGTGTTAAGCAGACCACATCGCTTGAAGCGCGCCTCCGCCGGTGCATGCCTCGCCAATCAGCCTCGGCCGAGTTGCGATTGACCCACGACAAGGATGCGTAGGGCAGGGGCAGGGGCAGGGG
>NZ_NKUG01000190.1 GCF_014845095.1 Methylobacterium bullatum | reverse complement strand
CGCCTCCCCGCGCGGGGAGGCGTTTCAGGCGGTGCGGCCCCCGCCTCTTCCCGCAAGGTGGGAGAGGAGAATGCTCACCCCTTCGCCAGGGCCGCCGCGATCCGCGCGGCGGCAAGCCCGCTCACCCCGGCGACGGGGGCGTGGAGCT
Source organism: Methylobacterium bullatum (assembly GCF_014845095.1). Taxonomy (GTDB): domain Bacteria; phylum Pseudomonadota; class Alphaproteobacteria; order Rhizobiales; family Beijerinckiaceae; genus Methylobacterium; species Methylobacterium bullatum. The sequence continues at coordinate 3,656 of NZ_NKUG01000190.1, read as the reverse complement.
TCTTCAGGGCATGCGCCCCGCGATGGTTGGCATGGGTGACGGCGATGGCCAGGGCATCCGCAGCGTCCGCGGTCTTGAACTCGGCCTTGGGCATCAGGAACTTCACCATCGCCTGGATCTGCACCTTCTCGGCGTGCCCGGAGCCGCAGACGGTCTTCTTGACCAAGTTGGCGGCGTATTCGGAAACCGGCAACCCGGCCAGGGCCGGCACCAGCAGGGCGATGGCGCGGGCATGCCCGAGCTTCAGGGTGGCCTGCGCATCCTTGTTGACGAAGGTCTCCTCCACGGCGACCTCGTCGGGCGAAAACCCCGACACCACGCGGGTGATGCCCTCGTGCAATTCCCGCAGGCGCAGGGCGAGCGGCAGATCCCCGTCCGAGGTCACCACGCCGCAATCGACGTAAGTCAGCTTCGCCCCGACGACGGAGATCAGCCCCCAGCCGGTACGGCGCAGGCCGGGATCGATGCCGAGGATGCGGATGGGGGTCATGGGGGCCTGTATCGCGGTGACTGCCTATGGCGCGCCATCATAGGCCAGACGGCCGGCCGCGGATGCCCCCTCCCTCGCCGACCGAGGCCTTCCGGCCGCCGACATGCTCCACGGCAACACCGGCTTCCAAGCCCCGACCTTCGGCATATGTCGCGGCGGTACCCAGCGTCAGGCCCTGACCACTGAGGAGGTTTTTGCCGCAGAACCGGGGGCCGCTTCTGCGAAACCTGCTCAGGATCTGAAAAGGTCCTCCAGCGCTCTCAGCACCGTCGCGACCTCGACCGGCTTCTCCAGGCGGCGAATGTGAGCGTAGGCGTCCGGGACGTCGGCCTGGTCGTATCCCGTAGTAAACACGAACGGCACGGCGCGTGCGATCAAGGCGTCCGCGAGCGGGTAGACGTTCTCGCCGCCGAGATTCACGTCCAGGCATGCGGCGTCCGGCGCGGCGCCTCGTTCCAGCATGCGCAATCCGCCCTCCACGGAGGCGACCGGACCGAGCATCTCGGCTCCTACGTCCTGCAGCGCGCTGCTCAGCTCGTCCGCGAGAAAATACTCGTCCTCCGCGACGAGGATGCGTCGTGCTTGGAGCGTGTCCTCAGGCATCGGCCATCTTCCCGGACATCATGCGTCCCGATACGGGCAGCGCAATGGTGCAGTGAACCCCATCGGATTCCATCACGTAGGTTGTCCTGGCACCGAGCTGGTAGGGCAAGGCCCGCTCGATCAGCTCGCGGCCCGCCCCATTCCGTTGCGAGCCCGTCTGCATCGGCACGACGACGCCACGCTCGCGCCAGTCCACGTGCAGCCAGGGCCTCTGCTCCGGTTCGGCATGCTCCAAGTGCCAGTTGATCTCGAGGCGGGCTTGCGGTTGCGCGAGGGCGCCGTACTTGACCGCGTTGGTCGCGAGTTCGTGCACGGCCAGCGCGAAGGTCTGCAACGTCGACGAGCGCAGAGCCACGCCGGATGGCCCCTGCAAGACGATCCTCGCGCCCTCCCCGTCGATGGCGGCGACCTCGCTGCGGATCAACTCGTCGAAGGTGATGCGCGCCCCCTCGGCGAGGCGGGAGAGAAGGCCCTGTACCCGGGACAGGGCGGCCAGACGAACGATGTAGCGTGCCTTGAAGTCCGCCAGATCCGCGCTGTTCCGCAAGGTCTTTTCAGCCGTGGCGCGCACGATACTCATGAGGTTGCGGGTGCGATGCTGCAGTTCGGCGACGAGCACGCACATATGCTCGGCCCTCTCCTTCTCCTCGGTGATGTCCCTTCCGACGCCGCCGATCCAACGCACCGTTCCGGACGCGTCACGCATCGGGAAGGCGGTATCGCGCAGCCAGCGGATCTCATCGTTGGTCGGCCGCCGGATGCGGTACTCGAAGCTGACCCGCTCTCCCATCGTGACACGCTGAAGATTGGCGACCGCACGCTCGCGGTCCTCCGGCACGATGAGATCGGCCCATCCCACCATGTTGTCGCCGAAGAGGGCCGCCGTTCGGTCCAGGCCGTAGATCGTCTCGAAGGCGGGTGTGAGATACATCCACTGGAACGTCGCGGCGTCGCGCATCCAGAGCACGTCGGAAGAGGCCTCGCCGAACTGGCTGAGGCGCGCCTCGCTCTCGCGCAGGGCCGCTTCGGTACGCTTGCGTTCGGTGATGTCGGAGAACAGAAGCGCCACGGTGCGCGCATTCGGATCGCCGATGCGATAGGCATAGACCGACCACCACCGGTCGAGCTGCTCGGACCCGGCCTCGAACCGCGCGGGTACTCCCGTTAGGGCGACCCGACCGTAGGCATCGATCCAGAACTGGTCCAGGCCGGGCGTGATGTCACGCATCCACCGGCCAGCCGCATCCCTGATGCCGGTCTGCGCCTCGAAGGCGGGGCTGACTTCCTCGAACCGATAGTCGGCCGGGTTGCCCTCGCCGTCGAACGCCACCCTGATGGTGCAAAAACCCTGGTCGAGGGCATTATAGAGACCGAGATAACGCTCCTCGCTCTCGCGTAACGCCGCCTCCGCCGTTTTCCGTGCCGTCACGTCGCTGGCGGCTCCGAACCACTCGACGATCTCGCCGTTGCCGGCCAGGATCGGAACGGCGCGCGAGTGCGTCCAGCCGACGCTGCCGTCGGTCCGTCGAACACGATGCTCCAGTTCGAAGACCTGCTTGCCACGGATCGCTCCGTCGATGGCAGCGTCGATGGTGGGGCGATCCTCCGGAAGGATGGTGCCGTTCACCCAGCCCTGGCCCAGGCTTCCCTCGTCCGCGAGGAACCCCGGTCCGTCGAGCCGACGCATCTCCGACCAGTCCGGGCTCATTCTATAGATCACGTCCGAACTCGCCGTGACGAAGGCACGGAATCGCTCTTCGCTCTCCTGAAGCGCCACCTCGGCACGGGCACGCTCGATCGCCGACCGCATCCGCTCGCCGACGCTGCGGATGAGGAACCGCTCGGCCTCGGTCCATGAACGAGGGATCGCGTGTTGGGCGCAGAGGATGCTCGTCCGCTGACCGTCCCCGAGCAGAACGACATCGGCGAAGGAAGCGATGCCTCGTGACTGGAGTTCGGCTTTCGCGGCAGCGCCGAGACGTGCGTCCGTCTCGACGTCACACACCGCCACGACTTCGCCGACACGGTAGGCCGCGAGAAACTCCGGGTCGAAAGCGTCCAAGGAATACTCGCCGACGATGGAAGAGACACCGCGGCCATGCTCGCGCTGGATCGTCAAGCGACCCTCGCTGATCTCACCGTAGCAAGCGCGGCTGATATTGAGGTGATCGCCGAGTTGCCGGGCCGCAGCCTCCGCGATCTCGGCCGGTGCCTTGAGCGGTCGGAGAATGTCGCTCAAGCGGAGCAGGAACGCATGGTGCTCCTCGCTTTCCCGCAACGCCTTCGTGCGGTCGGTGACGCGCCGCTCCAGATCTTCCCTCGCAGCCTGCGCCTCATCGAGGGCCCCGGTCATGACGTAGGCGGCGGAGGCAAAGCGCGTCAGGCGCGTGAGCAGCCTGAGATCCTCACCATCGAAAGCACGCTCCCCGTCATGGGCACTGACCCACAGGGTACCGACAGGCTCGTCGCGGGCAGGGAAAGGGATCAGTAGAACCTCGTGGATGAAAGGTTCGGCGGCGGCGGCGGGGACGTGGGTGTGCGGACGCGAGAACAGCAGGGGGGT
>NZ_NKUG01000019.1 GCF_014845095.1 Methylobacterium bullatum | reverse complement strand
GAACCCGGACCCCGCTCCCCGCGCTTGCCCTCACGAGCCGGCATTCCGCCCGGCCGAGGAGACCGCCATGTCGAGCGACACCGAGAAACATCAGGCTCTCCTGGCCGCCTTGAAAACCGCACAGGGCAAGGGTGACGGATCGTTCGAGCAAGCCGTCACGCAAGCTTTCGCGCATGTCTTCGAGCATCTCGAGCGCCTGAACGCCGTCAGCGGTCCCGATGAGGGACGCGCCCTTCATGCCGGCGAGTCCCCGACCCTGCGGTAGGTCCGCACTCATCGTGGGGAGCGAGGTTCTCAGCTGCCCGGGTCGATGACCGTGCGGACCTGTTCCAGCAATGACGGACGGATCGCCAGTGGTCCGTCGAAGGGGCGTTCGTGCATCGCCACGACGCCCAGCGTGATCACCATCGCCAGACCGAAGACGGTCAATGTCATTGCCTGCGACGCGGGTCGTTCGGTGTGGATCGCGGCGATGACCAGCAGGGTCAGGGCCAGGAGCGCGAGCAGGGTCGCCCACTTGCTGTCGTCCCCCTCCACTTCGCTGAGGGCGAGCCGTTCGCTCCGGGCGGTCTGCAGGGCGAGGGTGGCGGCCAGGAGAGCGGAGTGATTGGCTCGGCCCACGACGATGTCGAAATTCGGCGCCACCACGGCCTGGAGCAGCCGGCCGAAGGCCTGATCCGCCTTCGATGATGCCTTTCCGCCATTGGCCATCGCCGGCCATTCCTCGACCACGATGGCCTCGATGTACTCCGCCAACATCATGCGGATATCCGGTAGATCCTTCGACACGGACCGGCTCAGGTTAAACACGGCCCGCGTCTGAGCGCTCTCCGTCTGGACGACGCGGGAGGCTTGCCTCTGGCGCTCCCACGCATCGTTGGCGACGAATCCCATCAGGAGCGACAGCAGTACCGACAGGACACCCACGAAGGCGCGGGCGATCCCGGTCGCCACCGCCACGACGACGGGACGCGTCCGCTTCGTGTTGGTGAGCAGCATCAGGATCAGGCACCAGGCCGAGACGAGAAGCGCAAGGGTCCCGAAGATCAGCCAGATCGGCTGGTCGAGCCAGAACGTGAGCATCATGGGTGATCCGGGCCGGTGGCGGCGGCCGTGATGAGGGCTGCGCGAGCGAGGACGCATGCGTCGTTCCAGATTGCGGGCGACGATGCCCGCCGTCACCCGCAGGGGCGCACGAAGCACCGCGCGCCTTTGGAATGCAACGCAACACGCCCGGTGCCCGCGATCCGAAGGGCCACCTCATTGTGAGTGACGAGCCCACCGCGTGGCGCTCGCCCCAATTCCCTCATTCGCGTACCCCGATTCCACGCCGGCACTTGCGCTCGTACTGCGGCACACCATCTACAGACCATCCAACGAGATGGTATGGGGATGGTTTTCGATGTCGGATACGGTTCGTGAGCTTCGTCCCAAAGCGCCCGACAGCGAGAAGCTGACCCTCAATCTCGGCTTCGTCGATCTCGGCCAGATCGACCTCCTGGTTCGGGACGGGTTCTATGCCAACCGTGCCGACTTCATCCGCACGGCCGTGCGCAATCAGCTCGACCGTCAGGGCGACGCGGTGAAGCAATCGGTCGCCCGCAAGCAGCTCAGTCTCGGGCTGTCCCACTACAGCGTCCGCGATCTCGAAGCCGCCAGGGATGCGGGGACGCCGCTGCACATTCAGGTGCTCGGCCTTGCCAGCATCGCGTTCGATGTGACGCCGGAGCTGGCCCGACAGGCCATCGCCTCGGTGCAGGTTCTCGGGGCCTTCCAGGCCAGTCCCGAAGTCAAGGCGGCCTTGGCCGACCGCATCGCCTGACCATTCGCCATGACCCGTGCGGAACGACGTTCCGTGCCGCCACCCCATCCAGGATCGTGACCATGACCGCTTTCTCGACCATCGACATGGGTGAGGTGACCCGTCTCACCCGCGCGGGCCAGTTGAGCGAGGCGATGGCCCTGCTCCAGGGACGGCCTGTTCCGTCGACACCGACCGGCCCCCACGCTGCTGCCGGGACCATCGACATGGTGGCGCCCACGATGTCCGGCGGGGCCTGGACCGCGCCCGCCACCGACCGCACGTCCGCCGATGGGGCGGCGAGCACGGCGAAAACCGCCTTCGCACGGCCGGGACTCGCGGAGACGATCCAGACCCTGCGCGAACGTTTCCCCAAGATGGGCGCGATGCCCGACCTCGGACAGGGCATCGGATCGGCGAGGGGCGCCACCGTCGCCGTGCCGGAAGGGGCGCGGTTCGAGGAGCGGAGCTTCGGCAACGAGGCGGGCAGCCGGGCCTACAAGGTCTATGTCCCCAGCGGCTACCGGGGCCAGGCCCTTCCCGTCGTCGTCATGCTGCATGGCTGCACCCAGAACCCGGACGATTTCGCCGCCGGAACCCGCATGAACGCACTCGCCGAGGAGCAGACGTTCCTCGTGGCCTATCCCGGCCAGCCGCAATCGGCCAACATGCAGAAGTGCTGGAACTGGTTCAACGCCGGTGACCAGCAGCGAGGTCGCGGCGAACCTTCGCTGATCGCCGGCATCGCCCTGGAGGTGGTGAAGGAGTTCTCCGCCGATTCGAGCCGGGTCTATGCGGCGGGCCTGTCGGCCGGCGGGGCGGCGGCGGCGATCATGGCGGCGACTTATCCGGATGTCTTCGCGGCGGTCGGCGTCCATTCCGGGCTGCCGTGCGGGGCGGCCAGCGACATGCCCTCCGCCTTCGCCGCCATGAATGGGGGCGGTACTTTCAAGGCGTCGCAGAACGGTCCGGGCGTGCCGACCATCGTCTTCCACGGGGATGCCGACAAGACGGTGAAGCCGGTCAACGGCGAACAGGTCATCGCCCTCGCGATGCCGGGCGTTTCGCTCGCGCGCACGGCGACCCAAGGGACGACCGAGGGTGGGATGGGCTTCACCCGTACGGTCCGGACGGATGCGTCCGGGCGCGCCATGCTCGAACATTGGGCGCTTCACGGCGCCGGACATGCCTGGTCCGGCGGAAGCAGCGACGGAACCTACACCGATCCGCGCGGCCCCGATGCCAGCCGGGAGATGGTGCGGTTCTTCATGACGCACGCGAACCGTTCGTCGTGACCGCTTCGACCTGCGGGGCTCTTCGGACTGCGTCGAAGGTCTTCGCAGGACCCGTCGTTCGGGAGACCGTTCCGTAGGACGGGACGAAAGAGACTCCCGGCGGGACGCTCTCGGCCGCCCGGTACTAACCGGCCTTCAGCCAGGCGCGAAGACCGAATGAGACGATCCCGAGGGCGACGATGCTGGCCGCCCAGATCGCCGCGAACCAGAGCAGACGCCGCCACAACGGCGATGGGTTTCGGCGAAACGCGGCGGGCTCCATCAATGGTACCCCGCCTCATCGACCTTTCCGCGAAAGACCCAGTACGAATAGGCGGTATAGGCCAGGATGATGGGGATCAGCACGGACGCGCCGGCCAGGAGGAAGACCTGGCTCGCATGCGGCGAGGCGGCTTCCCAGATAGTGATGCGGCCGGGCACGATATCCGGGAAGATGCTGATGCCGAGCCCGGCGAAGGAGAGCAGGAACAGACCGAGGGCCAGGAGAAACGGCGCGGTCTCGGCCCCCTTCCGCAGCAGGCGGAAGAACAGGAACGAGGCGACGGCGACCAGGATCGGCACCTGCGCCGTGAGCAGCACGTTCGGCATCGAGAACCAGCGCTCCCAGTATTGTCCCTTCAGGAACGGCGTCGCCGCGCTCACCGCCGCCACGGCCGCGATCGTCGCCGCGCCGAGCCACAGGGACAGCGAGCGGGCGCGTTCCTGCAGCGATCCTTCCGTGCGCATGACGAGCCAGGTCGCCCCCAGGAGCGCATAGCCGCAGACCAGGCCGATTCCGACGAGCACGCTGAAGGGAGACAGCCAGTCCCACCAGCCGCCGGCATAGGCACGGCCTTGGACCTCGATGCCCTGCAGCAGCGCACCGAGGGCGACGCCCTGCGCGAAGGTGGCCACCACCGATCCGCCGGTGAAGGCGATGTCCCACAGGGCCCGGTGGCCGGGGTCGCGCCACCGGAACTCGAACGCGACGCCCCGGAAGATCAGGCCCAGCAGCATGGCGATGATCGGCGCATAGAGGGCCGGCATGATCACCGCGTAGGCGAGTGGAAAGGCGGCGAACAGGCCTCCTCCGCCCAGGACCAGCCAGGTCTCGTTGCCGTCCCAGACCGGGGCCACCGAGTTCATGGCGGTGTCCCGCTCCTGCCCCGGTCGGAACGCCGGGAACAGGATTCCGAGACCGAGATCGAAGCCGTCCATCACGATATAGGCGAAGACCGCGAAGGCGATGATGAAGGCCCAGACGACGGTCAGGTCGATGCTCGCGAGCATGGCGGAATCCTCACTCGGCCGGATGGAGGGAGCGGCCGGGATCGACCGAGGGTGCGGGCGTGATGCCCGCGGTGCGGATCGGAACACCGGGCTCGATCCCGTGCTCGCCGAGATGCGGGGATTTCGCCATCAGACGCAGGATGTAGAGGATGCCCATGCCGAACACCGCGAAATAGATCAGCACGAAGGCCACGAGAGAGGAGCCCACGGCCGGCGCCGAGAGGGGAGACGCCGATTCCGCCGTGCGCAGCAGGCCGTAGACCGTGAAGGGCTGCCGCCCCACCTCCGTGGTGATCCAGCCCGCCACCACGGCGACGAAGCCGGCCGGCCCCATGGCGATGGCGAAGCGGTGCAGGAGCGTCCATTCGTAGAGCGCCTTCCTGTAGCGCGCATACAGGCTGGAGACGCCGAGCAGCAGCATCAGCATGCCAAGGCCGATCATCACGCGGAAGGACCAGAACACCACCGGAACCGGCGGCCAGTTCTTCCGGTCCACCGTATCGAGCCCCTTCAGTGGCTCGTTCCACCCGTGTTTGAGGATCAGAGAGGACAGTTTCGGGATGGAGATCTGGTAATCGACCCGGCCTTCCGCCTGGTTCGGCAGGCCGAACAGGATCAGCGGCGCCCCGTCCGGATGGCTCTCGTAATGCCCCTCCATCGCCATGACCTTGGCGGGCTGGTGCTCGAGGGTGTTCAGCCCATGAGCGTCGCCGGCCAGGATCTGCAGCGGCGCGACGATGGCGGCCATCCACATGGCCATCGAGAACATCGTCCGCGCCCCGAGATTGTAGCGGTCGCGCAGCAGGTGCCAGGCGCCCACCGCCCCGACCACGAGGGATGTCGTGAGGTAGGCGGCCAGCACCATGTGGACGAGACGGTATGGGAAGGAGGGATTGAAGACGATCGCCCACCAATCCTCCGGGATGAACTGGCCGGCTTCATTGATGCCGTAGCCCTGCGGAGTCTGCATCCAGGAATTCACCGACAGGATCCAGAAGGCCGAGAAGAAGGTGCCGATCGCCACCATGAGGGTGGCGAAGAAATGTAGCTTCGGCCCGACCCTGGACATGCCGAACAGCATCACGCCGAGGAAGCCGGCTTCGAGGAAGAAGGCCGAGAGCACCTCGTAGGCCATCAGCGGGCCGAGCACCGGCCCGGTCTTGTCGGAGAAGACCGACCAATTCGTGCCGAACTGGTAGGACATGACCAGCCCGGACACGACGCCCATGGCGAAGGCGATGGCGAAAATCTTGATCCAGTATTTGAACAGATCGAGGAAGACCTGACGGCCCGTCGCCAGCCAGAGTCCCTCCAGCACGGCGAGAAAGCTGGCGAGCCCGATGGAAAACGCCGGGAACACGATGTGGAATGCCACCGTGAAACCGAACTGGATTCTCGCGAGCACGAGGGCGTCAACGTCCGACAGCATGTCGATCAACCTGAATGGTCGTTGGGAACGGGCAGGAAAACGACTCGGCAGCTCAGTCTCGTCGACGAACCCTGCCCCATTGCGTCGCTGCGCTCAACGCCCGGCTTCCGGCCCGGCCTTCGGCACGGCCCGGACCGCGAAGCGGCCTTCCTCGGCCTTGTTGATGTACTGGCTCGCGATGAAGAGCCCCTTGAGCGGGCGGATGATCGGCACGCAGGCCAGGAGAAGCAGCGGGAGCGTGAGCACCGCATGGATCCAGAGTGGCGGATCGTAGGTCAGTTCCAGCCAGATCCCGAAGGCGGTGACGGGAAATGCCATCGACATCATGATGAAGAAGGCGGGGCCGTCCGCCGGATCGGCGAAGCCGTAATCGAGGCCGCAGGCCTCGCATGCCGGCTTCAAGGTGATGAAGCCATCGAACAGCCGCCCCTCGCCGCAGCGCGGGCATCGGCAGCGCAGGCCCACCGACAACAGGGATCGATCCGTCGTTCCGTCCATGGTCGAGGTTCCTCGATGTTGGCTCACGTCCCGCACTCGATCGGCAGCGGCTCAGGTTTGCGGGCTTAAGATTGTATGGTATTAAAATCCATACATTGCCTCGCAGCGCGAGTTGCTGCTGTCGATTTTTAAGACGGGGAAGCCTGTGGCTCTGTTCCTTGTATGCATACAACTTGGCGTGATGTAGGGTCAATGATGGAATCGTGGAGCCCTACAATCCTGGACGAGGCCGGGCCGAAATATCTGGCCATCGTCCGGGTCCTGGCGGACGACATTCGCTCCGGGCGGCTCGCCCCCGGCATGCGGCTGCCGCCGCAGCGCAGCTTGGCCAAGCATCTCGACGTCGATCTCACCACCGTCACGCGGGCGTTCAACGAAGCGCGGAGGGCCGGGCTGATCGATGCCTCGGCCGGGCGAGGCAGCTTCGTTCGCACCGCCGCGTCGCCGCTGGCGAAGGTCAGGGCGCCGGACCCATCGGCGAGCGTCGATTTCAGCATGAACATGCCGCCCCAGCCGGCGGAGGCGCGGCTCGCCGAGCGCATGGAGGCGGGGCTGGCGCGGCTTTCCGCCTCGCCGGGCTTCCTCGACCGCATGCAGTATCAGGACAGCGCCGGCAATCTGGCGGATCGCGCGGCTGCGGCGACTTGGCTCGCTCGCCGGCTGGGTCCCGTGCCGGTCCAGCGGGTCATCGTAGCCGGCGGGGCGCAGGCCGCCCTCTCGGCCATTCTCGCCGTGCTGCTCAGGCCCGGCGACGCGCTCTGCGTTCCCGCCCTGACCTATCCGGGCCTGCGTATGGCGGCCGAGCGGCGCGGAGCCCGGTTGCTTCCCGTCGCGACCGACGGCGACGGCATCGACCCCGATTCCTTCCTCGAACGCTGCCGGGCCGAGAGGCCGCGCGCCCTCTATCTGGTCCCGACCCTCGACAACCCGACAACGGCGACGCTCCCGCTGGCCCGTCGCGAGCGGATCGCCGAGATCGCCCGCTCCCACGGGGTCGCGATCATCGAGGACGATGCCTACGGCGCCCTGCCGCCGGACGCTCCGGCCCCGTTCGCGGCTTTGGCCGGCGACATCACCTGGCATGTGGCGACCCTGTCCAAATGCGTCACTCCGGGCTTGCGCATCGCCTATGTCGTCGTGCCGGGCACGAACGAAGCGGTCCGTGTCGCGGCCGAGCTGCGCGCCATCAGCATGATGGCCTCACCGCTGGCCGCCGCCCTCGCCTCTCACTGGATCACCCACGGAGACCTCGACGCGATCGTCGGGGCCATCAGGCGCGAGAATGGCCGCCGTCAGGTCGTGGCGCGGGAGGCGCTCGTCGGCCTCGAAGTCCACGCTCATCCCTGCGGGCACCATCTCTGGCTCCCGCTCCCGGCGCCGTGGCGGCGCGGCGAGTTCGGGGCGCATGCGCGCCAGCTCGGAGTGTCGGTGATCCAGAGCGATGCCTTCGCCGTCGGTCCGGCCCCCGACGCGATCCGCGTCTCCCTCGGCGCCGCGCCCGACAGCGAAGCCCTGCGATACGGCCTCGGCCTTCTGGCGACCCTGCTGGCACACCCGCCCGGTGCCATTTCGAGCGTCGTGTGAGGGAAGAGCGGGACCCGGCCGCCTGGATCCCCAGTGAGCGTGTCTGGTCACCCTGCATCCGGGATGAATACAGCAAAGCTTGGCAGTCAGCCTCGGTAGGGTCTCCCTCGACATCGGGCGATACGATTTCACCCTCAGTTTAGAATTCCTTTAGCCTGCGTTCAGCTTTCTTTTGCCAAAAGCTCCCGTTGGCATTGCCCAATGAGCCCGGCGCGCACGGCGTGCCGACTGCCGAGGGGGGATGGATGGACGTTCGCAAACCGGGAATGGCGCAATCACCGCAAGCGGCCGAGGCTGACGGTCAGACGTTGGAGCGCCCCGCCAAGGGAGGGATACCGGAGGCGGTGCGCGTGCATCTGGGGGCCGAACTGAGGGCGGTTTACGCTTGCATCGTCGCGGAAGATCAGCCGCCGGCTTTGTTGGATCTGATTGCCCGGCTCACGCACGCATCCGCCGGGCGCGGCGACGCTGCGTATGCCGCCTTCAGCGCCGATCTGCTCACGGCTCTGCCGGGTTTGAGGGCCTTCGCCCTGTCGCTCGCCATCAACCCGGCGATGGCGGACGATCTCGTACAGGAGACGCTTCTGAGAGCCTGGCAGAACCGGCATCGGTTCGAGCCTGGCAGCAATCTGATGGCCTGGCTCTGCACCATCCTGCGAAACCACTTCTATACGGAGTGTCGCAAGCGGAAACGGGAGGTCGAGGACGCGGATGGCGCCATGGCGGCGCAGGTGGCCGCGCCGGCATCCCAGGAGGCAAGCAGCGACCTCAAGCGGGTCTGGCAGCATCTCGGCAAGCTGCCGCCGTCTCAGCGGGAGGCCCTGATTCTCGTCGCGGCGCAGGGGATGACCTACGAGGCCGCCGCGGAACTCATCGGCTGTCAGGTCGGCACGATGAAGAGCCGTGTGAGCCGCGCACGCTCGTCCCTGGTCGGATTCCTCGGGATGGAGGTGCGCCCGAAGGCGCCTCTGGGCCAGATCGCCGCCGACAGTCTCGAACCCGCCGCCATGCAGGTCGGCTTCGGCGCCTGACGTCGATAGGGCTGGACGTCGAATCGATGAGCCGCCGTCGACCGGCACTTCACCCTGAACATCATCGCCGATGTCGGCGGATACCTTTTGGCAAGGCCTTGCTCGTACCGGCGGATCAGCATGTCCCCCCCCATGCCCGCCGCCGGGTTTCCCTCGGGCCGAACCTGATGGCCCCTGTCCCCTCACGTCATGCGAATGATTGCGCCGGCCCACCAACGAGCCCTACCATCTCCGTGCCGGCCGCGAGGTCATGCGGTCTCGGTCCGGATGAGGTCGCCTCATGTTCGTGGACGAAGGTTGGAAGCCGCCGAGAGAACCATCGTGGGAGCCGCCAGCTCGCAAGCCTCCGCTCACGAAGGCCCAGGAGCGGGCGGTGGTCTGGATCATCGGGGCGAACGTGTTGCTCCTCTTTGTAGCACCGGTAGGCGGAGCGACCGTGATCCATGCTATCGCCGCGCTATTCGTGAGGAGCTGAGCGATGGATAGTAAGACGCAGATTTTAATCCTTGCGGTCTTGGTCGCACTTGCGATTGTTATATTTGACCGATTGCGGAACTGTGATCCAGCCTCATGCTCTTACCGTAAGGGGCCGACAGTGGCATTGCCACGTTGATCGTGTCCGCTCGCCCGGCAGTAGCGACACGTTGTCGTCCGCAAGGGTATACCGCGGCGTACAACTCGGCGACCGTTCTTGAGGCCGTTCGTAAGGGTTAGCATCGGCATACCGATCCTCCCCCGGTTTCGCTGACACCTTTGATACGCTCCTTGCGGGCGGGGAAGGTGATTGATGGCCAAGACGAGACGCGAGTTTGCTTCGCTGCACCTTCGGTGCCACGCCAGAGTTCAAACGCGAGGCGGTGGCCCTGCCGGAGAGCAGCGGCCGGCCGCAACCGCATCGTCCTCGGTGAGGAGCCGCGCCAATTCGCCCGCCTCGATCTCCGCATCCTTAGGCATGACCGACTGCCCAACTGGAGGGTAGGCCTCTCACCGCGCTTGAGCCGCTCCACAGCCGCGAAGTGCGCCATACAGTCCCTTGGGACGCGCGAGCCTACTTGCTTCGCAATGGCCAGGGGGGAGTCCTAAGGCTCAACTTCCAGTCTGCCTTCCCCGACCACGGGGTGGCACGAAGGACCTTAGGTCCCCCTGGAATCACGCGGCGGAAGTAGTACGAGCCCAGCCTTGTCGCGGAGGGGCTATGACATAAATGCCATGAGTGGTTTGCACCACCGGATTCTGCTAAGGCACTGATTTACGCGCTATTTCAGCCTAGGCAATGGCTGAGAAGCCTAATGGCGCGCCCTGCGGGAGTCGAACCCGCCTTTTCAGCGTGAAAGGCTGACGTCCTAACCGATAGACGAAGGGCGCTTGCTCGAGAGCGAGGGTTCTATAGGCGGCTTCTCCCGGCAGGGCAACCGGTGTTTCGCGGTGTTTCACGCTTGACGAACGGCATGGCGGTCGCTTTGTCGCTGCTCAGCATCGGCGCGGCGTTTCGATCGTGCCGTCAGACAGTGGATTACACCATGAATACGCGACGCGACGGGCCGGGCGGACCCCGCACCGGCCGCCCCGGTGGCCAACGCGACCGGTTTCGTCATGGTCCGCCCTCCTCCGGGCCGCGCGGGTCAAGCGGCGATCACGTCGTGCTCTATGGGTGGCACCCGGTGTCGCAGGCGCTTGCGAACGAGGGGCGCGGCCTGCATCGGTTGCTCGCCACCGAGAACGCCCTCGCGCGCCTGACCGAGGAGCTCGGCCAACTCCGGATCGACGCCGAACTGGTGCGCCCCAACGCGATCAACGCCCTGCTCGGGGCGGACGCCGTGCATCAGGGCCTCTATCTCGAAGCCGATCCCCTCCCCGGCCCGGATCTCGACGACCTTCCGGACGATGCGCTCCTGCTGGCGCTGGACCAGATCACCGACCCGCACAATGTCGGCGCCATCGTCCGCACCGCCGCCGCGTTCGGCGTCGCGGGCATCATCACCACGGCGCGGCATTCGCCCACCGCCACGGGCGTACTGGCCAAATCCGCCTCGGGCGGGCTCGAACACGTGCCCCTCGTGATCGTGCGCAACCTGTCCGATGCGCTCATCGATCTGGGCAAGCGCGGCTTCACCCGCATCGGTCTCGATTCGGAGGGAGGGGCCACCCTCGATTCCGTCGGGCCGAAGCGGCCTGCAGTGATCGTGCTCGGTGCCGAGGGCAAGGGACTGCGCCAGCGCACGCGGGACAATTGCGACGTCCTCGCCCGTATTCCGTTCAGCGGCGAGATTCGCAGCATCAACGTGTCGAACGCCGCCGCGATCACGCTCTATGCCTTGAGTGTGCGCGGCGATTGAGACCGAGCGACGCCGATCCCGACCGATGGTCCTCCTCGGCGCGATCGGTGGACGCCCGCCGCCGCGTAGGCAGACGGTGATGAGGTTCACTCACCACCGTCTGGTCTGAGACCGCGATTCAGCGCCAGAACGGTTTCACGTCGAGCAGTTCCTCGTGTGCCTTCTCCGCCGCCTTGAGCAGATCGTTGGTGCGGGCTTCTCCGTCGGCGGCGGTGAGGCCGGCGGCGAACAGCGCCCGCCCGTCGCCATCGGCGGCCTCGCCCGTCCCGGTGGTAGCCAGGCTCGCGAGCACGGAGTGGGCGGTGGCGAGGTCGTTGAGCGCGCCGAGATGGTCCTGCAGGTCCGAGAGGGCCGAGACGAACGCCTTGTGGTGCTTCTGCGCCTTCTTCTCCGCATAGAGCGAGGCGAAGAATTCCGCGCCGTAGCGCAGCTTCTTGGCTTCGATTCGCACCTCGTGGCGCGCCTCCGCATCGAGGCGCTGGAGATGGCGGCCGCGCTTGCGGATGCGCCGGCGAGCCTTATCGAGCATGGCTTCGGCATGGTCGCGGGCGGAGACCGCCTCCCGATTCGCATTGCCGCGCCACGGCCCGGTCTCGATCCAGGCGGACAGATCGAGGATCAGGCTGCGCCAGGCTTGCGATTCCAGGATCGTGAAGACGGTCCCGTAGGCGCGATCCCGCTCGGCTTCGAGGCGGATTCGCAGATCGTCGAGCCCCACCTCCTCCGGTCTCCGGGCCATCTCGTCGGCCAGGGTTTCGCTGAGGAAGACATCGAGGTTGCGGGCGTGCCCGAACGGCTCGGTGATGCGCTTGATCTCCTCGCGCAGGGTCGTGGCGGCGGGATCGCTCACGAGAATCGGCTTGAACAGGGTGAAGGCCGAGCGCAGCCGCCGCAGGGCCACGCGGATCTGGTGCAGCCCTTCCGGGTCGCGCGTCTTGAGGAACACATCCTCGTTGAGCCGCAGATGGGTCAGGCAGGCGACGGCGATGGTGCGGAATGCCGTGGCCGCCGAAGCGTCCCGGTCGAGCTTGACCGCTCCGGCCTTGCTCGGACGCCGCAGGCTCTCGCCGAGGATCCTGAAGCCGCGCTCGCTCTTCGACAAGACGCCGAGACGCAGGGGCACGGTCTCCGCGAGGCTCTGCGCCAGGGAGAACAGGTCCGCCGGATCGCCCTCGATCAGTTCGAGTTCGAGTTCCCAGATGGGCGCGTCGCCGACCGGCGTCTCCACCCGCCCCTGGTCGAGGGTCGCCGAGATGCGCGAGTGTCCGTGGGCAACGGCCCGGGTGGTACGCTCGATAATGGTGGTCACGACGGCGGCGAGGTCGGGCGAGGACGCGCTGGCGAGTACCTCCGGGACCGGCGTCTCCTCGAGGAGCGACAGGTCCGGTGTAGGGCCGTCCACGGCCCATTCCCATTCCGAGCGGTCGAACAAGCCGGCCGCCGAAGATGCGGCCTTCACCGTCTGGACGTGACGCTCCCCATGCCGGCGAACCCGCAGGGACATCCCCTTGCGGTGAAGCGCCCGGTCGGCCGTGTCGTAATAGGTGGCGGACAGGAACTCGGCCTCCGTCGGCTGCTCGACGGCAAGCAGCGGGTGGCGCGCCAGCTCCGCCAGTTCCGCGGCGCCGCAATCCAGCTTCAGCTCGACTTCCCTCGGGGTACCCATCGATCGTCCTGTTCTGTGATCCGGTATGACGGGCGCCAACGCCCGAGGACCGGGTGTGGATCATCCATGGGCTTCGACGGGCACGCAAGCGGGCCATGTCGTTGCCCGGATGGACAAACCCGAGAATTCCCGTAGCTGAGACGGGGTGGCCCGGTTGGTCTGGCCTCGATCCGGGGAATCGGATCTTAGGCGAGAGATCACACGGGATCGTAAGGGTTCGATGACGGTGGACCGGGTGAGGGCCGATCGGCTCCTGGTCGAGGGTGGCCATTTCGAGAGTCGGGCGAGGGCCCAGGCTGCGATCGAGGCGGGCCTCGTCACCGCCGACGACCGCCCCGTGACCCGCGCCTCCGACAGGCTCGACCCCAGGGCGCGGATCGTGGCAAGCGCGCCGCACCCCTTCGTCTCGCGCGGCGGGCTTAAGCTGCAGGCCGCGCTGGCGGCGTTCGGATTCGATCCGGCCGGGCTCGTCTGCCTCGATGTGGGCGCGTCCACCGGCGGCTTCACCGACGTGCTGCTGAAAGCCGGTGCCGGGCATGTCTATGCCGTCGATGTCGGCCGCGACCAGCTGCATGCCTCCCTGCGCGGCGATCCCCGCGTGACCAGCCTCGAGGGCCGGGACGTGCGTGGCCTCGACACCGCGGCGATCCCGCGAGCGCCGTCCCTGGTGGCGGTCGATGTCAGCTTCATTGCCCTTCGCCTTGTCCTGCCCGCAATCGTGCCGCTCATGGCCCCCGGTGCGGCCCTGGCGGCATTGATCAAGCCTCAATTCGAGGCGGGGCGCGACCGGGTCGGGCGCGGCGGCATCGTGCGCGACGAGGCCGTCCACCAGGCGGTCTGCGAGGAGGTGACGAACCTCGTCGCCGATCTCGGCCTGTCGGTCCTCGGCCTCATCCCCTCCCCTGTCGCCGGTGGCGACGGCAATCGCGAGTTCCTCATCGGGGCACGCTCGACGGTGCGCCCATGACGGACACGACCATGACCGAACAACAGACCCTTCGTACCGTCGAGATCGCGCGCCTCGGGCAGCGCGGCGACGGCATGGCGACGGACGGCACCGTCGTTCCCTATGCCCTGCCCGGCGAGCGCGTCTCGATCCGCAAGGACGGCGCGCGCGTGTCCCTCGTCGCGGTGGAAACGCCCTCCCCGGACCGGATCGACCCGTTCTGCGGCTATTTCGGAACCTGCGGAGGCTGCGCGGTCCAGCATCTCGCGCCAGAGCCCTACGCCGCCTGGAAGCGGGGCAACCTCGCGCAGGGCTTGGCCCAGGCCGGAATCGACGTGCCATGCGAGCCCGCGCGCGATGCCCATGGATCGGGCCGCCGCCGGCTGACGCTCCACGTGCGCGAGATCGACGGCAAGGGCGTCGCCGGGTTGATGGAGGCGCGCAGTCACGCCCTCGTGGCCATCGACCATTGCCCCATCACCGTCGAGCAGCTCCACCGGGCGCCGGCCGTCGCGCGGGCGCTGAGCGCGCCCCTCGGCCACGGCCGCAAGCCCCTCGACGTCGCCTTCACCGCCACCGAAGCCGGACTCGACGTGGACCTGCGCGGGCACGGCCCGGTGAGCGAAGGCCTGCGCGCCACGCTGGTGCGGCTGGCGGGCGAGCTCGACCTCGCGCGCCTGTCCCTGCACGGCGACATCGTGGTGGAGCGCCGCGCGCCCGCGATCACCACCGGCGAGACCCGCCTCGTGCCGCCGCCGGGGGGCTTCCTGCAGGCGACGGAAGCGGGCGAGGCGATGCTTGCCGAACTCGTGGTCTCCGCCCTCGACAAGCGCGTGAAGCGCGTGGTCGACCTGTTTTCCGGAGCCGGCCCGTTCACCCTCGCCATGGCCCGCACGCGGGATGTCCATGCGGTAGAGGGCGAGGCGGCGGCGATCGCCAGCCTCGACCGGGCGTTTCGTGCCACGCGCGGCCTGCGCCGGATCACGAGCGAGACCCGCGACCTCTTCCGCCGGCCGCTCCTGCCCATCGAACTCGAGACCTTCGACGCCGTGGTGTTCGATCCGCCGCGCGCCGGAGCCCAGGCCCAGGCCAAGCGCATCGCGGAATCGAAAGTGCCCCTGGTCATCGGCGTCGCCTGCGACATCGGCTCGTTCGCCCGCGATGCGGCGACGCTGATCGAGGGCGGCTATCGCCTCGAACGGGTCGTCCCCGTCGACCAGTTCAAGTATTCGAGCCATCTCGAAATGGTGGGCGTGTTCCGCAAGGATGTCGCCAAGCGCAGGCCCTCGCTGAGGTAGGGACCGGCCCCGACGGTCGCGGACACCGCCTGTTCTTAGGGTCGCGGTGCGCTGCGGCACGCGGCAGGGCTCCGCGAGGTCATGGCAGCCGCGCTCGAAATCCCATGGCCGGCGTGGATGGCCATCGCCATGTTGGGAGGAGCAAAGTCGCTCCCCCAATCAGGACCATTCGTCGTGGACGTCTTCACCGCCAAGCTGCTGGTTTCCGCAGCCATCGTCACGGCCGTCGCCGGTTTCTCCCTGCTGACCGCCGGCTGGGCTCTCCTCGACGTCTACAACGACTTTCGTCGCGGAGCCGACGAGCGAGCCTCGTCCCGCCCCCAACCCTGAACGCCCGCGCCCTTCGGTCAGAACAACGTCCCCTGAGCGTCCTCGTCGCTGGATAACGGGCGCTCGTCCGGCGGAATGTCGAAGACCGTCTCCGGTCTGGCCCGGCCGACCGGGACGGCGAGGTCCGCGCCTTCGTTGCGTGCGTCGTTGACCCTCGCGCTCACCACGTCGAGGGTCAGCCATTGGTCGGGGCACGGCCGGCACAATGAGACCGCATCGCGCGGCTCCGTGCCGAGATGGTCGAGCCAGGGCTCGATGGCCTCTGGCGATAGGATGGCCGGCATTCGGTCGTGGATCGCCGCCATGGTGCCGTTGGCGCCCGTGGTGACGATGGCGGCGGTGTCGATCTCGGACCCGTCGGCCCCGAGCCAGTTCTCCCACACACCCGCGAGCGCCATCGGCGCCCCGTCCGCCCGGCGGATCATGTAGGGCGTGCGCGTCATGGCCTTGCCGGTTCCCTCCCGGCGCCATTCGTAGAACCCGTCGGCGAGGAAGACGCAGCGGCGGTGGCGGATGGCCCCCCGGAACGTCGCCTTCTCCAGCACCGTCTCGACGCGCGCGTTGATGATGAGCGGAAAGCCCTTCGGGTCCTTCAGCCAGCCCGGCAGGAAGCCCCAGCGCATGAGCCGGAAATGCCGCTCGCCGCGTTCCGCCAGCACGATCGGCACCGGCTGCGTCGGCGCCACGTTGTAGCGCGCCGGGAAATTCGGCTGCTCGGGATAGCCGTAGAACGACCGGAAGACGTTCGGATCTTGCTGAATGAGGAAGCGGCCGCACATCTGCTTACCTTCGCCCGCCGTCCATTGCAGGACGAGCCCGATGAGCGGTGCCGAAAGTCCGGGGACGCACGAGATCCATCCTGCCCTACAGCCATTTCTTCCAGCGAAAGAACACATACGGCAGCACGGCGGCCACCACCATCATCACCACGGCCATGGGATAGCCGAAGGTCCAGTCGAGCTCGGGCATCGCCTTGAAGTTCATGCCGTAGATCGAGGCGATGAGGGTGGGCGGCATGAACACCACCGCCATGACCGAGAACAGCTTGATGATGTTGTTCTGCTCGAGATTCACGAGGCCCAGTGTCGCGTCGAGGAGGAACTGGATTTTCGAGGATAGGAAGGTCGCGTGCTCCTCGAGCGACTGCAGATCGCGCAGGGTCGAGCGTACGTCCTCGCGCAGTTCCCGCGGCGCCTTGGTGGTGCGGTAGGTCGCCGAGAGCGAGAGCAGGATGCGCTCCATGGAGACCAGGCTCTCGCGCTGCTTCGAGATCAGGTCGCCCAGGCGTCCGAGCGCCCGCAGCGTATCCTGCAGGGCGGTGTTGCGGGCCGAAGGGTCCGCCTTCTCCTCGAAAATCTTGCCCGAGAGCCGGTCGATCCGCTCTCCCTGGAGCTGGAGCACGTCCGCCGCCCGGTCGATCACGGTCTCGATCAGCCCGGCGAGAATCGTCTCGCCCGACGGAGCGGCCGAGGGTCCGTTGCCCGTCGAGCGTCCGGCCCGCTGGGTGTACATGCGGAAGGCCTGGGGCTCCTCGTAGCGCACCGTCACGAGGCGGTTGCCGCGCAGGATGAAGGTGATGCCGGCCAGCCCCGGCTCATCCGCGTCGCTGACTTTGCTCAGCACCCGGCCGGTCATGTAGCGCGCACCGTCCTCCACGTAGAGGAGCTCGGAGGGCTCGATGTCCTTCATCTCCTCGCGGGTCGGCACCGAGATGCCCATGAAGGCCTCGACCTTGAGGTCTTCCTCCCGCGTCGGGCGGATCATGTCGAGCCAGACGGTCTCGTCGGGAATGGGGTCCTGCAGTTCGAGGGGACGGCGGTCGAGCAGGATGTGCCCGGGGCCGGCGATCGGCTGATGGATGAAAATCACGCTTTACGTCTCAGGCGAGGGCCCCGGAAGGCGGTGTGTTCGCATCCGGCACGAAGAAGTCCGGCGCAAGGGGTATGCCGGGTGTGACGCGGTATTGTGTGAAGTCCGTGACACCTTGCTCGGCGAGGAAGCTGTCGTCGATGAGGAAGCGGCCGGTGACCTCGCGCGACGGTTTCAGGAACAG
This sequence comes from Methylobacterium bullatum, assembly GCF_014845095.1. Classification (GTDB taxonomy): domain Bacteria; phylum Pseudomonadota; class Alphaproteobacteria; order Rhizobiales; family Beijerinckiaceae; genus Methylobacterium; species Methylobacterium bullatum. The sequence goes on along the minus strand of NZ_NKUG01000019.1, from coordinate 83,547 downwards.
GGCATGGGCCGCATCGGCGACGATCTCCGGCGTCCGGCTCGCCTGGATCAGCGCTTCGCCGCCGAGGAGGTTGCGCACCGCCGCCGTGGCGATGGTGGTGCGCGGCCACAGGGCGTTCACCGCGATGCCCTGCCTGCGCAGCTCGCCGGCAAGCCCGAGGACGCAGAGGGACATGCCGAACTTGGCCATGGTGTAGGCGAGATGCGGCGCGAACCACTTCTCCGCCATGTCGAGGGGCGGCGACAGCATCAGGATATGCGGGTTTGGCGCCTTTTCCAGATAGGGGATCGCATGTTTCGAGACCATGTAGGTTCCGCGCGTGTTGATCTGGTGCATCAGGTCGAAGCGCTTCATCTCCGTCTGCGGCGTGCGGGTGAGCGAGATCGCACTCGCATTGTTCACCACGATGTCGATGCCGCCGAAGGTCTCCGCGGTCCGCGCGATGGCCGAGGCGACGCCCTCCTCGTCGCGCACGTCGACGATGAGCGGCAGGGCGCGCCCGCCCGCCGCCTCGATGGCGGCCGCCGCCGTGTGGATCGTGCCGTCGAGCTTCGGGTGCGGCGTGTCGGTCTTGGCGGCGATGGCGACGTTGGCGCCGTCGCGGGCGGCGCGGAGACCGATGGCGAGGCCGATGCCGCGCGAGGCGCCGGTGATGAAGAGGGTCTTGCCCTTCAGGGACTTCGAATCCGTCATGGCCGTCTTCTCACGATCCGAGTTGAAAACGCGGCGGCGTCGTGCCGTCGGCGTCGGTGAAGCCGTATTCGGCGGCGAGATCGCCCGCGTGCAGGATGCGCCCGGCACGGGCCTGGACATCGGGATCGGCGGCGAGGGCCGCCAGCGCCCGTCCCGCATAGAGCGGGCTCTCCGTCGCCCGGTCGGCATGGCCGTTGTCCCGCGCCCGCTCCGTGAGGACGAAGCCGGGCGATAGGCCGAGCGCGGTGACCCCGTGTGGGGCGAGTTCCCGGGCACAGGCGAAGGCGAGCCGGTTGGTGCTGGCCTTGGCGAGATCGTAGAACACGTCGCCGAGGTAGCCGGTCTCGGTGTCGAACGAGACGAAGGCGATGAGGCCGCGTTTGGCCGAGACCATCGCCGGCGCGACGGCTCTGGCGAGGAGCAGCGCCGGATAGGGGCCGGTCTCGAAGACCTGCGAGAACGACTCGGCGGAGCGACGCCAGAACGGCGTGCCCCATTCGATCCCGTCGGCGTAGCTCTCCCCGTCGAAGCCTTCGTTGCCGCCCCAGACGCTCGAGACCGCCACGTCGATCCGGCCGAAGCGACGCAGCGCCCAATGGACGAGGCCGTCCACCGCCCGCTCGCTGGTGTGGTCGCAAAGGTAGTGGTGGCCCTCGCCCCCGGCGGCATCGACCTCGCGGGCGGTGTCCTCGATGGTCTCTGGCCGGCCCTCGGTGCGCGGCCCCGTCTCGCTCGACCGGGCCGTGACGATCACCGTGGCCCCGGCCTCTCCCAGCCCGCGGGCGATGCCCCGGCCGACTCCCCGTGAGGCGCCCGCGACGAGGCAGATCGTCCGGCTCAGATCCGGGACGGCGGCGCGCCCGCTCATGAGGCTTTCGACTTGCCGAGAAAGCGCGCGAACGCCTCCTGTGCCTCGGGCGCCCGCAGCCGTGCTTCGAAGGCCACGGCCTCCGCTTCGAGCGCCGCCTCGACCTCGGCTTGATTGCCGCGAATGAGCCTGCGCGTCGCGGCGACGGCACCGGGCGGAAGCGCGGCGAGGCGCGCCGCCTGGGCCAAGGCGTGATCGAGCAGGAGGTCGCTCGGCGCGATGGCGTTGACGAGGCCGAGGCGCAGAACTTCCTCCGCATCGAACGGTTGCGACAGAAGGAGGAGTTCGGTGGCCTTCAGGATCCCGACCCGGCGCGGCAGCAGGTAGGACGAGGCCGCTTCCGGCACGAGGCCGAGTTCCACGAACGGCATCCGGAACCGCGCGGCCGGGCTCGCATAGACAAGGTCGCAATGCAGCGTCAGCGTCGTGCCGATCCCCACCGCGATCCCGTCCACCGCCGCCACCATCGGTGTCGTCGTCCGGGCGAGCTGGCGGATGAAGTGAAGGGCCGGCGCCTCGGTGAAGGGTTTTCGCGCGCCGGCGACGAAATCGGCGAGGTCGTTGCCGGCGCTGAACGCGCCCGGCGCCCCGGCGAAGACGATGGCGCCGATACTCTCAGATGAATCCGCCTCAGCGAGCGCGTCGCGCATGGCATCGTACATGGCGCCGGTGAGCGCGTTCTTCTTCTCCGGCCGGTCGAGGCGGATCAGGCGGACGCCGTCCGGTCTGTCGTGGATCGCGATGTGCTCGGTCATGTGTGTTCTCGCTTTCCGGCGATCCCTCTCCCCTTTGCAGCAGAGCTATCGCATGTGGCCGCTTCGTCGAACGGAGGAGGGAGCCCCCTCTCCCCGCGTGCGGGGAGAGGATCGCGGGCACCTTGTCGTGTCCGCGATGAGCGAGAGGCGAAGCCGAAGCGAGGGTGAGGGGGCGATTCCGGATGAGACTCCTTCGGGTCCACCCCCTCACCGTCGGCTGCCGCCTCGCCGCGTCGACGACAAGGTCGTCGCGGCCCTCTCCCCGCAGGCGGGGCGAGGGGATGCGTACCCGTCGCTCCGCTTGATGCATCCTCCCCTTTCATCTCCAGTTGCTCCCTCTAACCCCAAGTCGGGCCGTCCCGAGTTGGGCGCCTGGGATGAAAACCACGGACAAGCACTGGATCCGTTGGGGGGAGAGTCTTCGTGCTCACCCCGCCAAAGCCAGCATACCGTCCTGCGTGAAACCGCCGCCGTCGACGACGCTCTGTTCCAGCCCGCCCGCCGCCGTGAGGAGGTTCTCGGCGAAGAACCGCGCCAGCGCGATGCGGGCGCCGTGGGCGGGATCGGTCTCGCCGGTCTTGAGGGCGGCATTCGAGGCCAAAGCCGCAAGGGCGAGGCAGGTCGCGCCCTGCGCGAGGCCGAACAGGCGCAGATACGGCGTCGCGCCGGCTTGGGCCTCCTCCGGCCGGTTGGAGGCCAGCGCCTTGAGGAGGTAGCTCGTCGCCCGGTCGAGGCTTTCGATCCCGGCGCGGAGGCGCGGCCCGAGATGGCCGAAGGCCGGTGTCGCATCCTTCTGCACGGCCTCTGCCACGCGACGCATGGAGGCCAGCTGCGCCCGCACGGTCGCCCCGCCATTCAGCGGCAGCTTGCGCGCCACGAGGTCGATGGCCTGGATGCCGTTGGTGCCCTCGTAGATGGCGAGGATGCGGGCGTCGCGCATGTGCTGCGCGGCTCCCGTCTCCTCCACGAAGCCCATGCCGCCATGGACCTGGACGCCCAGCGACGTCACCTCGTTGGCGATGTCGGTGGAGAAGGCCTTGGCCACGGGGGTCAGCAGCGACGCCCGGTCGAGCCCGGCCTTGCCCTCGGCCCCGCGCGCCGCGTCGAGAGCTTGCGCCGTGAGGTAGCAGATGCCGCGCGCGGCCGCCGTATAGGCCTTCATCGTCAGCAGCATGCGCTGCACGTCGGCATGGTCGACGATGGGGCTGACGGGATCGGACGAGCCCGCCGCCTTGCCCTGGCGCCGGTCGCGGGCATAGGCCAGCGCCTGCTGATAGGAGCGCTCCGCCACCCCGACGCCCTGCAGCCCGACATTGAGCCGGGCCGAGTTCATCATCGTGAACATGCAGGCGAGGCCCCGGTTCTCCTCGCCGATGAGCCAGCCCGTGGCGCCGCCGTTGTCGCCGAAGGCCATGGAGCAGGTGGGCGAGCCGTGGATGCCGAGTTTGTGCTCCAGGCCGGAGCAGCGCAGGTCGTTGCGGCTGGTGTCGGGGAGGAACTTCGGCACCAGGAACAGGGAGATGCCGCGCGTACCGGCGGGCGCGTCCTTCAGACGGGCGAGGACGAGGTGGACGATGTTGTCGGTCAGGTCGTGCTCGCCATAGGTGATGTAGATCTTCGAGCCGACGATCCGGTAGGTCCCGTCGCCGGCGGGCTCCGCCCGGCTGCGCAGCAGCGACAGATCCGACCCCGCCTGGGGCTCGGTGAGGTTCATCGTGGCGGTCCATTCACCGGAGATGAGTTTTCCGAGATAGCGCTCCTTGAGATCGTCGGAGCCGTGCTTGGCCAGCGCCTCGATCCCGCCGGCGGTGAGGAGCGGACACAGGGCGAAGCTGATGCTGCCGGCATTCCACATCTCGCTGCAGGCCGCATTCAGCAGGAGGGGCAGGCCCTGGCCGCCGTGATCGGCCTCGGCGCTGAGGCCGTTCCAGCCGCCCTCGATCCAGGTGCGATAGGCCTCGCGCCACCCCGGCGACGTGGTCACGGCGCCGTCGGCGAGACGGGCGCCCTGGCGGTCCCCCACCGGGTTGAGCGGCGCGATCACCGCATCCGCCACCCGGCCCGCCTCCTGAAGGATCGCGTCCGCATCCTCCATCGTCAGGTCGCCATGGGCTCCCGAGGCGATGGCGGCATCGAGCCCGGCCACGTGGCGCAGGGCGAAGCTGATTTCGGCGACTGGCGTGCGATAGGTCATGGATGGTCCTCCCGCGTCGTCTCGAGCGACGCTTCACCTGAGTTTGACGCGCGCGCCGACCCGGCGATACGGCCCGTCGCGCCATGTGCTCCCAGGCATAGGCAAGACGGGTTCACGGGGATAGGCAGTCCCCGTCGACGATGCGGCACCGAGCCCGACGCCCTTCAGGCAGGGAATAGTTTAGATATGAACGATCTCGGGTCAATCCCCGGTGAAACGCTGAGGCTGGACATCGACGAGGCCGGGATCGAGTGCTCCGCGCGGCTTCTGCGGAGCGGCGGGCTCGTCGCGTTTCCCACCGAGACGGTCTACGGGCTCGGCGCCGATGCCTCCGACGCCGAGGCCGTCGCGCGCATCTATGCGGCCAAGGAGCGGCCGAGCTTCAACCCGTTGATCGCCCATCTGCCCGGTCTCGATGCAGCCCGGCGCGAGGGCGTGTTCGACGGTCTGGCCTTACGTCTCGCAGAGGCGTTCTGGCCCGGCCCGCTGACACTGGTCGTCCCGGCGGCGTCGGGCGGGACCGTGAGCGACCTCGCCCGCGCCGGTCTCCCCAGCGTGGCCCTGCGCGTCCCGGCCAATCCCGTCGCCCTGTCCCTGCTCGAAAAAGTCGGACGGCCGGTGGCGGCGCCCTCCGCCAATCGCTCGGGCCGTGTGAGCCCGACCCGTGCCGAGCACGTCCTCGCCGATCTCGACGGCCGCATCGCCGCAATCCTCAATGGCGGGAGTACCCCGGTCGGCTTGGAATCCACGGTCGTCGCCTGTCTCGACGGTCGCGCGCGCCTGTTGCGTCCCGGCGGCGTGACGCGGGAGGCGGTCGAGGCGATCCTGGGATTTGCCCTCGATGCCGGTCACGAATCCGCCGAGGCGCCGATCGGCCCCGGTCTTCTCGCGTCCCATTACGCGCCGAGGGCCGCCGTGCGGCTGGACGCATCGCGGGTCGAACCGCACGAGGCGGTCCTGCTCTTCGGCCCCGTGGACCCGCCCGGAGCGGAAGCGGCGACAGCGCGCCTGAACCTGAGCGCGGCAGGAGACCTGCGAGAGGCTGCCGCCGCCCTGTTCTCGTCGCTGCGCCGGCTCGACGAGGTGGGAACCGGGACCATCGCCGTCGCTCCGATCCCTCGGACGGGGCTCGGAGAAGCGATCAACGACAGGCTGCGCCGAGCCGCGGCACCCCGCTGAATTTTTTTCTGCAAACCGTGGAACTCATCCATGGTGAGCACGTTTCACAGTCACGAAGGTCGGTTCAGCCCCCAATGACCTTCTCCCCCTCAAGGCTCGGATTTATCCGAGCCTTTTTTCTTGGTCGCTGCAGCACTTCCCGACGTCGAAAGCCCCGCGCGATGCGCGGGGCCTGTCATGTGCCGACGCTCAATCAGCCGGCGAGCTTGGCGGCGATGCCGGCCACGTGCCTGCCCTGGAAGCGGGCGCCGTCGAGTTCGATGTCGACCGGTTGGCGGCTGCCGTCGCCATCGGCGATCGTGGATGCGCCATAGGGCGTGCCGCCCTTGACCTGCTCGACACCGTTCTGCCCGGCGAAGGCGTAGGGCAACCCGACAACGACCATGCCGTGGTGGAAGAGCACGGTGTGGAAGCTGGTGAGCGTCGTTTCCTGACCGCCATGCTGGGAGGCGGTGGAGGTGAAGACCGAGCCGACCTTGCCGATCAGCTTGCCCTGCGCCCAGAGACCACCGGTCTGGTCGATGAACTGCTTCATCTGGGCGGCCATGTTGCCGTAGCGTGTGGGCGTACCGAAGATGATCGCGTCGTAATCGGCCAGCTCGTCCACGGTGGCGATGGGCGCCTGCTGGTCGAGCTTGTAGTGAAACTGTTTGGCGACATCGTCGGGGACGAGTTCCGGCACGCGCTTGACGCTGACCTCGGCCCCCGCCTCTTGCGCACCCTCTGCGACGGCGTTCGCCATCTGCTCAACGTGTCCCCATGACGAGTAGTAGAGAACCAGTACCTTCGCCATCCTGCTCACTCCATCGATAGGAGCCGCGCCGCGGCTCCAAGCTTGGCGGTATATCGGTCCGCGCAGGGTTCATGGAAGCGCCATGTGCCACGAAAGCAGCCTTAGGCCCAACGGACTCCGTCGCAGCGCGTGAAAAGCGCGGGCGTTTACGGGACGAAATCTGGCCTAACGCGGAAAGCCGTCACGCTCGGCGCGCGGCGGCTAGGTTCAGAGAAGTCGCCGGAGAAAATCCGGCTGCCCGCCGTTCAGGCGATCGACTCGATCTCGACCTCGTGCCCATTCACCTCGACGCTGTCGCCGACACTCTTGCCGGTAAGCGCCTTGGCCATGGGCGAGACATAGGAGATCGACCCTTTTGCGGGATCGGCCTCGTCCTCGCCGACGATGCGGAACGTCTGCCTGGTGTCGTCTTCTTTGACGATCGTGACGGTGGAGCCGAAATGCACGGTGTCGCCGCTCATGGGCTCCACCAGTTCGGCCGAGCCGAGCCGGGCCGTCCAGTAGGCGAGGTCGCGGGTGACACGGGCCTCATCGGCCTTGGCCCCCGGCGTCAGCGCGGAGAACTCCGACTGCAGCCGCGCCACCTCTGCCTCCATCTGGGCGAGCCCCTGGGGGGTGACGAAATTGGTGTGGGGCGAGATCGGACGGTCGGGAAGATCCTCGAAGGCCTCGCCGCCCTCACGCTCTTTGACGAATGCACTGCTCATGGAAACGGCAATGCTCCGGGATCGAAACGGTTCCGCTTGCCCTCAGCGGATGGTGACGACGGTGCGGCCACGAATCCGTCCCGCGAGGATGTCTTCCGCGAGTGCCCCGACTTGCGCGAGGGGCACGGTGCTCGTCATCCTGGCGAGGAGGTCCCGGTCGAGCTCCTTCGCGATCCTCGCCCAGGCTTGCCGGCGCTTCGGCAGGGGCGTGGTGACGCTGTTGATGCCGAACAGGCTGACGCCGCGCAGGATGAAGGGCGCTACCGATGTCGGCAGGTCCATGCCGCCGGCGAGGCCGCAGGCCGCGATGGCCCCGTCGGCCTTGGTGGCGGCGAGGAGATTGGCGAGGGTCGTCGAGCCCACCGCGTCGATCCCGGCCGCCCAGCGCTCCTTCGCCAGGGGCTTGCCGGGATTGGCGAGTTCGGCCCGGTCCAGGATCTCGGAGGCGCCGAGGGATGTGAGGTAATCCGCTTCGCCGGCGCGCCCGGTGACGGCGATGACGTGCCACCCGGCTTTCGCCAGAAGCGCCACCGCCACCGATCCGACACCACCGGAGGCACCCGTGACGATGGCCGGTCCGTCGGAGGGGCTCAGTCCATGGGCATCGAGCGCCATGACACAAAGCATGGCGGTATAGCCGGCGGTGCCGACCGCCATCGCCTCTTCGGCCTTCAAACCGTCCGGCAGTGGAACGAGCCAATCGCCCTTCACCCGTGCGCGCTCGGCATAGGCGCCGAGATGGCTCTCACCCACGCCCCAGCCGGTGAGCACTACCGCATCGCCGGGCGTGTAGTCCGGATGCTCGGAGCTTTCGACCACGCCGGAGAAATCGATACCGGGGATCATGGGGAAGCGGCGCACCACGGGCGAGCGACCGGTCATCGCCAGTCCGTCCTTGTAATTGAGGGTCGAGTGGGTGACCCGGACGGTGACGTCGCCGTCCATCAGGTTCGCTTCGTCGAAATCGGTGAAGCGAAGGTTCTGGCCCGCCTCGCCCTTCTCGATCACCCATGCCTTGAACGTCGCCATGTCCGTCGGTCTCCTGACGCCTCGGTCATGACCTGTGGCGGGGCGGGCGTGAATCAAGCCGGCCCCGAGCGCGGATGCGCCCGGGGCCGGGGAGGCGTCGCCTCGCGGTCGATCAGTAGCCGTCGTAGATGCTGCCGGTGGAGAAGCCGAGGCCGACCCCGATATCGGCCGAACTGGCGCCGGTGATGCCGAAGGCATCGGGGATCGAGCCGATGACCGGAGCACGGTGGGAGCCGGCGTAACCGGGGCCGACATAACCGGCGCTGGCGTAACCGGGGCCGGAATGGGCCGGCACCCAGCCGGACCGGCCGCGCGAGACCAGGACGGAGCGCTGGACGCTGGCGTATTCGGCGGGAATCGTCTCCGGGATGGTCTGGCCGGGCTGGGCCAAGATGCGGCGGTGACGGACGGCGAAGCGCGGCGGAATCTCGACCCAGCAGCCGATCATCTCGCCATAGGCATCACGCCGCGTCTGCCAGACGCGACCGCCGGGAGAGACCTGAACCTGTTCGGAGACGGTCTCGTAGACCGGAGGAAGCGAGCGGTAGACGGTGCGGGCGGGGCGGACGAGGACGCGCTCGGACACGGTGTCGTAGACCGGAGGGGTCGTGACATGCCGGTAGCATTCGGCCCCGCCGCAGCCCCCGGCCTGAGCCGATGTCGCGAGGATCGAGGCACCGAGAAGGGCGCCGGCGAGGGCGGAGGCGGACAGCGTGAAATGGGTGACCGGCGCGGTCATGCTCGAATCCTCGACACTGAAATGCGGTGTGATCGGCGCGCACCCAGCATTGGTGCGCAGCCTTCGACGCATTAAAGGCGGTCAAGTTGCCTTCGGAGCAAGCTCTATCGCAGATCAGGGTAAAATTAACCCTGGCTTAACACTACGCAATCTTCACTTTGCTTAAGTAAGGCGCTTCCGTTCGATTCACGGCTCGTTAAACCGGTCTCAGGTCTGCCCACGCTTCAACTGGTAGAAGATGTGACGTCCGATCACGTCCATCTTCTGCAGGCGCCTCGACCAGCCCGGCTTCACGTAATCGGCGTGGTAATGCGTGGCGCCTCCGACCTCGCTGAGATAGGTGCGGCCTTCGATCACCGCGCTGGCGATGCGGGTGGCGCTCTGCCAGGAGGGGCCGTCGGTGATGCGCAGGGACTTGCCCTCGCAGGCGAAGGAGAACTGGCAGCCCATGTAGCGGTGGCGGTTCTGGTAGACGACGCCGCAGACATTCGACGGGTAGAGACCGCTTTTCACGCGGTTGAGCACGACCTGGGCGACGGCCGCCTGGCCGTCCTCGGGCTCGCTCCGAGCCTCGAAATAGACCGCCTCGGCGAGGCAGCGTTGCTCGCGGTCGATGGAATCGGGGACGATCAGGTCGGCATAGCGGTGCCGGGCGTCCTCGGGGACGGTCTCGGCGATGCCGGCGCCGAGATCCTTTCGCGGCGCGAAGCCGGGAAACATCAGGCTCGCCGCCGCGACCTCGATGGGCGTGGCATCCGCCGGGGCCGGTGTCGTGGACGACAAGGCGATGGCGCGCGGAATGGCGGGTGTGGCGCCGTCCGACAGCTCATCGGTCTCCTCCTCGCCGGCCATTTCGTGCGGGGGGGTGAAACCCGAAGCCGGTTCGAGGTCGGGCGACCAGATCGCGGAGCCGGGGACGAGAAGGCCGTTATCGGCGCTCGACAGGCCGACCCTGACGACGGGCGCTTTCGTGTCCTGGCCGGCACCGGCCTCATGATTGGGATAGAGCCGTTCCGTCGCCTTCGCATCGACGCGGCGACGAACCCCCGGCGTATCGTGGGGCAGCCGCAAGGCGATCCGCGCTCCGCCCTGTCCCGTGAGGCCGGATGCGGACGGGTCGGTTCCGGCGCTTGCCGTGAAGGAGACGACGAAGCCGAGGGCGAGGGTCCAGGGCACCATGGAGGCGCGAAACCAGGGCCGTTGGCAGGGGCGGCGAACGCGTTTCGTACTCACGACCAAACAACCCGGTTAGGGACCTGGCCTCGCTGGTCACGCGCAGGGGCGACCAGAAGGGATGATCCAAACTATCGGGCGTTATGGTTGCGAGTGTCTTAAGACGATGAACGTGATCGCGTCTCGCGAAGACCTCGGACGGTCGTCGCGAAGTTGTTCGGACGTATTGGAGAGCGATCAGAGGTTTCCGGGGCGACCGTGTGTCACCGCGAGGGCGCCCACGAGAGCATTGACGCTGGAGCGTCCCTTGCTCTCGGCAATGCGCTCCGCATCGGCACTGCTCTGCGTCGCGACCGCGAAGACGAGAAGAGCGATGGTCGCGACACCGCCGAGCGCCGAGACGACCCAGATATAGGCCTGCTGGACGACCCGTGGCACGGGCACGGCATGCGAGGTTTCGGAGAGGAATACAGGGGGTTGGCTCGAGTCGCTCATGGTCGGCGTTCCCGCGCGTTCAATGCCATCCCACCCAGCCGGGAGCGTCGTCGCGCTTTGGTCTGGCACTAGCACTCAACGTGCCGAAGCGACATCGGTTCAAGGGGTATTCGGAGGTTTATTCAACGAAATTTCGAATGGCGCAGCGCCACGAAAAAGGGCGGCCATCGGCCGCCCTTTCCAGTCTTCAAAGTCTCAAGGTCCGGCACTCAGGCGCGGGTCTTGTCCCGCATCGCGAGCGCTGCCTGAGCGGCGGCGAGACGCGCGATCGGCACGCGGTAGGGCGAGCACGACACGTAATCGAGGCCGACTTCCTGGCAGAAATGGATCGAGGCCGGATCGCCGCCATGCTCGCCGCAGATGCCGAGCTTGATGTCGGGGCGGACCGCCCTGCCCCGCTCGACGCCGATGCGGACCAGTTCGCCCACGCCTTCCTGATCGATCGAGATGAACGGATCGGCCGATAGGATGCCCTTCTGGGTATAGGCCCCGAGGAACGTCGCGGCGTCGTCGCGCGAGATGCCGAGCGCGGTCTGCGTCAGGTCGTTGGTGCCGAAGGAGAAGAACTCGGCGGTCTTGGCGATGTCCCCGGCGCGAAGGGCCGCGCGCGGCAACTCGATCATGGTGCCGACCTGGTAGGACAGCGCCGCGCCGGTCTCCTCGGTGACGGCCTTCGCCATGGCGTCGATGCGCGCCTTGACGATGTCGAACTCCATCTGGGTGAAGACCAGCGGAACCATGATCTCGGCGGTGACGGGGGCATCCGTCTCCTTGGCGGCCTGGACGGCGGCCTCGAAGATGGCGCGGGCCTGCATCTCGGCGATCTCCGGGAAGGCGATGGCGAGGCGGCAGCCGCGGAAGCCGAGCATCGGGTTGAACTCGTGCAGCTCGGTCATCCGGCGGCGGAGCTTCTCCTCGGACACGCCGGTGCTCTTGGCCACATCCTGCACTTCCGCATCGGTATGCGGCAGGAACTCGTGCAGCGGCGGATCGAGCAGGCGGATCGTCACCGGCAGGCCGGACATGATCGTGAACAGCTCGACGAAGTCCTGGCGCTGATAGGGCAGGATCTTCGCCAAGGCCGAGCGGCGGCCCTCGACGTCGTCGGCGAGGATCATCTCGCGGACGGCGACGATCCGGTCCCCTTCGAAGAACATGTGTTCGGTGCGGCACAGGCCGATGCCTTCCGCGCCGAAGTTGCGGGCGGCGCGGGCATCGGTGGGCGTGTCGGCATTGGTGCGCACCTTCATGGTGCGAACCTTGTCGGCCCAGCCCATCAGGGTCGCGAATTCACCGGAGAGCGACGGCTCGAGCATCTTCACTTCGCCGAGGAGGACCTGGCCGGTGGAGCCGTCGATGGTGATCTTGTCGCCGGCCTTCAGCGTCGTGCCCGCTACCGTGAGGGTACCGGCCTTGTAGTCGACGCGGATCGTGCCCACGCCCGAGACGCAGGGCTTGCCCATGCCGCGGGCGACCACGGCGGCGTGGGAGGTCATGCCGCCGCGCGTAGTGAGGATGCCCTCGGAGGCGTGCATCCCGTGGATGTCCTCGGGGCTGGTCTCGATCCGCACGAGAATACACTTGCGCTCGGCCTTGCGGGCGGCCTCGGCATCCTCGGAGTTGAACACGATCTCGCCGGTGGCCGCACCCGGGGATGCCGGCAGGCCGGAGGCGATGATCTTGCGCTCGGCTTTCGGGTCGATGGTGGGGTGGAGGAGCTGGTCGAGGGCGGCGGGCTCGACCCGGCCGATCGCCTCCTCCTCGGTGATCAGGCCTTCGGCGGCGAGATCCACGGCGATGCGCAGGGCCGCCTTGGCGGTGCGCTTGCCGTTGCGGGTCTGGAGCATCCAGAGCTTTCCGCTCTCGATGGTGAACTCCATGTCCTGCATGTCGCGGTAATGGGTCTCGAGCAGCCCATAGATCCGCACCAGTTCGGCATAGGATTCGGGCATCGCCCGCTCCATCGACGGCTTGTCGGACTTGGCCTCGATCCGCGCCTTCTCGGTGATGTCCTGCGGCGTGCGGATACCCGCCACCACGTCTTCGCCCTGGGCGTTGATGAGGAACTCGCCGTAGAGCGCCCTCTCGCCGGTGGAGGGGTTGCGGGTGAAGGCGACGCCGGTGGCCGAGGTGTCGCCCATGTTGCCGAACACCATGGCCTGGACGTTGACCGCCGTGCCCCAGCTCTCGGGGATGCCGTTGAGCTCGCGGTACTTCTTGGCGCGCGGGATCATCCAGGAACTGAACACCGCGCCGATGGCGCCCCAGAGCTGGTCTTCCGCGTCCTGCGGGAAGTCCGAGCCGTGCTCGTCGCGGACGATCTTCTTGTAGAGACCGATCATGTGCTTCCAGTCCTCGGCACCGAGTTCGGTGTCGAGGTTGAAGCCCTTGGTCTCCTTGTAATGCTCCAGCGCCTCCTCGAAGGCGTGGTGCTCCACGTCGAGGACCACGTTCGAGTACATGGTGATGAAGCGGCGATAGGAATCGTAGGCGAAGCGCGGATCGCCGGCGCCCTCGGCCAGGGCTTCGACGGTGGTGTCGTTCAGGCCGAGGTTCAGCACCGTGTCCATCATGCCCGGCATGGAGGCGCGGGCACCGGAACGGACGGAGACGAGGAGCGGGTTCTTGGGATCGCCGAAGCCGCGCCCGGTGAGCGCACCCACCGCATCGAGGGCGGCCTGGACCTCGGCCTTCAGCTCGGCCGGGTATTGGCGACCGTTGTCGTAGTACCAGGTGCAGACTTCGGTGGTGATGGTGAAGCCCGGAGGGACTGGGAGTCCGAGATTGGACATCTCGGCAAGGTTCGCGCCCTTACCTCCGAGGAGGTTGCGCATGGAGGATTGACCCTCCGCCTTGCCGTCGCCGAACGAGTAGACCCACTTCGCCATCGTCATTGATCCGCTTGCAACACTTCGGGATAGCATACCCCTAGATGCCGCGTTGGACCATTGCATGCTGCAACGCAAGATGAACGGCCGTTCGAGGCCCGTTGCGTGTAACGAGAGACGAAATTTGTCATACGGCGGTGTGACAAATATGCATCATGCAGAGCGTGTCACCCCGACGAGAGGGAACCCGGCGGTTTTGCCCGCTTGCGCGCAATCATCGGTCCTGGCGAACCTCGCCCGAGGATCGAGGATCGAGGGCCGATGTCGGTGTTGCCGTCACTCACGGATGACGTTGTCTCGGCCCCGTGCCCGGACCCGATCCGTCCTCAGACCCGATATTTGCCGTTGCGCCGCACCAGCACCCGCGTGCCGACGGGAACCCGCTCGAACAGGTCGACGATGTCTTCGTTCAGCATGCGGACGCAGCCGGACGACATCTGCTCGCCGATGCTCCACGGCTCGTTGGTGCCGTGGATGCGGAACAGGATGTCCCGGTTGTTCTGGTAGAGGTAGAGCGCGCGGGCGCCCAGCGGGTTGTCGACGCCGCCCTTGCGGGTCCGCGGCAGATCGGGGTTGAGGGAGACCATCGTGGTGGTGGGGCTCCAATCCGGCCACACGCCCTTGCGGCCGACCTTCGCCTCGCCCTTCCAGGAGAAGCCGAGCTTGCCGACGCCGATGCCGTACTGACGGGCCGTGCCGTCCTCCTGCACCAGGGCGAGCTGGCGATTGTCGATGTCGACGACGATGGTGCCCGGCTTCTCCGCGCCGGTGTAGCGCACGACCTGCCGACGATATTTCGGATCGAGCCGCGACGTGTCCACCAGCGGGACGTCGTAGGGCTTGTCCGGCATCGAGCCCGTATACCAGGCGGCCTCGTCATCCTGCGCCACCGTCATCGGGCCACGGGAATTGCACGCGGCCAATGGAGCGATGACGAGCAGGCTGAGAAGGACGCGGCGGATATGCATGGAGGGCTCCACGAAAGTGGTCGTCGGGCGGATCATTGCCCTCATGACTACCGTCCGGTGGCCTCTGATGTTGTGTCTTTCACGTCGCAGCAGCAGGGAACATGCCCGTCCGGCCGGATTTACGAGAGGTAGTGGTCATGGACCCAGCCCGTCTGGCTCGGCTGACCTTGCGCATTCAGCACGCTCACCCCGAGCCATCTGCCGTCGCGCTCGATTGGCTCCACCAGCGTCCCGGCCGGAAGCAGCCGGAGCACGGGAAACGTCGTTCCGGGTCCGGTCCGCAGGTTGAGGCCCTCGGCGACATCGACCGTGAGGCCGACACCGTCATTGTCGGCCCGGCCCCCGAAGACGAGGCTGCGGAAATGCGCCATGTCGAAGGCCGGGCCGGTATCCCATTTCCACCCTGCGCTGATGTCGTCATGGCCGACGATCTCCTCGACGCCATAGGTCTTTACAAGCAGCCTCGCGATCTCGGCAGCCACCTGGAACTGAACCGGGGGATAGGGCTCCCAACCGATCGGGCAATTCTCTCCGTTGGGGTTGCCGTTCTTGTGTTTCGCTATGTGCGGATGGGCGATGGTCACACCGGTATGGCTCTTCCATTCGCCTCCAGCCAAATGGAGTGGCCCCCAATTGGCGAGCTCGATGCCGATGGAATGGTGGTTCAGGCCGGACAGGCCGCGCCATGTCGATTTGCCGGCATGCCACGCCACCTTGTCGAAGCGCACGCACTGAATGACCGATCCATCGCGGTCGATGACGAGATGGGCCGACGAACCCGGATTGTCCTTGCTTTGGAACCACTCGGCGCTGGATCTCGCGCTGGCTCCATAGGTGAAATGCATCGCCAGAAAGCGCGTCGGTGAGGGAAGTGCTCCGCCGGTATAAGGCGATGGTAGGGAGGTGACGGGTTTGCCATCGCGGCGCAACTGATTGGCACTGATCGCGAACGCCATGATCCCCGCCCCCTCTCGAGCCGCAAGCGATTCGCGGCAGGACGATCATGTGGAAAAGCCGACGGGCCATGCAACCTGAGATTTAGTGGTATATCTCAGGTTTACACGACTGGCGCCACCGCGCGGCCTGCGTTGCCCCGCCGGTCCGCACGGGGCATGCTCCCTTCGACGCGGCCGAGCCGCCGGAACCCGAGGCGCAGACGCAATGGCCGATACTGAGACGCTCACGGTCGCGGAGATCGAGGAACCCCTCGCCGAGCTCGGGCCGGCGATCCATCTCGACCATTGCGTGATCCATGTCTCGGATTGGGAGCGGTCCACCGCTTTCTATCGCGACGTGCTCGGGGCCGAGGTGATCCCCCGCGGGAAGGGTGTCGCGTACCGGTTCGGTGGCGTTCAATTGAACGTCCATGGTCCGGGGCTGTCGCCGACGCCCCTGGCCGAGCGTCCGGTGATGCCCGGCGGCAGCGATCTGTGCTTCCGCTGGTCGGGTTCGATCGACGACGCGGTGGCGCATCTGGCGGCGCAGGGCGTCCCTGTCGAGCTCGGCCCCGTGGATCGCAATGGGGCTGCCGGCGCGGGGATCAGCGTCTATTTCCGCGATCCGGACGGGTCGTTGATGGAATTCATCACCTACCCGACGGAGTGACGGTTTCGGCTCAGGCGCGGCGTTCCGCCAACTGCTGGTTCGTATGCTCGAGCCGCAGCGCGAGTTCCCGCATGACGGCGATGCTGATCTGCGGGAACTGAGCCAGGAGTTCGAGGAAGACGGTCCGATCGATGCGGAGCGCCGTGATGGGGGTCTCCGCCTGGACGGTGGCCGAGCGCGGCTGGTCTGCCAGGATACCCATCTCGCCGACGAGGGCATTCGGCCCGAGAAGGGCCAGCCGGAACGGGCCGAACGTTCCATCGATGGTCACCGCCGCCGAGCCTTCCAGAAGAAGGTAGGCGGCGTCCGCCACGTCGCCTCGGGCGAAGAGCTGCTGGCCGGCCTCGAAATGAACGCGCTCGCTCGTGAAGGCGAGCAGCTTCAGGCGCGACGGCTCGACACCGCGAAACAACGGCACCTGTCGCAGTGAGGATACCTCCGTGTCGAGGGTCATGATGCGTGGACCATTCTGAGCGCTCCGCTCGCAGGCGCCCAGAGCCGGGCGCTTCTACGTCCCGCGCATCCATGCGGTTTGCCCATCCATTGTCCAGCCCCGCCCGATCTACCCGCATGCCTCACCCTCGCGGAGATCGCCGAAGCGGTCCGCCGCCGCCGATCCATGGGAGTGACCGGCCGCATTCCGCAGCGAATTTCCGGCTTCGCCGAGGCAGATGACGACAGTGATGGACCGTGCACGACCAGACCGAAGCGGCCATTTGTCTTCGGCAAGGTTGGCCGAGGAACCATCGATATTGGCGAAGGTTGTTCAGTTCGAGAACCACATGCTGAGGAGGCGCTGATGGCATCAGGAAATTCTACCTCAAAGCGAGGTTTTGCATCGATGGATCTGGAGCGGCAACGCGAGATCGCGAGCAAGGGTGGGCGGAGCGTTCCAGCGGAAAAGCGTTCATTTTCCCAGGATCGCGAATTGGCCTCGTCGGCCGGTCGCAAAGGTGGCCAGTCGACAACCCCCGGGCGTCACGGCGAAGATTAGAGCCCGGATCGATATCGAAATGAGGCGCGTGCCGTTTGCCGGTGCGCGCCTTTTTCGTTGCGGGCGCCCTTCGGCCATCTGTTCCGTTTCGCGAAAGCGACCGTCGATAGCAAAAAGCCCTCCGCGAAGAGCGGAAGGCTTTTTGCTATCGACCCAAAGAATACTCAGCTTGTTCGTCCAAGGCTTAACCTCATCCTGAGTGCCGCGCAGCGGCCTCGAAGGATGTTTCCAGGGATCGCTCTGCGACTGGAGAGCGCTTTCGAGGCCTCCGCTACGCTCCGGCACCTCAGGATGAGGTCGTCTGTTGGGAAGGTCTACTTTGGCGTGAGTATCCGCTGAGAGACCCGATCGAGCAGGCTCTCAGGGACACCTCAGGCGATGCAGCGCCCCGGGATCATGCGGCGCGCTTCGGGACCTGCCAGCGAACTGATCGCTCCCTCGCAGCCGTCGCGCATCGTCCGGCGCGGTTTCATCACCGGCTTGTCGGTCAGAGCCGAATTCTGATCGGACGCCGTTCCGGGAGCCCGACGCTGGACGGAGAGCGCTGTGGAGACACGGAGTGTCGTACCCCCGGCCTTCGTAGCCCCCATTGGAGCGAGGAAGATCGCCGGAGCGACGGTCGCGGGCGCATGCTGCGTGACAGTGGCGCCGGGAGGTGACCGAAGGTCGGCCTCGCGCTGCAGGATGGGATGCACCAGCATCGTCAGGAGTGCTGCAGGTCCACCGACACTCAAGATGAAACCGGACCGAAGCATTGTCGTAATCTCCAAACGGAGCTTGACAGGATGCTCGATAACCGAACCAGACCGTTCCGGGTTCCTCGACTGGTCTAAAAACTTTATGACTAGTGAACGGGGCCCTCTTTGTTGCTAAAAATTTTCCACCAATGACAAACGGTCCACAGGACGGCGTTGCATAAAAATCACGTCAATCCGTAAAGCGGCAGCCTATGCATTTTTTGGAACCGTGTGGCATCCGGCTCGTTATCGAATCACCCGGCCGCCTGGTCCTCCCCCGCATTCCCCTTGTGCATTGGCCGGAAACTTTTTGACGGGTCGGACTCAGTCCGGCCCGTTTTTTCATGGCCGAAGGGTTGGATCGCCAAAAGAAAAGCCCCGGTGCGAGACCGGGGCTGCGTGCTTCGTTCGAGGCTTGCCGCGGGTTGCGCGGCGCCTTGGTCAGGCCGTCTTCTCGCGCCGCCGGGCGCTCTGCTGGAAGAACAGCGCCTGGCTGATCACCGCCGACACATTGGCGGGCTGGAACGGCTTGGCGATGAGGAAGGCCGGCTCCGGACGTTCTCCGGTGAGGAACCGCTCGGGATAGGCGGTGATGAAGATCACCGGGACCTCGAAGGTCTTCAACAGGTCGTTCACGGCATCGAGGCCCGACGAGCCGTCCGCGAGTTGGATGTCCGCCAGGATCAGACCGGGACGCGAGCCCTCCGACGCGATCTTGATCGCCTCGGACCGTGTGCGCGCGACGCCGATCACGTTGTGGCCGAGGCCTTCCACGAGGGCTTCGAGGTCCATGGCGATCAGCGGCTCGTCCTCGATGATGAGGATCTCCGTGGCCATGTCGGCCGCCAGCTCCCGCCCCGCTTCGTCGACGAGGTCGCGCACCTGGCTGACATCGACCTCGAGGATCACGGCGGCATCCTCCTCGGAGAAGCCTTCGAGGCACGACAGCAGGAACGCCTGACGAGGCAGCGGCGTGATTTGGCCGAGTCGCACTTCGGCGGGCAGATCATGCTGAACATGATCGCTCTGGCCGTTCACCGAGAGGGAGTTCCAGATGCGCGTATAGACGCGGAACAGGTCGGCCTTGACGTTGGTGCTGCGCCCCAACGTATCCGGCTCGTTCACGAGCGTTTCCAGGGTGGCGGCCACATAGGCATCGCCGGCGACCTGGCTGCCGGTAAGCGCCCGCGCATAGCGGCGCAAGTACGGCAGATGTTGCACGACGAGTTGAGCTGTCGACATTAGATCCCCTTAGGCTCTGCCGTTCTTTATGGTCGCCACCGCCACAACGCGGATCGATGGGCTGTGTTCCGCTAGGCCCGGAACCGATTGTATGGCGCTGCGTTGCAGGTGCAGCCATGACTTATGTCAAGCCGCAAAACAATCGCGGCGATGCCACCGCGTGGCATCAAGGGGATAACCGAATGGACGATGACGAGACGGGCCGCATCTCCGTGTCGGAGACGCGATCGGAGCAGGTACATGAGCCGAGACCAGAAGGCCCCGATTCTCACCGCTTGAGTGACCTCACTCAGAAGCGGATCGGCATGCACTTGCGAGCCATGTACGACACCATCGTTCAGCAGCCGGTCCCGGATCGCTTTCGCGACCTGATCGCCCGGATGGACGAATCCTCGGTTCAAACCCTCGACGACGTTTAGGCTACAATACGGATCATTCGTCTGACGTGTGCACCGGCACGATGGCGGTCGTCAGACCGGGCGACGATTGAAGAAAAGCCGCCGGATCATCCGGCGGCTTTCTCGTTTCCGTGCCTATTCGACGCCGTTGCGCCGAGACGTCCGCCCGTTAGAGGGTCGGCGAGCGACCGCGCATCAAGCCGATCACGGCCGAGATGGCGAACAGGACGATGGCGACGAAGAAGACGAGCTTTGCGGCTTCCATGGCGGTGCCGGCAATACCACCAAAGCCAAGCAGAGCGGCCACGAGAGCGACGACGAGGAATGTTACAGCCCAACCAAGCATGGTCCGGATCCTTTTGAAGCTGGCGCGACCTGTGCCGCGACCTCATGACAACAATAACGCCAAGTTCTCCGGCCGGTTCCTGACTTTGACACAAAGCGGTCACGATTGATTTTCGGCCGTCGCTCGTCGTGGTCGCGGCTTGCGGGACTCCGGGTTCTCCCATTTGGACTCACGCCCTTCCTGCGTCTGTCTGAGGTGGATGTGATGTCCGTCCGGCCGCGCGCGCATCGCAGACATGCGTCATATCGACGGGTCTCTTGTCGGCGCCCTGAGGACAGACCCACATAGCTGTTGACGTCAGAGTGGAACCCAGTGTCCCATGTGGCGTTCGTCACCTGTTCCCGAACACGGATGCAATCTGATGAGAGAGTCGCTGGCCGCATCAATCGCACGACGCTTCTTCGATGCGGTCGCCGCTGCCGCTCGCGGATTCGTACAGGTCGTCGAGGGCACGTCCCCCACTCCCCAGCTTGTGCCGGTTCGGGTGCGGGGCGCACGTCGGCGCTGATCAGTAGGTGAGGGTCGAGCGGAGGCCGAACACGGCGCCGCCCTTCATGCGCTGGCCCGGGCGGTTCGGATCGGCGGCACCGCCTCCGGGGTTGAAGACGTATTGGATGTCCGGTTGGATCGTCCAACCGGACGTGACCGCGAAAAGATAGGTCGCTTCGATCGTGGCTTCGTAGCTGCGGGGAACGTGGAACTCGGTGCCGAATGAGAGCCGGTCCAGGTCGTAGCGCCGGGCGTTCTCGCCGATCCGCGCGTAGATGAAGCTCAGACCGAAGGCGTCCTTCGGACGACCGGGTGTCATGCCCGTGACCACGATGCCCCCATCAGCCCAGAGATCGATGAGGTTCCGGTCCGAAGGGCTCGTCGAAAGGCGGGCATAGGCGGCGATTCCATCAGTCTCGTTGCCGCCCATGGGCCGATACAGCTGCGCATCGACGACCGCATAGGCACCGCTGGTGCCGGCGTGGCGGCGGGCCGAGCCGCCGCTGCGTGGGTTTGCCAGGGAAAGTCCCGTCCGGTCGTAGCGGTCATCGTCGAAACGTCCGAAATGCCGGTACGCGCCGAGCTTCACACTTCGACCGAGCCCGTCGGCGCCGGGCACCGCGCGAAACTGGACCTCGCCCATCACCAGGGGGGCGTCGTTTAGTCGAAAATTCAAACCTGTCCGGTTGACGCTCGCCTGATCGCCGGGATCGCCGTTGAAGATGGCAACGAGCCCGCTCACCGAAGCATCGGGCGTCCAGCGCAGCCTCATGCCGGGGGTCGAGATCGGATAGGCGGGGCCGCCGCTCGGGAGATTGGCCCCGGTGATGGTCGGCCAGTCGTTGCTGAGGAAGATCTTGCCGGTCTCGGACGAGAAGAACTCTCCATCCGCCACCAGTTGCCCGAAGCGCAGGCTCAGCGTTCGGTCGCCGGAGGCCCGCTCCAACCAGAGTTCCGAGAGCCGCGTCGAGGGATAGGCTTCGATGTTGCTGACCGTGATGAGCCGCTGGAAGCTCCGGTCGCGCAGGCCGCCGGTATCGTGGATCTGGAAAACGTTGGCGAAGCCGCTCCATCCGGTCCAGCCGGCGAGACGGTCGAAATCGACCCTGACGGCGGTCTCGAACTTGCCGGCATGGATCGCGCCCTGCCTCACCCCGCCGGACAGATTGCCGAGGACCTCGTTCGTATAGAGCAGGTTGTAGTCGATGCCGCGCGCCGCCAACAGGCTGCGGAAGCCACTCGGATCCCCGAATGCGCCGAGCGACGTCTGGATGGAGGGGGGACGGTCGGGCTCCAGCGGAGCCGATTGCGCCGGACGATCGTCCACCGCCCCCGTCTCACCGGGGTCCGACCATGCGGGATCGACCGACAGGAATGCGAAAACGGCGGCGACCATCCGTGTCGGCGCCCTCTGTCGTCGTGCGATCATCCTCATGCTGATCATCGACGCCTCTTCTCGATAGTATAGCCTATGCTATATGATTGGGCAAAGCTTCACCTCCCGGTGCCGCGGCGCGGCCCGGTGGGGGCTGTGTGGTGTGCGCCCGCCGCCCGTCAGGGAAGCGGGCGTCGGACCCTATGCGTCAGGCGCCCGTGACGGTGTCCACCAGGAGCTTGACGTTTAGGACGACGATGATGGCGGCGATCACCCAGGCGAGGAGCTTCAGCCAGGCCGGAATCACCAGGGCGCCCATCTTCTGCTTGTCCGACACGAAGCGCACGAGCGGGATCACGGCGAAGGGCAGTTGCATGGACAGGACGACCTGGCTGAGCACCAGGAGGCGCGCCGTGCCCTCTTCCCCGTAGAGCCCCGTCACGACGACGACGGGGACGATGGCGATGCCGCGCGTGATCAGGCGCCGCGCCCAGTCGGGAATGCGCAGGCGAAGGAAGCCTTCCATGATGATCTGGCCGGCCAGCGTCGCGGTGACGGTGGAGTTGAGCCCCGAGGCCAGGAGCGCCACGGCGAACAGGGTGGAGGCGATGCCGGCCCCGAGCAGCGGCGAGAGCAATTCGTAGGCCTGCTCGATCTCCTGCACGTCGGTGCGCCCGGTGGAATGGAACACCGATGCGGCCATGATGAGGATCGCGGCATTGACGAAGAGCGCCAGCATCAGGGCGATGGTCGAATCCGTCACCGCGAAGCGCAGGGCGCCCCGGCGTCCTTCCTCGGTGCGGGGATAGGCTCGCGTTTGCACGATGGAGGAGTGCAGGTAGAGGTTATGCGGCATGACGGTGGCGCCGATGATGCCGATGGCGATGTAGAGGGCGGCCGGGTTGGTGACGATCTGCGACGAGGGGATGAAACCCGCGAGCACCGCCTGGATCGGAGGCGCGGCGAGCGCGATCTGGATGCCGAAGCACACGAAGATCACCAGCAGCAGCGCGATCACGAAGGCTTCGAGCGCCCGGAAGCCGCGCCGCATCAGCAGCAGGATCAGGAACACGTCGAGGGCGGTGATGATCGCCCCGATGACGAGGGGAATGCCGAAGAGCAGCTTGAGGGCGATGGCGGTGCCGATGACCTCGGCGAGGTCGCAGGCGATGATCGCCGCCTCGCAGGCGATCCACAGCACGAAGCTGACGGGCCGGGGATAATGATCGCGGCAGGCCTGGGCGAGGTCGCGGCCGGTGGCGATGCCGAGCCGGGCCGAGAGGGCCTGCAGCACGATCGCCATGAGGTTCGAGAGCAGGATGACGGCCAGCAGCGTGTAGCCGAATTGCGATCCGCCCGCGATGTCGGTGGCCCAGTTGCCCGGGTCCATGTAGCCGACGGAGATCATGTAGCCCGGCCCGATGAAGGCCAGCAGCCGCCGCAGCCAGGAGCCGTGGGACAGCACGGGAATGCTGGCATTCATGCGCCCGAGGCTCGGCTGTTCGTTCGTCTCGCGGCTGAAGCGCCACCCCCGGTCTTCGTCGAGCCTGTCCATGCCGCGTCTTCCGTCGAGCTGAATCGTGGGTACCGCACTGCACCCGGAACGGCATATAGCATCGGCTATAATGAAAAACAAAGGCTAAGATAGGGACCTGCGCCTCCGTCCTGTGCGTGGCGTAAGGGGGCACGAGACGCCCGCTGCCGAGTGGGGGGCGGGTGCGCTCTCCTGTTCCCCTGTCGGGCCTCCGGCGGGATGCACGGGGAGGAATCGGCCCTTCGCCGATGGGCGAAACTCGGTGGTCTACCCCCGTTGCGAAGGCGCTCGCCTCGGCCTTAGGCAGGACGGGCGTCCTAGCGGATGGTTGCCGAAGGGTTGAGAAAACGATGCGGTCGACGAACCCCGGCAGGAGACGGACGAGTTTCGCGACGCAGACGCGCGTCGTCGCCCCGGTCATAGCCGGGCTGGTCCTCGGACTCGGCGGTGTCGTTGCCGGATCGAGCCTGGTTCAGGCCTCCGAGCAGGGAGGCATCTTCAGTTTCTTCGAAGAGATGTTTCGCGGTCCGGCGGTGAAGCCGCAGCCCGCGCCAGTCTCGATGCCGCGCCCTTCCCGGCCCCGCTACGCCTCCCTTCCCACGACGAGCCGTATCACGGCGGTCCAGGCGCCGCGCCAGACGCCACGCCTCGCGCGTCTCACGCGCCCCTCCCCCGCCCGAGCGAGCCGCGCCGCATCCGCTGCGCTGACCGCCTCGGCGCTGGGCGCCCGCACGGTCTGCGTCCGGGCCTGCGACGGCTACCTGTTCCCCCTCGGGCGCCTGGCGTCCCGCTCCGACATTCCCCTGCACGAGGCGGCCTGTGCCGCGGCTTGTCCCAACGCCGCCACCAGCCTCTACATGCTGGGTGCGAGGCAGAACGATCTCGACCGGGCCGTCGGTCTCGACGGGCGTCCCTACCGCGCCCTCCTCGTCGCGAACCTGTACCGCACCAAGCGTGTCGAGCAGTGCTCCTGTCAGTCCGAAGGCGTGGCGGCGGCGCCACTCCCGATCGAGCGCGACCCGACCGCACGGGTGGGCGACGTGGTCGCCACCCCATCGAGCGCCCGTGTGGTGGTCTCCACCCGGTCCGGCGGTTTCACGGTGGTGGATTTCCGCGAGGCCGGTCTCCTCTCACCGCGCGAGCGCCGCAGCATCGACCGCAAGATCGACGTCGTCCGGCGCGAGGCCGATGCCCGCGCCGCCGAGCAGGATGTTCGTCAGGCCGGCCGAACGGTCGACCGTGCCCCCCGCATCCGTGTGGCGCAGATGGGCTCCGGCGATGGCACCGGAGGCTTCGGCACCGTCCGGCGCCGGCAGAACGCAGATGCGGGTTTCGCCATCGTCCGTGTCGTGGTGTCCTCGCCCTTCACCCGCTGACGTCGCCCGCCGCCATCACTGCCGACCGGGGCTTCCGTTGTGGCTCGCCCCGCGATGGCTTAGGGGCGGACACGAGTGTGATCGTTCCAGGTACCGCATGACCAAGACCAGCGACGACGGCGACATCGCGGTGGATCCGAACTTCGACGGGGCGGCGCCGGCCAACGGCGAGACGGTGAGCCTGTCGCCGCTGGTGCGCCGGCGGATCTGTTCCAACGCCAGTCCGTTCACCTCGAGCGGCACCTGCAGCTACATCGTCGGCCAGGGCGAGGTCGCGATCATCGATCCCGGTCCCGCCGATGCCGCTCACGTGGCGGCGCTGGTCGCGGCCATTGCCGGCGAGCGGCTCACCGCCATCGTCGTCACCCACACCCACCGCGACCACTCGCCGGGCGCCCGGCTGCTGCAGGCGGAGACGGGCGCGCCCATCGTCGGCTGCGGCCCGCATCGCGCCGCCAGAAACCTGGCGGAGGGCGAATTCCCGCATCTCGACGCCAGCTCCGACCGGGACCACCGGCCCGACCGCCAGATGAACGAGGGCGACACGCTGGAGGGGCCGGGCTGGACCCTGCGGGCAGTGGAAACGCCGGGTCACACCATGAACCACCTCGCCTTCGCCCTGCCGGAGGAAACGGCCCTGTTCTCGGGCGACCACGTGATGGCGTGGTCCACGACCATCGTGGCGCCGCCCGACGGTTCGATGCGCGCCTACATGGCGTCGCTCGACGCGTTGCGCGGGCGCGACGAGACGATCTACTGGCCGGGCCATGGCGGACCCGTGCGCGATCCGCGCCGCTTCGTCCGTGGCCTCGCCGCCCACCGGCGCCAGCGCGAGAGCGCGATCCGCACCCGGATCGAGGCCGGGGACCGCGATATCCGCTCCATCGTCGGGGTGATCTATCAGGGCCTGAGCGCCCCCCTTCAGGGTGCGGCGGCGCTCTCGGTCTTCGCCCATCTGGAGGATCTCGTGGAGCGCGGGCTCGTCGTCACCGACGGCCCGCCGCGCCTCGACAGCGTCTACAGGCCGGCCTGACACCGGCATCGTATGACGGCCGCGGATCGAGCTGTCGCCTCAGGCCCCCTCGCCTTCCGGCTATTGGATCTATCCGTTTCGCAGGAGGCGCGGCTCTCCTCCCCCTTGTGGGGAGGAGTTGGAGGTGGGGGTGGTTGGGCGACCCTCAGGTTGCGGAGGCAAGCGGAGCCACCCCCACTCCTGACCTCTCCCCACAAGGGGGAGAGGGACGCGCTCTGCCGGAAAGAGCGGGGGTGAATGTTGCAGCCTTCTGGAAGTGGAAGTGCGCGCTTCCCCTGCAGTCGAACCTGACCGAACCGACAGAGTCGGCCCGACCGCTCACTTGACGGCGATGGCGAGGTTGGCGACCTCGTCGAGATAGCCCCGGATGGTGTCGGCATTGGCGCCGAAATCGCGGTCGCCGATCCGGGAGGCGGAGCGCACGTCGATCCGGGCTCCGTCCGCC
Organism: Methylobacterium bullatum; assembly: GCF_014845095.1. Lineage (GTDB taxonomy): Bacteria > Pseudomonadota > Alphaproteobacteria > Rhizobiales > Beijerinckiaceae > Methylobacterium > Methylobacterium bullatum. The sequence continues at coordinate 57,492 of NZ_NKUG01000019.1, read as the reverse complement.
CTCGGTCGGACACGGACCGTGATGTCGCTGGCGAGGTTCAGGATGAGTCCGCGCGTCACCGCCTCGATCCGACCGTTGCCGACGCGACCTCCGGGGCGGATCGCCTCCACGATCTGCCATTTGCGGTTCACCGCGGCCTTCCTGGCGAGTTCGAACGCGGCGTTGGCGTCGAGGTCGAGGGTGAGCGGGGCGATCTGCAGATAGGAGGCGCGCTGCGCGATCCGTGCCTCGGGGCCGGGATCGGGGGGATAATGTCCTTCGCGCGCCGCGAAGGCCGCATGCGAGCGTGAGAAGGCGGGCGGGTTGTCGGTATCGGTGGTCACGTCGGTGATGGCGGGAAGCCGCAGGCCGCGCAGCCCGACGAAGACCGGATAACCGAGGGTGATCGCGGCGAGGAACAGGCCGGCGAGAGCGCTTGCCACACCGCGCGCTCCCTCGCGCCAGACCCGGACGAAAGCGAAGACCGCAAAGCCGATCGCGATCACCGCCAGGACGAGGCCGGATGCCAGTGTCACCAGCGCGGGCCCCTCCTCCGCCCTCGGATCGCGCACCAGAACGAGGGCGAACAGGGTGACGAGGACCGACAGGATCGCGGTCCCGCGCGAGAGCGGACCGGCGCGGGTGATGGGCTCCTCGATAAGCGAACGACGCATGATACGGGTGAAATCGCTGTCCGGGAGATCGCCGCGCCATCGGGAGATGGTGCCCGCGCGCCTGAGCCCAAAGCTTTACCGGGCCTCGCTTTCCGACGCCACCCGCGAGATGGCCGCGCTTTCGATGCCGCCCGCTTCTGCTATAGCGGCCTCCACATGAGTCTCACCGCAGCGCCCCGCACCCCCGTGCCCGATGGAGGATCGGAAGACCCGTTGAGGGTCTGGTTCCGCTTTATCCGCCTCAACCGGAGGGTGACCGCCGCGATGGCGGCCGAGTTGCGCGGCCTCGGCCTGTCCATTCCGCAATTCGACGTGCTCTCGACGCTCACCGAACGCGAGGGCCTGACGCAGCAGGATCTCGCCGCGCGCCTCTACGTCACCAAGGGCAACGTTTCGGGGCTGATCGACCGCCTCGTGCAGGCCGGTTTCGTCGAGCGCCACGCCATCCCCGGCGACCGGCGCTCGCACGCCCTCCGCCTCACTCCGGCCGGGACCGAGATTGCGGCTCGCGGCATCGCCGCGCAGAAGGCCTATGTGGCCCGCACCCTCGGCACCCTGCCACAGGACGACATCGCGGCCTTCGAGCATCTCGTTCTGAAGTGGCGCGACGTGGCCCGCGCCGATTCTGAGACCTGATCCCGGATGGTGTGAGGCGCCCTCTCCTCGTCGGGCCGCAGGATGGCGGAGATTCGCCGCACGCGCCAAATCCCCGGGTGGTCAGAGTGATTGACGGATCACCGGGCGTCCTTCGGCCTCGACCTGCGGGTCGATCTGGCGGGCGGCCCGCAGGCCCGCCTCGATCGCGCCTTCGACCCAGCCGGTCTTCAGGCTGGTGAAGTCGCCGGCGAAATGGATGCGGTCCTCCGGCATCGTCCATTCGCGGATCATCCAGCCACCCCCCAGGGGGGGCGAGCCGAAGGAGCCCCTGATCCAGGGCTGCTCGGTCCAGGCGAAGTCCTTCACCGTGATCACCTCGTCGAACAGGTCGGGCATGTCGGCGCGGAACTGATCGACGGTCACCTGAGCCCGCGTCTCGCGGGGGCGGGCCAGGATGGCCTCCGCATTGGCGCCGTTCAGGTAAAAGAAGACGTTTCCATGCGACCCGGTCTCGTTGCCGGTGATGTCGATGACCCGCTCCCAGGGGCGGTCACCGCCGGCCATCGGCCAGCCATGGACGTTCTTCGAGAGCCACGAGGGTGTCTTGGTCTGGACGATGACCTTCACGGTCTTGTCCCATTCCATCTCGGCGAACATGCGCCGCTTGGCCTCCGACCAGCCGGGTTTCACGTCGATGCCGCCGAGGACGCTGAAGGGGATCGTGGACACGATGGCGTCGCCGGAGAAGTCGCGGCCGTCGCGGGTGCCGACGCGGACACCGCCGCTGGTCTGCTCGATGCTGACCACCTCCGCCTTCAGGACGATGTTCGCGGGGCCGATGGCCCCCGCCAGGGCCATGGGCAGGCGGTTGTTGCCGCCTTCGATGCGAAACACGTTCTGGTCGCCGAAATGATAGGCGAGGTCGGGAATGGCACCCAGGGCCTGCGAGCGGCTGGTGAAGGTGCCGCCATGGGCATCGAGGAGCTGGCAGAAGGCATCCGATGCACCGACGCCCTTCACGAGGTCGCCCACCGTCACGTTGTCGTAGCGGGCCAGGGAATCCGGGTCGGGCCAGCGGGAATCGAGCACAGAATCGGTGTCGAGCCCCGCCCTGTAGAGATAGCGGTTGAGGCTCGTCGCGACGCTGACGTTACGCTCCTCCCGTGAAACGGCCCAGGGCCAGTTGGCGAGGTCGGCGCCCGTGCCGGTCTGCCCGCCGACCATGTAGCGGGGAAGACCGTCGTTGAGGCTGAGGAGCGGCAGGTTGAAGCGCCGGACGTAGCTCAGCACATAGGGCATGTTGGATCGGAAATGCCCGCCGCCGGCCTCCGTGAACTGTCCGTTCTTGAGCGGAAGGGAGAGGAGCCTGCCGCCGATGCGGTCCTGATACTCGATGACCGTGACGCGGTGTCCACGGCGCAGGAGTGCCAGCGCCGCCGTCAGCCCGGACATGCCGGCACCGAGGACGAGCACGTGTTTTTGGGCCTTGCCGGTCTGCCCGAGGGCGGGTGAGGCGACGAAGGGCAGCGCCGCTGTGAAGGCCGTGCCGGCGACGCCACGGAGAATGTCGCGCTTCGTCGGAGCCAGAGGGCCGCCGGCTTCGAAACCGGCGCGGTCGTCACGGATCATCGTCGGGTACTCACCGGAAAAGCAGGGAAGGTGGCGCAATGGCGAGGCATCTTCGATGCGCCATCGCCCCATTGTTGTCGCGCCATCGCGCGGCCCTTAGGGACGGCGCATGGCGCAACCAAGGGCCTCTCGATGGCGGTCGGGAATGTGGCCGTGTACCGGTAAAAATTCCCCTTCCATCCGCCTCGGGACGCCCCCCGAGGGCGCTTCCTAATCGACGATCCGGTCGAGCAGGGCGGCGAGATCGCCGATCGATGCGATCACATGGTCTGCCAGCGGTGCCATGATCTCGCGTGCTCCCTCCCCCAGGGGGCCGCTCAGGACCGCGATGGTGACGGCCCCGGCCGAGCGGCCGGCGACGAGGTCATAGGGGGAATCGCCCACCATCGCGATCCGCCCCGGCGCGACGTTAAGATGCGTCGCGAAGGCGCTGACCATGCCGGGTTCCGGCTTCGATCCGTGGCCGGAATCGTAACCAGCGACGTAGGTTAGATGCGGTGTCAGGCCGAGAATATCGGCCTGCGCCCGGGCCGAGGCTTCGGCGTCGTTGGTGGCGATTCCGAGGGCGTAACCCGCATCGGCGAGACGCTGCGCGGTCGCCGCCGGATCGCCGATGGGACACAGATGCGCCAGCCCTTCGCGGCGGAACAGCCGGTCCATCTCCCCGTAGAGGTCCGGTCCCGCCGGGCGGCCGAGCACCTTTGCCCAGATCGGGCCATAAGCGGCCGAAGAGCCCGCGATGAGGGGGGACGTCGGCAGGAAGCGGCGCTCCTCTTCGACGTAATGGCTTACCGCCATCAAGTCTTCCAGTCGGACGCGGTCGCCCCCGGCAAGGTCATCCATGACCGCATACGCTGCCGGACCCCAGGTCCGGTCGAAATCGATGAGGGTGCCGTCTTTGTCGAACAGGATGCCGGCGAGACGGCGTGGCGTCGTCACGGTCAAGCGCCGGCCCTCACCTTCTCGACATCGAAGACGCCGGCGCGATCTCGCCGCACGATCCTGTCGCCGGGCTCGAACACGCCCAAGGCCACGTCACGGTCCGGCAGGATGACGGTGGTGGATGTGTTGAGATGGACGAGGACGAGCCTGTCCTGCGCCAGCGATGCGGTGGCCCAGCGCCGCAACTGTCCGTAATACGGCTCGCGCCGCCAGGCGTTAGGCTGGCCGGGGTCGACCTGGACGTTCATGTTCTTCGTCACCGGGTCGAGGGCGAGCACCATCTTGGCTTTCTCCGGCTTCCACTCGGCGCCGAGCCAGGCTTCCGTCATCCAGAGGCAGTGGAAGGCGCGGCAATGGTCCGGCCGTGTCGGATGGATGGCGCAGCCCTTGCCCTGCCTGGTGTGGCGGCACCATTGACCGGCGACGCTCTCCACCGCCGGGACGTCGTAGACCTTGCAGCACAGGGTGCAGGTTCCGCAGGAGCGGCCGGGCGCCGGATGGGCCACGAAGGTTGCGGGATCGAGCATGGTCCTGACGTTCCGTGCGGGCGCTGCGGTGACGGGATGGGTTTGTGAAGGCGCGCCGGGTCGCTAATGTGGCATCGCATGAACACGGGGCCGAACCGGCCCGCTTCCACAGGTAACGGCAGGCCCATGCTCTCGAACCTCGCGACCCGCGACGTCGAAACGCTGATCCATCCCTACACCAACCTCTCCACCTTCCGCGAGACCGGCCCCCTTGTGCTGGAGCGCGGCCACGGAGTCTGGGTCTATGACAGCGACGGCCGGCCCTATCTCGAAGGCATGGCCGGCCTGTGGTGCACGGCGCTGGGCTATTCCAACGAGGAACTGGTGGAGGCGGCGAGCGAGCAGATGTCGCGCCTGCCCTTCACTCACCTATTCTCGGGCCGCAGCCACGATCCGGCGATCGAGCTCGCCGAGACCCTGAAGGAGCTGATGCCGATCCCGACATCGAAGATCTTCTTCACCTCGTCGGGCTCCGAGGCCAACGACACCCAGGTGAAGCTGACTTGGTATCTCAACAACGCGTTGGGCCGCCCCGCCAAGAAGAAGATCATCTCGCGGATCAAAGGTTATCACGGCGTCACGGTCGCCACGGCCTCGATGACCGGCCTCACGGCCAACCATGCGGATTGGGACCTGCCGCTGCCGGGCTTCCTGCATGTGGGCTGCCCGCATCATTACCGCTTCGCCGAGGCCGGCGAGACGGAGGAGGCCTTCTCGCAGCGCCTCGCCGACGAACTCGAGGCCCTGATTCTCCGCGAGGGGCCGGATACCGTCGCCGCCTTCGTGGCGGAACCGGTGATGGGTGCGGGCGGAGCCATCGCCCCGCCGGCCGGCTACTTCGCCAAGATCCAGGCCGTGCTCGACCGCTACGACGTGCGCTTCATCGCCGACGAAGTGATCTGCGGCTTCGGGCGCCTCGGCACCTGGTTCGGCTCCGAGGCACTTGGAATGCGACCCGACAGCCTGTCCTTCGCCAAGGCCGTGACATCGGGCTACATGCCGCTGGGCGGCATCAGCATCGACGAGCCGCTCTACAAGGCTCTGGTGACGCAGAGCGCCAAGCTCGGCACGTTCGGCCACGGCACAACCTATTCCGGTCACCCCGTCGCCTGCGCCGTCGCGCTGAAGACCATCGAGATCTACAAGCGCGACCGCATCGTCGAAGGCGTCGCCGAGAAGGCTCCTTATTTCCAGGCAAGGCTCTCGGCTCTGGCCGACCACCCCATCGTCGGGGAGGCGCGCGGACTCGGTCTCATCGGCGGCCTGGAGATCGTCGCCGACAAGTCATCCAAGCGTCAGTACGAGCCGAAAGCCGGCGTCGCGGCCCGCTGCGTCGCCTTCGCGCAGGCCGAGGGTCTGATCGTCCGGTTCCTCGCCGGTGACCGGGTCGCGGTCTGCCCTCCCCTGGTCATCTCGCACGACGAGATCGACACGCTGTTCGACCGCCTCGGTCGTGCTCTCGACCGGACCGAGGCTTGGATCGCGTCGGAAGGTCTCAACGCAGCGCTTTAGAGTGCCTCACAAAACTCCCGATCACGATCGGTTCTCGCTCCACGCACGACAGCGCAGCGGGAGTTTTGTGAGAGACACTCAGAGCGGCGCTGCCACAGAAAAGTCCAGATCTTTCGCGCCGCAAGGAAGGTCAGATTGCGTTGCGGAATGGTATTTTTTATTTTTCCAATATTGCTTGTGTGTGTCACAAGACACGCAGCGCGGCGAGATGAAACTCTACCCTGGTAAAGTCTCGCCTATCCTTAAGCTCCCGTTCATGATCCTTCGCCGCATATGGATCTCGTGCCGCACAGCGCCGGTCCGGGTCGAACCTCTTGCGGGTGCCCGAGAGACTGGCGTGATCGTCAACCAGACAAACGAGGATCTGGTGGCGTTCCGACACCGTGAAACAGGACCCGTTCCCATGTCCCGCCCCGAACAGAACCAGCGCGCAGCCATGTCGTCAACGCCCCGTGCGTCCGGTCTGGTAACCGATCGCGAAGGTTTCCGCCCCGTGGCACTGCCCGCCCTTGCCGCAGCGGTTCACGTCTCGGCGTCCGCTGCGAAAGAGGCGGCCCGGAAGATTGCCGCCCGCCGGCAGCTCTCCCGCTTCCAGCACGAGGATGCGCCCCTCGTCTGAGGCTTTTTCCTCCCGACCGAACGCCTCATGGCCAAATCGTGCGACCAAGCCTTCACGGGCTTGATCAATCAGGTTCGATCATCGGAAGCTCGATCACCGGAACTTGGCTGCGCCGGATTCGTGACCCCAGGGCGATGAAGCGGCATCGGCTCTGCGATCGAGGACGATGACATGCTGATCCTGCCGACGAGACGGCAGTTCCTGACCGGGATCGGTGCGAGTACGAGCCTCGTGGCCGCCACGGGCGCTTATGGCTTCGTGATCGAGCCGCGCCATCGGCTCGTGGTGACGCGCTACGCTCCCTCCCTCCCCGGCTGGACAGAGGGACTGACGCTACGAGTCGCCGTCCTCGCGGATTTCCACGTGGGCGAACCGACCATGCCGCTCGACCGGATCGCCGAGATCGTCGATGCGACGAACCGGCTCGAACCCGATCTCATCCTGCTTCTGGGAGACTATCCGTCCGGCCCCAGCGTGACCACGCGCAAGGTGCCGCTCGTCGAGTTTGCACGGGTGATCGGGGGGCTGCGAGCCCCGCTCGGTGTCCATGCCGTCCTCGGCAACCATGATTGGTGGGATGACGAGGTCGCGCAGGCGAGACGGCGCGGGCCTGTGGAGTCGCAACGCGCGCTGGAGGCACGCGGCATTCCAGTGATGGAGAATACGGTTATCAGGCTGGAGAAGGACGGTCGCCCGTTTTGGATTGCCGGGCTCGGAGATCAGGAACCGTTCCTGCCGCGGGGCGATCGGCGCGGCCGCGACGATCTGCCCGGCACCCTGGCGCAGGTGACCGACGAGGCTCCGATCCTCCTTATGGCGCACGAGCCCTACATCTTTCCTACCGTTCCGGGGCGTGTCTCGCTGACCCTGTCCGGGCATACGCATGGTGGCCAGGTTCGGATCTTCGGCCTGTCGCCGCTGAGCCCATTCGCGCGCGGCAAAGATCTGACCTACGGCCATGTCGTCCACGGCGGACGGCATATGATCGTCTCCGGCGGCTTCGGCGTCAGCCGTGTCCCGATCCGGATCGGGGTGCCGCCGGAAATCGTCCTTCTCGAACTTGGGAGCGTGGCGCCGCCGACGTCGGTCGAGGCAGCGCCGCCCGCCTGACGGAGCGCTACTTCTTCGCGCCGATGCTCACGGTGCCCTTGGTCGAGGGGGCCGCGGCGATCGTCTTCACGACCGGCTTCTTCGGCTTCTTCGCTTCGCGGCCACCGCGTGGTTTCTCACTCGCCATGATCGTCTCCTTGGATCGTCGGAACACGAGCATGCCACGGATTCGGCGGCAGGCGACATGAAATCGCGCATCGGCATTGATGGCGGCTCACAGACCCCCGCGACCGGGTGGCATTACCGGGATCGCGTCGGCGATGGAGATCCCGGTCGGATCGATGCGGCAGCGATGGGCATGGATCTCGACCCCGCCCGCAGCCGCCCTGGCGAAGGCCCGGTCGAAGGCCGGGTCGAGGTCCCGCGCCACGTCGAACCGCTCGGCCTGCATCTGCACCACGATGATCAGCATCGCCCGGCCGCCCTGAGCGACGACCTCCGTCAGCTCGTCCATGTGCCGCGCGCTGCGGGCGGCGACGCAATCGGGAAACTCGGCGAGGCCCGGCTCGCGCAGGAGGTGACAATTCTTCACCTCCACGTGGCAGGGCGGCAGCCCCTCGCCCGTGGCCAGGAAATCGACTCGGCTGGCACGACCGTAGCGCACCTCCGGACGTAGCGAACCGTATCCCGCCAACGGCGGGAGACGACCTTCGGCGAAGGCCTCGGCGACGAGGGCATTGGGCCGCATGGTGTTGATGCCCACCCATTGCGGACCGCCGGGGAGGTCCGCCTCCACCAGTTCCCATGAAAAGCCGAGCTTGCGCGCAGGGTTGGTGGAGGCGGAGAGCAGGACGCGCGATCCGGGCACGACGAGGCCGAGCATGGCGCCCGGATTGGCGCAATGCGCGGTGACGAGGCTGCCATCCGCCAGTTCGATATCGGCGAGGAACCGCTTGTAGCGCCGGACGAGCCGGCCCTCGATCAGCGGTGCTGCGAACTTCATTTGGTGGAACTCCACATCCGAGCGGGTGCCCCGCCCCTATCAGCAGCCTGCCGGCCGGACCAGGGAGCCGCCATGGTCAGGTGGGCATCGTCGCGCTACGTCGTCGTCATCGCCACGCGACCGCCACGGATTCCGATGACAGACCCCGCTCCTTCCCCCATCACCGCCGCGATCCTCGTCATCGGCGACGAGATTCTGTCCGGGCGGACCAAGGACAAGAATATCGGCACCATCGCCGATTACTGCACGGCCATCGGCATCGACCTGCGCCAAGTCCGCATCGTCCCCGACGAGGCCTCGGAGATCGTCGATGCGGTGAACGCATTGCGGACCCGCTACACCTATCTCTTCACCACCGGGGGCATCGGTCCCACCCATGACGACATCACTGCCGATTGCGTGGCGGCCGCCTTCGGCGTGACCATCGATGTCGATCCACGAGCCAAGGCCATGCTGCTCGAGCGGCACAAGCCGGAAGACCTCAACGAGGCCCGGCTCCGCATGGCGCGTATTCCGGCCGGTGCCGATCTCATCGCCAACCCGATTTCGAAGGCGCCTGGCTTTCGCATCGGCAACGTCTTCGTCATGGCCGGTGTGCCGGCGATCATGCAGGCCATGCTGGATGAGATCGGCCCCACCCTCGCGACGGGAGCGCGCGTCCTGTCGGAGACGATCGAGGCCGGAAACCTGCCTGAAGGCAACTATGCATCGGGCCTCGGTGAGATCGCGAAGGCGCACCCCGGCGTCTCCATCGGGTCCTATCCTTCGATGACGCAACAGGGTTTCGCCAATCGGATCGTGGTGCGCGGCAAGGATTCGGATGCGGTGGCCCGAGCCCGGGTCGAGATCGCCGACCTCGTGGCGCAATTGAAGGCCGCCGACGGCAAGGCATGACCGTATCGAGGTCGGGACCACCGGCAGCGAGACCGCGCGCACGGAGATGAATAATGCCCGAGCGGTCGCGCACGCTCCGGTTCAGCGGCTCGATGGCAGGATGATCCCGTGCCGCAACCCCATGGCGGGAGCGGTCCTCTCTCCGGAGACGTTCCGTGCCCGTGAAACCGCTATCATTCCTCGCTAGGCTTCGTATGACGCCGGTCCTGTGCGGATTCGTGGTCGTCGGCCTCTGCAGCCTACCCGCTGTCGCCGCCGATTTCCCCGATCCTTATGGACCGCCCCGTGATTTCCCCGCCGAGCGGCGGCTCCCGCCTCCTGTGGAGGATTTCGGCCCCGAGCGCGGGGCGGCCCGGCTCATCGAGCCGTGCCGGGTCGTGGTCCGGCGTCGGATCACGCCCGATGGGGAAGAGATCGTGAAGCGGGTGACGATCTGTGAGGAGCGTTCGGACCGCTTCCGGCCCGAGCCGGATCGCGGATACGGCGAGGCGAGGCCCTTGCTCCGACCCCCGCTGCCGCCCGGCGACATTCCATTCGTGGATGAAACTCGCCCCGGGCGGGGAGCCGATCACGGGGAAGATCGCCTGGAGGAGCGCCCGGCGGACGGGCTCGCCGGCGACGAGCGCCTGTCCGACGAGCCGCCGTTGGAAGAGCGCGGACGCGGCCCGCGCTACTGAGGCGGTCGCGTCGGGCTTTGAGGTATCAGGCCCGTACGACGGGCCGGGCCTTCACGGCTGCGGCCAGCGCCTTCAGCTGGCGGTTCAGATCCGCCAGTTCGTTGAGGGCGATGGTCCGGTGGCCGTCCTTGACCGCACGCTCGATGTCGGCGACCTGCGCTGTGGCCATGCGCTTCAGTTCGGCGGCGAGTTGGTCCCGGGTCATCGGCGCTCCTGTCACGGCTCGGGGTGATGGGACCGTGATAGGGCCCGCATGCTTAACCGACGGTGTTCATCGGGTGCGGCGCACCCAATGAACCGTGCCCGTCATGCGGTCTTACGTCCGCCAGGGATGCGCGGGCAGCTCGGTGGCGCCGACCGTGCTGGCACCGGCGAGAGCGACGGCGTGGTCGTTCTCCACGCTGGAGCCGCTGACGCCGATGGCGCCGGACATCTCGCCGTCCTGGTCGACGATCGGGATGCCGCCGGGGAAGGTGATCAGGCCCTCGTTGGAATGCTCGATGCCGAAGAGCGGGCCGCCCGGCTGCGACAGCTGGCCGATCTGCCCCGTCATCATGCCGAAGAACACGGAGGTCTTGGCCTTCTTCTGGGCGATATCGATGGAACCGACCCAGGCCCCGTCCATGCGGTAGAACGCTTTGAGGTTACCGCCGGAATCGACGACGGCGATACACATCTGGGTGTCGAGCTCCACCGCCTTGGCGCGGGCGGCCTCGATGGCCTTGTGGGCGTCTTCGATGGTCACATGCATGATGGTTTCTCCCTTGTCGGTCGACGAGATCGGAGCCGTTTGGCCGTCTTCGCGTAGCGGAAGCGAGTGGCCCCGGCGCCTGTTCTCACGGCGACACACCGTGAACGATAGGACATTTCGGGCCTAAAGCGAGGACGGCCGCCCCTTTCGGAAGCGGCCGTCCTGCTCAGCGATGTCTACGAAGCGAGCGGATCAGCTGGCCGACATCGCGTTGGCCTTCTCGATCAGCGCCTCGGCCATACGGATCGAGGCGATGTCGATGAGGCGGCCGTCCAGCGAGACGGCGCCCTTGCCGGCCTTGGCGGCCTCTTCCATGGCTTCGAGGATGCGGCGGGCCTTGGTGACTTCGGCTTCCGACGGGGTGAACACCTCGTTGGCGAGGTCGATCTGCGAGGGGTGGATCGCCCACTTTCCTTCGAAGCCGAGGGCGGCGCAGCGGCGGGCGGCGGAGGTGTAGCCGTCCGGATCGGAGAAGTCGCCGAACGGGCCGTCGATCGGACGCAGGCCGTAGGCGCGGCACGCGATCAGCATGCGGTTCTGGGCGAACAGCCACGGGTCCTGCCAATGGGTCTCGCGGTTGCCGGCCTCGTCCTTGTCGGTGAGCACCGAGAAGTCCTTGTTCACGCCGCCGATGACGGTGGAACGGGCGCGGGTAGAGGCGGCGTAGTCGGCCACACCGAAGGACATGGCTTCCAGGCGCTTCGACGAGGTGGCGATCGCCTCCACGTTGGCCATACCCAGAGCGGTCTCGATCAGCACCTCGAAGCCGATCTTCTTCTCGCGCTTCTTGGCCTGCTCGATCTGGGTGGTCAGCACGTCGATGGCGTAGACGTCGGCCGGCACGCCGACCTTGGGGATCAGGATCATGTCGAGGCGCGGACAGGCTTCGACGATGTCGACCACGTCGCGGTACATGTAGTGGGTGTCGAGACCGTTGATGCGGATCATCATGGTCTTGGTGCCCCAATCCAGGTCGTTGAGCGCCTGGATGATGTTCTTGCGGGCCTGCTCCTTATCGTCGGGGGCGACCGCATCTTCGAGGTCGAGGAAGATCACGTCGGCCTTCGAGGAGGCGGACTTCTCCATGAAGGTCGGGTTGGAGCCGGGAACGGCGAGTTCCGAGCGATGGAGGCGCGGGGTCGCCTGCTGGATCAGGGTAAAGCTCATCGGGGAATCCTTCCTTGTTTGGTTTCGTTGCGGGTGGTGAGGCCGCAAAACGCGGTCCACCATACCGGTCGTGGGGCGCTCGCGCGCCAGCCCCAGGGCCGTGTCCGACCCTCGGTATCCTTACAAATGCCTCAGCCCGTCGCGCCGAAGCCGACGGCGATGCAGTTGATCGACAGCAGCAACGCGGATTTCACCGCCTCGCGCTTGTCCTCGTCTTCCTCGCCCCGAAAACGGCGAAGCAACTCCACCTGTTCTCGGCTGACCTGATTGATCGTCGGCAGCCGGCCATTGAGGCGGTCCCGGAACTGCGGGTAGCGCTCGGCCAGTTCGCGGTCGCCGCTGACACGCAGGGCCATCTCGCGGGTCAGCTCGTACTCGGCCTCGATCAGCGGGAAGATGCTGTTGCGGGCGGCCTCGTCGGGCACGAGACCGGCGTAATCTTTCGCAATAGCGAGGTCGACCATCAGAAGTGTCTTCTCGACCTCGTCGAGGATGAGGCGGAACGGCTTCGATTCGGCAAAGAGCCGCTTCAGCTGTGCTTCGCCCTGCGCTCCGCGCACGTCGAGGAAACTCTTCAGGCCGGAGCCGACGCCGTACCAGCCGGTGATGACGTGGCGGTTCTGCGACCAGGCGAAGACCCAGGGAATCGCGCGCAGATCCGCCAGCGAGCGGGCGCCGAAGCGCCGCGCCGGACGGGAGCCGATGTTGAGGAGCGCGATCTCGTCGAGCGGGCTCGCGGCCTGGAAATAGGTCACGAGATCGGGGTGCTGGATCAGGTTGACGTAGGCAGCGCGCGAGGCGCCCGACAGCGCTTCCAGCGTGTCGTCGAACTCATTGCGCGGGATGTTGATCGCCTCGCGCTCCGATTTCAACGCGTGGTCGAACACCGACGAGGCCAGGAGCTCCATCTGATAGGCAGCGGTGCCGCGGTTGGCGTATTTGAAGGAGACGACTTCTCCCTGTTCGGTGGTGCGGAATCGGCCGTTGATCGATCCCGGCGGCTGGGCGGCGATGGCCCGGGCGGTGGGCGCCCCGCCACGGCTCACCGAACCGCCGCGACCGTGGAAGAAGGCGATCGGCACGCCCGACGACTTGCCGAGCTGGGTCAGCTTGTCCTGCGCCTTGTAGAGCTCCCAGTTCGAGGCGACGAAGCCACCATCCTTGTTCGAATCCGAGTAGCCGATCATCACCTCCTGCATCCCGCCTTGCCAGCGGGTTGAGCGGCGCACGACGGGGATCGAGAACAGCTCCTTCATGATGGCGGGCGCGGCGCGCAGGTCGTCGATGGTCTCGAACAGCGGCACGATCGGCAGACAGCAGATCTCGGTGCCGGCGGCATCGAGGAAGTTACCGGCTTCCTTGGCGAGGAGATAGGCGCCGAGGATGTCGGGGACCGAGCGGGTCATCGACAGGATGAACGAGCCGAAAGCCTCGCGGTCGAGCTGCTCGCGCATCTCACCGACGAGGGCGAACGTCTCGAGCGTTTCGCGGGCATCGTCGGGCAGGCTTTCGAACGAGCGCTCCCCGTGCATCGGCTTTGCCAGTTCGGACAGCAGCCAGTTCTTCCACTCGGGCGATTCGAGGGCGGGCGGCGTCTTGTTCTGGCCGTGGCTCTGGTGCCACAGGGCGTGGAGCGTCTTCGTGGTGCGCGTGGTGTTCTCGCGCAGGTCGAGGCGCACGGTGGAGAAGCGGAAGATCTCGACCATGCGGCGCACCGGCCGGACGAGGTCGATGGCCAGCGACGGGCAATTCGCCTCGGTGAGGCCGGCTTCGAGGTGGCGCAGATCGTTGATGAGCCCGTCGGCACTCGGATAGTCGGGGCCGCTGGTGCGCTGCCCCTTGTTACGCGCGATAGTGGCTTCGAGCTTGCGCAGGATGCAGGTGAGGAATTGGCGATAGGCCTCGCCCGGATTGCGGCTGGCGATGGCGCGCCCGTCGCCGCTCTCCGCGAGAAGCTGCGCGAGTTCGGACTTGAACGTCGCCGGCACAGGCAGCGAGCGCTCGGTGAGGGAGAGCGTGCGGCCAAGCGCCGTGACCCCGTCGCGGTAGCGCCGCAGGGAGGCCAGCGCGTTGCGCTGGAGCGTGGCACGGGTCACCGACGAGGTGACGTAGGGATTGCCGTCCCGGTCCCCGCCGATCCAGGAGCCGAACTGGAAGAAGGCCGGCACCTCGAACTTCTCGTCCGGGTAGTATTCGGCGAGGGACTCCTCAAGGGAGTAGAGCACCTCGGGGAGCATCTCGAACAGGGTCTCGTCGAAGAAGTGCAGGCCCCAGGCGACCTCCCGCTCTACGGTGGCCTTCTCGAGATGGAGTTCGCCGGTCATCCAGACGAGCTCGATCTGGTCGCGCAGCTCGTTCATCAGGCCGTTGCGTTCGCGCTCGGTCCAGCGCGGCAACTCGAGCTCGCGCAGGACGAGGTAGATGCGTCGGAACTTCTCCAGCACCGTCACGCGCTTGCCCTCGGTGGGATGCGCCGTGATCGTCGGGCGGATGCGCAGATCCTTCAGCAGGGCGTGGATCTCGGGCGCTTTGATGCCGTTCTTCACCGCTTCCGCCAGGACCGCGCTGAAGCTGCCGCCGAGCTCCGCCCGTCCCTTCGTGCGCTCAAGGTGCCGGCGCCGTCGCATGGCGGCGTTCTGCTCGGCGATGGAGAGCAACTGGAACCAGATGCCCTGCACCTGAAGGGCGCGGGCGAGGAGCTCGGGCGAGAACTCCGAGATGTTGGCTTGGCCCAGGAGCACGGCCTCCAGTTCCGGCTCGTGCCGGCGGGCGACTTCGAGCAGGGCGTGGAACAGGATGTCGAGCGCCTCCTTCGACGACGTACCGGTGATGACCGGCGGCGCGAAGGGATGGTCGAGGGTTCCAACCGGGGCGTGGAGGGTATCGGTCATCGGATGGCCACCTCGAACAGAGTTGAGCCGATGGCCGCCGGGGACGCGCGGGCAACGGTGATGAAGCGGCCGCCCCGCAGCATGGAACGCAGCGTCGGGGCGATCAAGGGGTGGTTTCTGTGGCTGGGTCCGTCGGCGGCCGGGCGGCGCTGCCCCTCTCCCGGTCGCTCCGCGACCACCCTCCCCCGCTGAGGAGGAGGAGGGTTTGCGCGTTCAGGCGGCGAGTTTGCGCATCACCTGCTCGACCGTCGAGCCGAAATCGCCGGGGCTGGGGGCCACGGTCAGGCCATAGGAGCGCATGATCTCGGCCTTTTCGGCTGCACTGTCGCCGGTGGCGGAGATGATGGCGCCGGCATGGCCCATGCGGCGGCCCTTCGGAGCGGTGAGACCGGCGACGAAGCCGATGACGGGCTTCGACATGTTCTCCTTGATCCAGGCCGAGGCCTCGGCCTCCTGCGGACCACCGATCTCGCCGATCATCAGCACGGCCTTGGTGTCGGGGTCCTGCTCGAACAAGGCGAGATGGTCGAGGAAGGACGACCCGTTGATCGGGTCGCCGCCGATACCCACCGACGTGGTGATGCCGATGCCCCTCTCCTTCATCTGCGCCGCCGCCTCATAGCCGAGGGTGCCCGAGCGCGAGATCACGCCGACATTGCCCTTCAGGTAGATATGGCCGGGCATGATGCCGAGCATCGACTTGCCGGGCGAGATGATGCCGGCGCAGTTCGGGCCCACCACCATGGTGCGCTTGTCCTTGGGGTAGCGGCGCAGATACCGCTTCACCCGCATCATGTCCTGGGCCGGGATGCCGTCGGTGATCGAGCAGATCAGCGCGAGGCCGGCATCGGCCCCTTCCATGATCGCGTCGGCCGCGAAGGGCGGGGCGACGAAGGTGATCGAGGTGGTGGCTCCGGTGGCCTCGACGGCCTCCTTGACGGTGTTGAACACCGGGACGCCGAGATGGGTCTTGCCGCCCTTGCCCGGGGTGACGCCGCCGACGATGTTCGAGCCGTACTCGATCATCTCCTTGGCGTGGAACGTACCCTTATCGCCGGTAATGCCCTGGACGATGATCGGGGTCTTCTCGTCGATCAGAATGCTCATGACGTATCCTCCCCTCGTCTCAGTGGTTGCGCTTGGCGGCGTCGCAGGCGGCGACGGCCTTGGTGGCGGCATCCGACAGGCTGTCGGCGGTGATGAGATCGAGGCCGCTCTCGGCCAGGATCTTCTTGCCCGCCTCGACATTCGTTCCGGCGAGCCGGACGATGAGCGGCACGTCGATCTTCACTTCCTTCGCCGCCTGGATCACGCCCTGGGCGACCCAGTCGCAGCGGTTGATGCCGGCGAAGATGTTGACGAGGATCGCCTTGACGTTGCGGTCCGAGAGGACGAGCCGGAAGGCCGTCGCCACACGGTCGGGGCTGGCGCCGCCGCCGACATCGAGGAAGTTCGCCGGCTCGCCGCCCGCGTGCTTGATCATGTCCATGGTGGCCATGGCGAGGCCGGCGCCGTTGACGATGCAGCCGATCTCGCCGTCGAGGCCGATATAGCTGAGATTGTGCTCGGCAGCCTGGGCCTCGCGCGGGTCGCCCTGCGAGGGATCGTGCATGTCGGCGATGTTGCGCCGACGGAACATGGCGTTGTCGTCGAAGGACATCTTGGCGTCGAGCGCCAGGACGCGGTCGTCCTTGGTGACGACGAGAGGGTTGATCTCCAACATGGTGCCGTCGCAATCGCGGAACGCCCGGTAGGCGTTCATGATCGTCTTCACGGCCGCCGAGACCTGTTTGATGTTCAGGCCGAGCTGGAACGCGATCTCGCGGGCCTGGAACTGCTGCAGGCCGACGGCCGGCTCGACCACGACCTGGATCAGGGCCTCGGGCTCGTTGGCGGCGATCTCTTCGATGTCCATGCCGCCGCGTTGCGAGGCGATGACGCGGACGCGCTCGGCCTTACGGTCGAGGACGTAGCCGAGATAGAGTTCGCGCTCGAACGGGTCGGCGGTCTCGATATAGACGCGCTGGACAGGCTTGCCCTCGGGGCCGGTCTGAAGGGTGACGAGACGCTTGCCGAGGAGGTCCTTGGCGGCATCGCGGACCTCGTTGTAGGTCCGGCACAGCTTGATGCCGCCGGCCTTGCCGCGCGCACCGGCATGGATCTGAGCCTTCACCGCCCAGAACGAGCCACCGAGCTCGGTGGCGGCGTAGACTGCCTGGTCGGGGCTGAAGGCCACCGCGCCTTTGGGAACCGCGACGCCGAATCCGGCGAGCAGCTCCTTGGCTTGATACTCATGCACGTCCATGTGCGTTCTCCTCGGCGTTTTTCCCTGGGACAGACACTCTCGTAAATTTCACTTCACGGAAAGAGCTTCTGTTGTAATATTTTTTTACATTCTCTTTCACTCCGCCTTTAACGGCGGACGGAATGTATTTTTTAGACGAAAAGGCCGGCTGAGTTTGCTCTCGCCGGCCTGTCGTTGGTCTTAGTTCACCTTGGCCTTCACGACCTCGTAGATCTTCTCGTTCAATGGTCCTGCTGGCCCAAGCAACTCTTCGAGTTGCTTCAGTCGCTCATCGGCAAATCCCCGATCGTCCAGGCCCTTGGCGTTGACATAGACGTTGAGCGCGGCGCTGCGCAGTCCGGCATGAGCGGAGAGAACCGCGACCCCTGCATCGGAGATGACGTTGAGGTTGCCCTTGTCGGCCACGGCCTCGGCGAGGTCGATGACCTCGCGGCAGGCGCGGCAACAGGCGAGCGGCACGTCGGTGGCGACCTTGAGCGCCTCTTGGATTCTGGCGGCGCGAGCCGCCTTTTCCTCGTCGGTGCCCTTCGGCAGGCCGTAGGCTCCCATCACGGCGTCGAAAGCCTCGACATCGTCGGCGATCATTCCAGTGAGTTCGGCCCGGAGCGCTTCGGACTTGCCGAGGATCTCCTTCAGCTCGCCCTCCACCTCGACGTACTTCTTCTTTCCGATGGTGAGGTTGCACACCATGCTGAGGAGCGCGGCGCCCATGGCACCGGAGATAGCGGCGGCTCCGCCGCCTCCGGGGGTCGGGGCCGAGCTCGCGAGCCCGTCGAGGAAGCTCTGGATGGTTTCGTTGGCGGGCGCCGTCTTCTCGCTCATGGGTCAGGCCATCGTCTTGGCGAGGGCATAGATCTCCTCGGCGTCGAAGACCTTCTCGGCGCTGTCGAAGAGCTGGCCGACGCAGGCGCGGTGCAGCTTCAGCTTCAGGCCGCCGATGCCGAGGGCCCCGAACACCTTCTTGCCGTGCCGCTCCTTACCCTTGTCCATGGCGTCGATGCCGCCGAAGCCGAGGGGCGGCTGGGCGTTGTAGTCGGCGATGAACTCGATGCTGGCCTCGTCTTTCCAGTCGGCTTCGGCAAGAAGCTCGAGGCCGATGGCGCCGGCCGAGAAAACGAGGTTCTGGCCCTTGACGATGGCGGCGCGCGAGGCGGCGTCCGGCGTCGCGGCGGCGCTGATCTGAACGTTGAAGCGCTTGTTGATGGAATCGGCGGCGGCCTGGGCCTTGTCCAGCGAACGACCGCAGAGGACGACGGTGGCGCCTTCCTGCGCAAGGAGCGCTGCCGAGCGCATGCCCACCGGACCGGTGCCGGCGAGCACGACGGCCTTCTTGCCCTGAAGCGATCCGGCGGCCTTCTGAACCAGCGCGACGCCGGCGGCTGCGGTGGTGTTCGAGCCGTTCGAATCGAGCATGATCGACACGCGGAAGGGGCCGAAGAAACGCTTCTTCACGGCCTCGAACACCGCTTCGCCGGCCGCCATGCTGCCGCCGCCGACGAAGATCGCCGTGGACTTCTTCTCGGAACCGCCGCGGGTGTAAATCGTGCCGTCCACCAGCGCGCCGACATTGTCGGGCGTCACGTTGCCGTAGCCGGTGATGCGATCGGCCCCGCCGTCGTAACCGACGACCACATCGAACACGCTCGGAACGGTATCGGTATCCAATTGGAACAGCAGCTTCTTCGTCATGTCGTTTCCTCTGCCCGCGTCGCTGCGCGGTTATCGTATGATTGGCGAGACTGCGATGAGCCGCGCGATGGTGTGCTCCAACATTCCGCAGTGTCGGCGGCCCGTCATCCGAACACCCCGTCGGCACAGCCTCGATCAGCGCCCGGCGATTTGGATTTCGGGCTCCGCTCCACGGCCCCGGAGGGACGTCTGCGTCTCCGAGCCGGGTCTCCACGTATGGAGCCCGATCCTCACACCACGTTCTGCGGCTTGCCCGCAACATAGGCCTCGACGTTGTCCACGAGCTGGTCGGCCAGGATCTGCATGGCCTCCTTGCTCGCCCAGGCCACGTGCGGCGTGACGATGAGGTTGGGCAGGTCGAGCTCGCACAGGATGTTGCCGTTCTTGGGCGGCTCGGTCATCACCACGTCGAATCCGGCGCCGCCGATCGTGCCGGCCTTCAGGGCCTCGGCGAGGGCTTCCTCGTCGACGAGGCCGCCACGCGCCGTGTTGATCAGGATGGCGTGTTTCTTCATCTTGGCCAGCTGCTCGGCGCCGATCATGTTCCGGGTCTCCGGCGTCAGCGGCGCATGCAGGGTGATGACGTCGGATTCGGTCAGGATCGTCTCGAAATCCACGAGGCCTTCCTGCGGGAACACGTCGTAGGCGATGACCTTCATGCCGAGCGCTTCCGCCCGCTTGGCGATGGACTTACCGAGCGCGCCATAGCCGACGATGCCCAGCGTCGAGCCGGCGATGTCGTGGATCGGATAGTCGAAATAGCAGAACTGGGTGGACTTCGCCCAATCGCCCCGGCGCACGGAGTTCGCGTAGGGCACGATGGCGCGCCGCAGGGCGAACATCAGGCCGATCACGTGCTCGGGCACGGTGTTGAAGGCGTAGTTGCGGATATTGACGACCGTGATGCCGAGTTCCTTAGCGACGGCCTTGTCGACGACATCGGTGCCGGTGGCGGCCACGGCGATGAGCTTGAGGTCGGGGAGCTGCTTCAACGTCTCGGCGCGCATGGGCACCTTGTTGATCAGCGCGATCTCGGCCCCCTTCAGGCGCTCGACGATCTCCTCCGGCGTCCAGGTGGAGTCGTACTCGGTATATTCGTGCGGGAAATTGAACTCACGCACCTTGGCGTCGAGGGATTCACGATCGAGGAAGACGATTTTGTGCGCCATTGGAACCCTCAAGCGACGTTCCGCGCCGAGCGCGACGTTACGCGATACACGCTTCTATAGACGATGCCCCGGGGCCGGCGAGATGCCGGCCCCGGGAAACAGCTTCGATCAGGACTTGGCGAGGGGGTTCTCACGCAGGTAGCTGGAGGCGGCGGCGACGCCGGAGCCCGGCTGCACCTTCACGCCGTTGTCGAGCATGGCCATCTCCGCGCCGGCGATGGCGCCGAGAAGCGAGAGCTCGTTCAGGTCACCCACGTGGCCGATGCGGAACACCTTGCCGGCCACCTGGCTCAAACCCGCGCCGAGGGCGAGGTTGTAGCGCACGAAGGCGTGCTTGATGATCGCGGCGGCGTCGATGCCCTCGGGGACGAGGATGGCCGTCACCGTGTCCGAGTTCCACTTGGCTTCCTTGGCGCAGGTCTTGAGACCCCAGGCCGCCACGGCCTGGCGGGTCGCCTCGGCGAGTACGGCATGGCGGTGGTAGACGTTCTCGAGACCTTCTTCCCGCAGGCAGGCGAGTGCCTCGCGCAGGCCGTAGAGAAGCGGCAGGGCGGGGGTGTAGGGGAAGTAGCCGGCGCCGTTCTGCTTCTGATGGTCGGCCCAGTCGAAGTAGACATGCGCGAGACGGTCGTTCGGGCCCGACGAGGACTCGGCGGCCTTGAGCGCCTTCTGGCTGACGCAGATCACGCCGAGGCCGGCGGGGAGCATCAGGCCCTTCTGCGAGCCGGCGATGGCGCAATCGACCTTCCACTCGTCGGCGTAGAACGGCAGCGAGCCGATCGAGGACACGCCATCGACGAAGAGAAGTGCCGGGTGGCCGGCCGCGTCGATCGCCTTGCGCACGGCACCGATGTCGCTGGTGACGCCGGTGGCGGTCTCGTTATGGACCGTCATGACGGCCTTGATTTCGTGGTTCGTGTCGGCGCGCAGCGCCTCCTCGATCCGCTGCGGGTTCGCACCCGTGCCCCACTCCTCTTCCTGAACGATCACGTTCAGGCCGAGGCGCTGGGCCATGTCGATCCACAGGTGGCTGAACTGGCCGAAGCGCGAGGTCAGCACCGTGTCGCCGCGATGCAGGGTGTTGGTCAGCGCCGATTCCCAGATACCGGTACCCGAGGCCGGGAACAGGAAGATCGTGCCCTCGGTCGAGCCGAACACGGCCTTGGTCTCTTCGAACAGGGGCTTGGTCAGCGTCGGGAAATCCACCGAACGATGATCCTCGGAGGGAACGATCATCGCCCGCTGGACGCGGTCGGGGATGTTCGTCGGGCCCGGAACGAACAGATGGTTCCGACCCGGCCGTCTCGTTGCCGCCATGTTGTGTCTCCGGTTCTTCTTCGGTTCGCGCGCACGCATCGTGCGACGCTGGGATCGAATACGGTGGTCCGAGGTCGCGATCCGGCCTGATGGGCAGCCGGGACGGTTCCTAAGCTTTGGGAAAGAAACGGCGGCGCTGCCAGGAGCCCCGGCTGCCGCGCGTCCGTCTGGAGGAGTAGGCAGGGTCCACGATCGCCGACGGAAGGCGCGAGGCCCGCCTCGTGCCATCACCGATGACTGCGAGTTCCGGAGCGCTCGACGTGACTGCCTTCGACTGGATCAAGCCTCTCTCCGTTGGCCGGGGCGCGCGAATACCGCACACTCCCAAGGCCTTGGACGTCGTTTCTCACCTCGTCGGCAACCTTGATTTCGCCTCGCATGGGCTCCGGACACGCGCTTTCCAGCGCGATCCGGTGGGTCACCTTGATCGGGACTATGCCGGGGTTCGCCCCCGAAGGAAAACGCAAAAAACTTCCCGGCCACTCAAAAAATTTGTCGCGCAGTGCAACATCCGCGCGATGCGGTTGAAGTAGTCGCGTTGGGAGGCGAGCCACGGGGCGAGACGGCGCGCGTCATCAAACTGATACGGGAATCCGGTTTGGCTCAACGCACCGAAGCCGTTCGGAGTGGATCGTGGGCGAAGATACAGAGAAGACGATCCGCGTGAGGACGCTCTTCCTGTCCGATATGCATCTGGGCACGAAGGGCTGTCAGGCAGGATTGCTGCTGGAATTCCTGCGGGATTACGACGCCGACGAGATCTACCTCGTCGGCGACATCGTGGACGGCTGGCAGCTCAAATCGGGCTGGTTCTGGCCGCAGAGCCACAACGACGTGGTGCAGAAACTGCTGCGCAAAGTGCGCAAGGGCTCGACGCTGATCTACATCCCCGGCAACCACGACGAGTTCCTGCGCGATTATCTCGGCATGACCTTCGGCGGGATCGAGGTGGTGGACGACCGGATCCACGTCGCTGCGGACGGCAAGCGCTACCTCGTCATCCATGGCGACCAGTTCGACATGGTCGTGCGGCATGCCAAATGGATCGCCTTCCTGGGCGACGGGGCCTACACGTTCGCGCTCTTCATCAACACGCATCTGAACACGATCCGGCGTCGCCTCGGCCTCGCCTATTGGTCGCTCTCGGCCTGGGCGAAGCTGAAGGTGAAGAACGCCGTCAACTTCATCGGAAAGTTCGAGGAGCTGCTCAGCGCGGAGGCCAAGCGCGTGGGCGCAGACGGCGTCATCTGCGGACACATCCACCATGCCGCGCACCGGCAGATCGCCGGGCTGACCTATCTGAACACCGGGGATTGGGTGGAATCCTGCACCGCCATCGTCGAGCATTACGACGGCACCATGGAGGTGCTGCATTACCCGAGCGTGTTGCGGGCGCGGGCCGCCGCGGAAGAAGCGGAGCGCAGCGCGGTCGCCGTCGGTCCGGCGCGGGCGGTCGCGTGAGGCTGCTGATCGCCACCGATGCGTGGCACCCGCAGGTCAACGGGGTCGTCCGCTCTCTCGAGAACATGGCGGCGGCGGGCCAGGAGCTCGGCTTCGAGACCGTGTTCCTGACCCATCAGGACTTCGCCTCGGTGCCGCTTCCGGGATACCCGGAGATTCGGCTGTCCTATGCCACCAAGGGCAAGGTCGCGCGCCTATGGTCGGATCTCGCCCCGACCCATGTCCATGTGGCCACCGAGGGGACCGTCGGCTACGCGACCCGGCGCTATTGTCTCGCCCATGGCCGCCCTTTCACCACGAGCTATCACACGCGCTTTCCCGAGTACCTCGCCGCCCGCGCCCCCGTCCCCGAAAGCTGGAGCTACGCCTGGCTGCGGCGCTTCCATGGCGCCGCGAGCGGGACGATGGTCTCGACCCCTTCCCTGGAGCGTGACCTCGCCTCTCGCGGCTTCGGCAACCTGATGCGCTGGACGCGGGGGGTCGATACGGACCTCTTTCGCCCCGCCGGGCCGGATGACGTCCCGCCCGATGCCCTGGTCGGATTGTCCGGACCGTTCTTTCTCTTCGTCGGCCGGCTGGCGGTGGAGAAGAACGTCTCGGCCTTCCTCGATCTCGACCTGCCGGGCACCAAAATCGTGGTCGGAGACGGCCCCGACCGGGCGCGCCTCGCCGGCCTGTATCCGAAGGCCCGCTTCCTCGGCACCCTGACCGGCGCGGCGCTCGCCCGCATCTACGCGGCGGCGGACGTCTTCGTGTTCCCCAGCCTTACCGACACGTTCGGCATCGTCCTGCTCGAAGCCCTCGCCTGCGGCGTTCCGGTGGCGGCCTATCCGGTCACCGGCCCCCTCGACGTCATCGGCGGGACCGGCGCCGGAATCCTCGGACCCGACCTGCGCGAGGCGGCGCTCGCCGCCCTGTCGATCCCCCGCGAGCGCTGCCGCGCAGAGGCCTTGCGCTACACCTGGGGCGAGAGCGCGCGCCAGTTCTTCACCAACATTTCGCTGGCTCACGGCACCGGCCTTCCCACGCCGAAGCGCCGGGCGTTCAGGACGGCACCGGCAGTGTAGCGTGGGACGGTGGGGATGACCTTCCGGCCTCTTCGCTTGGGGGCACACGCCCACACATTTCTGGCGCCAAGCAAGGTGACCCGTCTTTGGCCGAAGTGTAATCCATCGGGCCGATGACCAGACCGTTCGCCGACCCCGTCGCCAGCACCCTCCCCGCTCTCATCGGCTGCGACGAGGTCGGGCGCGGTGCGCTGTGCGGCCCCGTGGTCGTGGCGGCGGTCTGGTTCGATCCCGCCGTGTTCCCGGCCTCCGTGCTGGCCTGCCTCGACGACAGCAAGAAGCTCGACCGGGCGACGCGCGAGCGCCTGACGCCACTCATTCGCGAACATGCCGAGGTGGCGGTGGCGGCCGGGTCACGGCAGCTCGTGGACCGGATCAACGTCCGCGCGGCGACCCTCGACGCCATGCGGCGAGCGGTGGAGAAGCTCGGTCTCGAAGCGCCCGTGGCCGTGGATGGGCGCGATGCCATCCCCGGCCTGTCCCTGCCGTGCCGGGCGGTGATCGGCGGCGATCGGCTGGTGCCCCAGATCGCGGCGGCCTCCATCGTCGCCAAGACCTTGCGGGACGATCTCATGCGGGTTCTGGCCGGCCGTCATCCGGCCTATGCCTGGGATCGCAATGTCGGCTATGGCACCGCGGCTCATCTCGCCGGTTTGGCGAGCCTCGGTCGCTCCGCGCATCACCGGGTGAGCTTCACCAAGCGTTTCGCGTCCTCGCCCTCTGTTGTCACAACAGGCGCAGCTGTGCCCCGGACGCCGCTGTAGGATCGAAGAGATCCGTGCGCAGGGAGATGCGCGCATCGGCGTAGCCGAAGCGTTGCTTTGCCAGCCGCATGCGTTGGCCGATGAGATCGGCATAGGCCCCGCTGCCGGTCATCCGCCGGCCGAAAGTCGCATCGTAGGCCTTGCCGCCACGGGCCTCGCGCACGAGCGACATCACGTGCCGCCGGCGCCCCGGATAATGCTCGGCGAACCAGTCGTTCACGAGGTCGTCGAGTTCGAGCGGCAGCCGCAGCAGGACATGGCGCGCCTCGACGGCACCGCATTCCCGCGCCCGCTCCAGTACCGCTTCGATCTCGTGGTCGTTCAGCGATGGAATGACCGGAGCCATCATCACCATGACCGGGATGCCCGCGCGGCTGAGCTGACGGATCGCTTCGAGGCGCCGGTCGGGATGGGGAGCGCGCGGCTCCATCCGGCGGGCCAGGACAGGGTCGAGGGTCGTCACCGACATCGCAACCTTGACGAGGCCTAGCTCCGCCATTGGCGCCAGGATGTCGATGTCCCGGGCGACGAGGTTCGATTTCGTGACGATCCCCACGGGATGGCGGAAGCGCGCCAAGACGCCGAGCACGGCGCGGGTGATACCATGGTCTCGCTCGATCGGCTGATACGGGTCCGTGGCCGTCCCGAGGGCGATCGTCTGCGGCAGGTAGCCCTTCGCGGAAAGCTCACGCTCCAGCAACTCGGCCGCATGGGCCTTGTGGAACAGCTTCGTCTCGAAATCGAGGCCGGGGGACAAGCCGACATAGGCGTGGTTGGGCCGGGCGAAACAGTAGACGCATCCGTGCTCGCAGCCGCGATAGGGATTGATCGAGCGATCGAACGGCAGGTCCGGTGACGTATTCCGCGTCAGGATGGTGCGTGCGTGCTCGGGCCGGTCTTCGGTACGCAGGCGCTGGGCGGCATCATCCGAAACCCAACCGTCGTCGAAGGCCTCCCGCCGTGCCGGTTCATAGCGACCGCAGGGATTGGCCGTGGCCCCACGCCCCTTTCTCGCATCCGCCGACAGGGTGCTCCCCCCAAGCCGCCGGTCGGGCGCGCCGAACGCCTCGTCACCCTCGTCCCCGGCGGCCTTCACCGCTCGGACCACACAGCCAGTTCCGTTCCCGCCGGGTCCTTGAAATGGAAGCGGCGACCGCCGGGAAAAGCGAAGATCGGCGCCACGATCGTGCCCCCCGCCGCCTCGACCCGTGCCTGCATCGCTTCGAGATCTTGCGCATAGAGTACGGGCAAGGGCACCGCCTTCGCCGCGTCGGCATCGAACCCGCCATCGAGACCCTCATCGAAGGCGGCATAGCGCGGGCCGTAATCGACGAAGCTCCAGCCGAAAGCGTTCCCGTAGAAGGCTTTCACCCGGTCGATGTCGCCGCCCGGCAACTCGAGGTAATCGATCTTGCCATCCTGCCGCATGCCTTGCTCCCCATTCGTTTCGACGAAGGGACGCCTGGCGCGTCGCGCGATGCCCCTCCGTTCGGGCCGCGAACATATCAGGAACACGAACGGCATCCCTGCCCTTTTTTAGAGCAATCGACGGGTTATGCCTGCGAGGCGCGGGTTCTCGTCGTTGTTTCGGCGCCATCCGGCTTTCTCCGGGCCGAAAATACGGTATGCGCGCGCATGATTTCGGCTCTGATCCATGTAGCGATGCCGGTCGGCCCCGATGCGGTCGACCAGCTCGCCGATACTCTGGGGGCTCTCGTCGAGGGCGTCGCCGCCGGGCTCGTCGGCGACGCGGTCATCATCGCCCCCGCCCATGATGCTGCGATCGATGCCGTGGCCGAGGCCACCGGCGCGACCTTCGTCGTCCGTTCGGGCGGTACGCCGCCCTGGTCGGAGGGGGCGAGGGCCGCGCGGCGGGAATGGGTCCTGTGCCTCGAGGCCGGTGACGTGCCGGCCGAGGGCTGGATCCGCACCATCGATCGGTTCATCGGGACGGCCCGGCCGGAGATGGTCCTCGGGCGCCTGCGCCGACCCCATGCGGGATTGCCGTCGCGCCTTGCGGCACAGGGCGAGTCCGTCATCGGCGTGCGCACACCGCGCGCCGGAGACCTCGTACGCCGGGACCGCCTCATCGCGAGCGCCGTCTTCTCGACCCGCCTGCATCCCCGGCGGGTGAACGTGCGGCTGAACCGAGGGTAATCAGACCGGGATCGAGGCGCCGCGCCGCAGGTGTTCGTCCAGGCGCGGCATGATCTCGACGAAGTTGCAGGGCCGGTGTCGATAGTCGAGTTGCGCGGCGAGGATGCCGTCCCACGCATCGCGGCACGCGCCCGGTGAACCGGGCAGGACGAACACGAAGGTGGCGTTCGCGAGCCCCGCCGTGGCTCGTGACTGCAGGGTGGACGTCCCGATCTTGTCGTAGGAGATGCGGTGGAAGACCGCCGAGAATCCGTCCATCCGCTTCTCGAAGAGCGGCTCGATCGCTTCGGGTGTCACATCGCGTCCGGTGAAGCCCGTGCCGCCCGTGGTGATCACCACGTCGACAGCCGGGTCCCGCGTCCAGGATTCCACCTGTGCGCGGATCGCGACGACCTCGTCGGGGACGATGGCGCGGCCGGCGAGGCTATGCCCGGCCGCGACGAGCCGTTCGCACAGCGTGTCGCCGGAACGATCGTCCTCGGCGACACGGGTGTCGGAGACGGTCAGCACCGCGATGGAGAGCGGGATGAAGCTACGGGTCTTGTCTGCGGCGACCATGGCTGACGGCTCTCGGCTCGGCGGTACCGACCGGTTCTAGCCGCGAATGGGGCGGCAGGTCGATCCCGCCACCCCTGGGGTGCTCCACCGCTCCGGCTGACGCGCGATGGCCTCCGTCCGAAGTCGGTCGGGAGGGACGCGATGCCGCGTCTGGTTGCTTCACCGGCGCTGGGTCAGTTCCGGGCCGCCCTGAAAGTGTCGCAGGACTTGGTCTGGCCGCTCTTGTAACCTGTCATGAACCACCGCATCCGCTGGTCGGACGAACCGTGCGTGAAGGAATCCGGCACGGCGTAGCCCTGGGACTGCTTCTGAAGTTTGTCGTCGCCGATGGCGCTGGCCGCCTGCATGGCCTCCTCGATGTCGCCCGGCTCCAGGGAGTTGTACTTGTCGTTGGAGTTCTTGGCCCAGACACCAGCGAGACAATCGGCCATCAGCTCGACGCGAACGGAGAGCTGGTTCGACTCGACCTTGCTGGATGCGGCCTGTTGACGACCCTGAACCTTGCCCAGGATGCCAAGTTCGTCCTGCACGTGGTGGCCGACCTCATGGGCGATGACGTAAGCATAGGCGAAATCGCCCTTCACCCCGAACTTCTGCTCCATCTCCTTGAAGAACGACGTGTCGAGGTAAATCTTTTTGTCGAGCGGGCAATAGAACGGCCCCATGGCCGCCTGCGCCGAGCCGCAGCCGCTGCGCGTACCGCCCTTGTAGAGAACCATACCGGTGGGGCGGTACTGCTTGCCGGTCTGGTTGGGCAGAATCTCCTTCCACACATCCTCGGTGTTGCCGAGGATCGCGGCCGCGAAGCGTCCGCTTTCGTCCGTAGGTTTGGTGTTGCGTTGCGCCTGCGTCTGCGGGTCGACCCGCTCCTGGCGCGGCTGTCCGCCGCCGCTCATCTGCTCGGCGCCGCCGATCAGGATGGCGGGGTTGATGCCGGTGACCCAGCCGATGATGCAGAGGATGACGATCGTGCCGATGCCGAGCCCACCGGCACCGCCGCCGGGAAAGCCGCCGCCGCCTCCGCCACCCTCGCCCCGGCGGTCCTCGACATTGTCCGAAGAGCGGAAATCTTCCCAGCGCATGATCTCGTCACCCTTCGTGGCGTGGACTCAACCCGAACCCGGCCGCCCAACGCATCTCTGTCTTGAGCCTCGTGTGCCCGAACTAATACGGCGGTGAAAGATACGGTTCCGCTTGGCCCACGCCTTTCGCCCTACGCCTTGCCGTCCAGTGTCGCCCGCAACAGGCGGAAATCGCGCCAGGCCAAGCGCTTCTGCAGGGGCTGACGCAGGAGATAGGCCGGGTGCAGGGTGGCCAGCGCCTTCACCTCCCGGTCACCCACCCGATAGGGATAGAACCGTCCGCGCGCCTTCAGAATGCCGTCCTTCGTGCCGGTGATCGCCTGCGTCGCCGGGCTGCCGAGGCAGACGATGACATCCGGATCGGCGAGCTCGATCTGGCGTTCGATGAACGGCTTGCAGATCGACACCTCCTGCGGGGTCGGATTGCGGTTTCCCGGCGGCCGCCACGGCACGATGTTGGTCACGTAGGCTTTCGTCCGGTCGAGGCCGATCGCCGCCATCATCCGGTCGAGAAGCTGGCCCGAGCGGCCCATGAACGGCTTGCCGACGCGGTCCTCGTCGGCGCCAGGGGCCTCGCCGATGAACATCAGTTTCGACGCCGGGTTGCCGTCGGCGAAGACGAGGTTCTTGGCGGTGAACTTGAGAGGGCATCCGTCGAAATCGGCGAGCAGCGCTTCCAGCTCTTTGAGGGTGGCGACATCCCTCGCCCTCGCCCTCGCATCGCCCGCGGCTTCGCCGGGTTTGGACGCTGCGGATTGCCCGTAGGTTCGTGCCGGCGATGTGGCGAGCGCCTCGCCGCGTGGCGGCAATTCGCGACGGGGGGGCACGGGATCCGCCTGCGGCCGCTCCTGAGGAGCGGAGATTTGTGAGGGACGATCAAGGGGGGGCAGGTCGTGCGTCGGCAAGCCGTGCCGCGCCGGTGCCGGGCGCCAGGGTGACGTCTCCTCGACTTCGGAGAAGCGGTCGTGCGGCCGTTCGTCGAGGCAGAGATCGACACCGGCTTCCACGTGGAAGTCCAGTTCGGCGATCACGTCGCGCTGATGGTCGGGACCTTGGCTCATGGTTCTCGATGTGGACCCTGACGGGCCTGTGGACAACACTTCGCCGGACACGTTACGCGGCCATTGGTACGGCGGCGAGACGGCTCAGACCATGCTGAGACCATTGGCAGGCTTGCGTTCCCAGCTTGGAATCGGTTGAGAGTGTTCGCAATCATAACATCGCGCACGCGCTGACCGGTCTCGATCGGTCCAGGCTGGGGCGGCAGGAGGAGTTCACAGGATGGCGTTGCCGGAACGCGAGGGTATGGATTTCGACGTGGTGATCGTCGGCGCGGGGCCCGCCGGCCTCGCCGCTGCGATCCGCCTCAAGCAGATCGCCGCCGATCTTGCCGTCGTGGTGGTCGAGAAGGGGTCCGAAGTCGGCGCGCACATCCTCTCCGGCGCGGTGATCGATCCGCTCGGGCTGGACCGCCTGCTTCCCGAGTGGCGCCAGGACGAAGCCCGGCCGCTCAAGACCGAGGTCGAGCGTGACGAGTTCCTGTTCCTCACTAAGAACAGCGGCATCTCGCTGCCGAACTTCGCCTTCCCGAAATTCATGTCGAACCACGGCAATTTCGTCGGCTCGCTCTCGAACGTGACGAAGTATCTCGGCGCCAAGGCCGAGGAGCTCGGCGTCGAGATCTATCCCGGCTTTCCGGCCTCGGAAGTGCTCTACGACGATGCCGGCACGGTCATCGGCGTGGCCACCGGCGATCTCGGCATCGGAAAATCTGGTGAGCCGCGCGACGATTACACCCGCGGCATGGAGTTGCGCGGAAAGTACACGATCTTCGGCGAGGGAGCGCGCGGCTCGCTCACCAAGACGCTGATCGACCGCTTCCAGCTCAACCGGGACAGCGACCACCAGAAATACGGATTGGGCGTCAAGGAGCTCTGGCAGCTGAAGCCCGAGACGTTCGAGCCCGGTCTCGTGCGCCATACCATGGGCTGGCCGCTCTCCAACAAGACCGGCGGCGGTTCCTGGCTCTATCATTTCGACGACCACCTGCTCTCGGTCGGTTTCGTCACGCACCTGAACTACGAGAACCCGACCCTGTCGCCGTTCGAGGAATTCCAACGTTTCAAGACCCACCCGATGATCCGCGACGTGTTCGAGGGCGCCAAGCGCATCGGCTACGGCGCACGCGCCATCATGGAGGGCGGCTGGCAATCGGTGCCGAAGCTCGTCTTCCCCGGCGGCTGCCTCGTCGGCTGCTCGGCCGGCTTCGTCAACGTGCCGCGCATCAAGGGGTCGCACAACGCCGTTCTCTCCGGCATGCAGGCGGCCGAGGCCATCGCCGCCGCCCTCGCCGCCGGCCGACAGGGCGACGAGCTGACCGATTACGAGGCCGGTTGGCGCGACAGCGACATCGGTCGCGATCTCAAGCGCGTGCGCAACGTCAAGCCGCTCTGGTCGAAATACGGCACGCTCGTGGGTGTGGGTCTGGGCGGCCTCGACATGTGGTCGCAGACGATCCTCGACGCCTCACCCTTCGGCACGCTGAAACATGGCAAGCCGGATCATGCCGCCACGAAGCCAATCTCGGAGGTGACGCCGATCGTCTATCCGAAGCCCGACGGCAAATTGACCTTCGACCGGCTCTCCTCGGTCTATCTCTCGAACACCAATCACGAAGAGGACCAGCCGCCGCATCTCAACGTCAAGGACGCGGCGCTCCAGAAGTCCTCGGAGCACGACGTCTACGGCGGCCCCTCGGCGCGGTACTGCCCGGCGGGCGTCTACGAATGGGTGCAGGAGGGCAATGGCGTCCGCTACCAGATCAACGCGCAGAACTGCGTCCACTGCAAGACCTGCGATATCAAGGACCCCAACCAGAACATCAACTGGGTGACGCCAGAGGGACCGGGCGGGCCGAACTACCCCAACATGTGAGGACGCACCGGACCCTAAGTGCCCGCCATCCTTTCGCCTTGCGAGGATGGCGGGAAGAGTTCAGTGTCCCCGCCCGATCGGCATCGGTCCCTGACGGACGATGCGCTACAAACGCGACTGGTGCCCATGAACGGAAACGCCGCGACCCGCCGGACCCTCTCGGCTCTCGCCCTGTGCCTCGCCGCCTCAGTGGCGACGTCGGTCACGGCCCTGGCCGCCCAGCCTCGGGAATCCGCCCCGGTGACGGAATACGAGCCGGCCGAGTCGCTGGAAGGCAACTTCCTGTCCGCTTATATCGCCGGCGCCTCCAAGGACACCTCCGCCGCGGCGAGCTTCTACCGCGAGGCGGTGAAGGCCGACCCGCGCAATGCCGAATTGCTCGAGCGCGCCTTCGTGTCGCTGCTCGCGGACGGCGCTCTGCCCGACGCCTTCCGCGCGGCCGAGCGCCTCACCGCCCGCGACGGATCGAACGGCCTCGCCCAACTCAGCCTCGGCGTACGCCAGATCAAGGCCGGCCAGTTCGCGCAGGCCCGTCAGAACTTCGCTCGCAGCGGACGGGGTGCTGCTGCCGATCTCACCAGCACCCTCCTGACCGCCTGGGCCTATGCCGGTGCCAATGACGGCAAGCGCGCCCTCGAAGTGGTGAACAAGCTGAAGGGCGAGCGCTCCTACAACACTTTCCGCGACTTCCATGCCGGGTTGATCGCCAACCTCGTCGGCGATCAGGCGGAGGCGGAGCGCCGGCTCAAGGCTGCGTACGACGCGGACCCGAACACCCTGCGCATCGTCGATGCCTATGCCCGGTTCGAAGCGCAGGCCGGTCGGACGGACCTGGCGATCCAGGCCTACACGACCTTCGATCAACTGCTGCCGCGTCACCCGATCGTGCGTGACGCCCTCGACAAGCTCAAGGCCGGCAAGCCCCTGACCCGCCTGGTCAACACGGCACAGGAAGGCGCCGGCGAGGTGCTCTACGGGCTCGGCTCGGCCGGATCGACCCAGGGCGACGAGTTGCCCGCCGTGGTCTATCTGCGCCTCGCCCTCTATCTCGCCCCCGAACACGCCCTCGCCCGCCTCACCCTCGCCGATACGCTCGACCGGATGAAGCAGACCGAGCGCGCCAACGACGCCTATGCGCAGATGCCGGCAACCTCGCCGCTGAAGCTCAACGCCGACATCCAGATCGGCCTCAATCTCGAGCAGCTCGGCAAAGGCGAGGAGGCGACCCAGCTCCTCGACGCCGCC
Organism: Methylobacterium bullatum; assembly: GCF_014845095.1. GTDB lineage: Bacteria > Pseudomonadota > Alphaproteobacteria > Rhizobiales > Beijerinckiaceae > Methylobacterium > Methylobacterium bullatum. The sequence continues at coordinate 24,832 of NZ_NKUG01000019.1, read as the reverse complement.
ATGAAGGAGCATCCCGACAGCATCGACGTCGTGACCGCCCTTGGCAACGTGCAGCGCTCGCGCAAGAAATACGAGGAGGCGGCGGCCACCTACAGCCGGGCCATCGAACTCATCGGCAAGCAGCCGGCCTCCAATTACTGGACGACGTTCTACTTCCGCGGCACCGCCTACGAGCGGGCCAAGCAATGGCCGAAGGCCGAGGCTGACCTCAAGAAGGCCCTGGAACTGGTCCCGCCGAACCAGCCGGCGGCGCGGGCGCAGGTGCTCAACTACCTCGCCTATTCCTGGGTCGACCAGAACATGAATATCGACGAGGCCTTCACCATGCTGAAGCAGGCCGTCGATGCGAGCCCGCGAGACGGCATGATCATCGACAGCCTCGGCTGGGCCTATTTCCGCCTCGGTCGCTACGACGACGCAGTGCGCGAGTTGGAGAAGGCCATCGAGCTCAAGCCCGGCGACCCGACTATCAACGACCATCTCGGCGATGCCTATTGGCGTTCGGGACGGCGGCTCGAAGGCAAGTTCCAGTGGCAGCACGCCAAGGACCTGAACCCGGAGCCGGACGATCTCGTCAAGATCAACGCCAAGCTCAAGGACGGCCTGCCGGAACTCGAGAAGCCCGCCGCTACCGCCGAGAATCCTCCCGAGGCGCAGAAGGTGAATCCCGATCTGCCGAAGGGCGCTCCGGCTCCGAGCGAGCCCCCTGGCGCGGCCGACAAGAAGACCGGCGGCTGACACCGGCTTGACGGGCGGGGGATCGCGGGGCCAGACCGGCCGCGCATTCCCGCGGTCGACAGACCCGCCCCTCTCCGACAGAGCAAGCCGTGCCCAGCCTCGTCACCCGCGCTCCGGCGAAGATCAATCTGACCCTTCACGTCCTCGGCCGTCGTGAGGGGGATGGCTATCACGAGCTCGAAAGTCTCGTGGCCTTCACCGGTTCGGGGGATACGCTGAGCCTGATGCCCGGCGGTGAGCTGACCCTCGACGTTTCAGGACCCACCGCCGGACCGGCCGGTCCCCTCGACGACAACCTCGTGATCCGTGCCGCCAAAAGGCTGACCAAGGCGATCCCCGGCCTTCGTATCGGTGGCTTCCACCTCATCAAGCGCCTGCCCGTGGCGGCAGGGATCGGCGGCGGCTCGTCGGATGCGGCCGCAGCCCTGCGGCTGCTGGCGCGCCTCAACGACCTTTCCCTCGATCACCCCGCTGTCGTCGAGGCCGCCCGCGCCACCGGGTCGGACGTTCCCGTCTGCCTCGATCCGCGCGGCCGGATGATGCGTGGTGCCGGCGAGGATGTCGGGCCGGCGCTGGGTTTCGCGCCTTTGCCGGCCGTGCTGATCAATCCCGGCGTGCCGGTCGCCACCGCGCCGGTCTTCAAGGCGCTGGGTCTGACGGTTGGGCAGCGCCACGCTGGCGAGGCCCACCCGCTCCTCGCGCGATGTCTCGGCTTCGGCGAGATCCTGGCGGCGGTGACGCCGGCTCGCAACGATCTGGAAGCACCGGCGCTCACGGTCGCCCCCGTCATCGCCGATACGCTCACGGCCCTGCGCGACCAGCCGGGATGCCGGCTCGCTCGCATGTCCGGCTCCGGTGCTACGGTTTTCGGCTTGTTCGCCACCCGATCCGATGCGGTTTGGGCGGCTGCCGCCATCCGCGCGATGCAGCCATCCTGGTGGGTCCGAGCCGCCTTACTACGGTGACGGCCTTCCCTGCCCGGCTCGCGTGACGGGCCGGGATCGGATCAGTGAGCCCGGGCGATGCAGAAATCGACGACCTGCAGCAGGGCCGACTTCATTGGCCCGTTGGGGAACAGCGCCAGGGCATCGCGGGCGATGGCGCCATAATGGCGCGCCCGGTCGATCGTGTCCTCCAGGGCCCGGTGTTTCCGCAGGATGGCGAGGGCCGTGTCGAGATCGGACTCTTCGACCCGACCGTCCTGGAGTGTACGACGCCAGAAGGTCCGCTCCTCCTCGCTGCCCCGCCGGAAGGCCAGGACGATCGGCAGGGTGATCTTCCCCTCGCGGAAATCGTCACCAACATTCTTGCCCATGGAGGCACTGGTGCCGCCGTAATCGAGCACGTCGTCGATCAACTGGAAGGCGATCCCGAGATTCATGCCATAGGAGCGGCACGCCGCCTGCTCCGCCCGCGGGCGGTCGGCGATCACCGGGCCGACCTCGCAGGCGGCGGCGAACAATTCCGCGGTCTTGGCCCGGATCACGGCGAGATACTCGTCCTCGGAGGTCTCGGTGTTCTTGGCGGCAGTGAGCTGCATCACCTCGCCCTCGGCGATGACGGTCGCGGCGGCCGAGAGGATGTCGAGGGCGCGCAGCGAACCGACCTCCACCATCATGCGGAAGGCCTGGCCGAGGAGGAAATCACCGACGAGCACGCTCGCCTCGTTGCCCCACTTGATCCGCGCCGCGACGCGGCCGCGCCGCATGTCGCTCTCGTCCACCACGTCGTCATGCAGAAGGGTCGCCGTGTGCATGAACTCGACGCTGGCGGCGAGCTTCACCGCGCCATCTCCGGCCCCGTATCCGCAGAGATCTGCGGTGGCGAGGGTGAGGATGGGGCGCAGGCGCTTGCCCCCGGAGGCGATCAGGTGATTGGCCACCTCCGGAATCATCGCGACGTCGGACCCGGTCCGCGACAGGATGGTCGCGTTCACGCGCTCCATGCCCTTGGCGACCAGAGCCACAAGATCGTTCAGGCTCGACTCCGGATCGGAGCGGCCCTCATCGAAGGAAACGACGACACCCAAACGCGATGCCTCCCGAGCTTTTCACACCGGGCAGATTCCGGCGGCGTACCCGCCGCTCGGGCCGATCCGCTCGACCGGGCAATCTCCCGTGACCAACATCCACGCGGGCACCCCTTCGCATGCGCGCCGAGGCGCTGCAACATCCCGCGTTTCTCCCTGTATACAAAGGGCGGCGGCGGGAAGCCGCCGATGAGGCGGGTGGACGCATGAGAGAGCTGATCCGGAGCAACGACATCGTCCTCATGGGCTTTGCCGAGTCGCTGCTGCAGGGGGCGGATATCCCGGTCCTGATCGCCGACACACATATGAGCCTGCTCGAAGGCTCGATCGGCGCGTTCGCCCGCCGTCTGCTCGTGCCCGACGATCATGCGTCCGAAGCGCGACGTCTGCTGGAGGACGCCGGTCTGGCGCACGAACTGCGCGATGCGTGATGTGAGCATCGAGGAAGCGGTCCCCGAGGCCGTGACCGCCGATCTGTGGCTCGGCGGCCGTCTTCGCCTGTATCAGCCGCCGCGCGGGGACCATCGCGCCGGTACCGACGCCGTGCTCCTGAGCCGAATCGTGCGACCGCCACCGGGGGCGGTCGTCATCGATGTCGGCGCGGCCACCGGGGCGGTGGGGCTGGCGGTGGCCACCTACGAGGCGGCGGCGAAGGTCATCCTGGTGGAGCGTGACCTGGACCTCGTCGCCCTCGCGGCGAGGAACATCGACGGGAACGGCCTCGATGGCCGGGTCGGGGTGACCGCCGCCGACATTCTCTCGGTCGAGAGCCGGAGGGCAGCCGGCTTATCGTCGAACGTGGCGGATCTGGTCCTGACCAACCCGCCCTTTTTCGAATCGCGGCGCCACAGGCCATCGCCGATCCCGGGAAGGGCCTCGGCCCATACGTTTTCCGGCGGTGATCTCGAAGCCTGGATCAAAGCCTGTCTCGACCTCCTCAAGCCGGGCGGGACGCTCGGCCTCGTGCATCGCGCCGATGCCCTGCCGGATTGCCTCGCCGCCCTGCAGAGGCGCTTCGGAGGGATCGTCGCGAGGCCGGTCCAGGCTCGAATCGAGCGCCCCGCGATCCGGGTGTTGGTGACGGGCATCAAGGGAAGCCGTGCGCCGTTCACTCTGGCGCCTCCCCTCATCCTGCAGGAAGCCGATGGCGCGATGACGCCGGAGGCGAATGCACTTCACCGCGGGCTGCCCTGGCCACCCTGATGATCTTCGCGGCGAGGACGGGCCTCCTCACCGCGAACCGATTTGTTTCAGAGCAGCTGCTCAGTAGAACCGGCGCCAGTGATGATGGCGGCGGTGCCAGTGATGGCGATGCCAGTGATGACGCCGGTGCCAATAAGGCCGGCGCCATCCATAGGCCGGACGATGGTAGCCATAGATCGGGCGGTAGTAGCGCGGCCGCCAGTAGTGCCGGCGGTAGCCGTAATGCGGACGGTGCCAGTAATGGCGCCGGTGCCAGTGATGCCGGCGGTGCCGACGCCAATGCGCCTTCTCCACGAGTTCCGTTCCGGCGGTTCCCGCGACGGCAGCGATGGGTAGCGGCGCCGCGCGTGCCTGGGACAGGGACCCGTAGGCCCCTCCCAGCACCCCGACCAGAACGATCATCCACGTCACGATACGCATGATGGTCAGTCTCCCTGTTTCAGCGGTCCGCATCTCGGTGGCCGTCGGCCGTCGGCCTGCGGCCGAGTGCTGCGATACCGGACGAGTGAAACAGCGAAGCCTGTAAAATGGTTCGATCGTCTCCATTTCGTGGTGTCTGGACCGGAAGCGAGGGCCGTCCCACGCTTCCATGCCGACGACCTCCCCGTTCAACCGAGACGAGACCGATGCCTCTGGCCCTACCGCGCTTCCTTCACCCGCTCGTCCCGAAGGCGTGGCGTGGCCGCAAGCCCATGGTTGCGGTCATCCGCCTCAGCGGTGTCATCGGCGCTGCGTCACCCCTGCGGTCCGGCCTCTCCATGGCGACGGTGGCGTCCAGCCTGGAAAGCGGCTTCGGAATGGCGGGCGTGTCCGCAGTGGCCCTCGTCATCAACTCGCCCGGCGGCTCGCCGGCGCAATCCCACCTCATCCACCGGCGCATCCGCGCGCTCGCCGTGGAGAAGAAGCTGCCCGTCTATGCCTTCGTCGAGGATGTGGCCGCCTCCGGCGGGTACATGATCGCTTGCGCGGCGGATGAGATCATCGCCGATCCGACGTCGCTGATCGGATCGATCGGGGTGGTCTCGGCCGGTTTCGGCTTCGACAAGCTCATCGAACGGATCGGCATCGAGCGTCGCGTCCATACCCAGGGCGAGGCCAAAGCCATGCTCGATCCGTTCCGCCCTGAGAATCCCGAGGACATCGTGCGCCTCAAGGCGATCCAGGCCGACGTGCAGGATCTCTTCACCTCGCTCGTCAGCGAGCGCAGGCCCGCCGTGAGGGCAGGTGGCGAGAACCTTTTCACCGGTGCCGTCTGGACGGGGCGCCAGGCATTGCCCCTGGGGCTGATCGATTCGTTGGGAGACGTGCGAACCACGCTCAGGGCCAGATTCGGAGACGATGTCATTCTGAAGCTGGTCGCCGAGAAGCAGGGGTCGTTCATTGGCCGGCTGCTGCGCCGGGCCGTGCCGGGCTCGACCATCACCGGACTCACCGGCAAGGGTCTTGCCGCCGACGCCCTTGCCGTGATCGAGGAGCGCGCCGCCTGGGCACGCTACGGGCTGTGAGAATTCAGCGGAGCGCGACCGTGCAGGCCGAAGACGGTGCACCGTAGCCCGAATAGACCACCCGGACCTTGCGGGTGCAGGTCTCGGTCGTAGCGGGGGCCGGCACGGAGGATACCTCGATCGCCGTCACGGGCGCCGGCATGGCGACGATGTCGGCCTTGTCGGTGGTCGCCAGGGCGTTCGAGGCTCCGACGACGAAGGGCGTAGCGGCCAAAGATGCTGCGAAGAGTGCGGCGAATACAGTGATCGACTTGCGCATGGTCCGACTTCCGCAATGCTCGCCGCTCTTTGCGAGCCGGCTGATCCCTTGATTTGTGCTAAGAACCAGCGACAAGCGGGACAGTTCCGGCGATAAACCCGATCGTGGCGAAAATGTGTGCCGCTGCGCACCCGCATTCGCGGAACGGCTCGGCTTGACTCCGCAAGCCCGCCTCTTAAACGCTGCCGCCCTTTCCCGCTGACCGGAAGCTTCCCCATGTCGAGCGCACAAGCCCTGCCGAGCGCCGTCGATCTCGCACCCAGGACCTCGTTCCAGGGTCTGATCCTGACGCTGCAGAATTTCTGGGCCGCGCAGGGCTGCGTGATCCTCCAGCCCTACGACATGGAAGTGGGGGCCGGCACGTTCCATCCCGCCACCACCCTGCGGGCGCTCGGCCCCAAGCCCTGGAAGGCGGCCTATGTCCAGCCCTCGCGACGCCCGAAGGACGGCCGCTACGGCGAGAACCCCAATCGGCTGCAGCACTATTACCAGTTCCAGGTGATCCTGAAGCCGAACCCGCCGAACCTGCAGGAACTCTACCTCGCTTCCCTCGACGCCATCGGCGTCGACCTCAAGCTCCACGACATCCGCTTCGTCGAGGACGATTGGGAGAGCCCGACCTTGGGGGCCTGGGGGCTCGGCTGGGAATGCTGGTGTGACGGCATGGAGGTGAGCCAGTTCACCTATTTCCAGCAGGTCGCCGGGATCGAGTGCGCGCCGGTCGCCGGCGAACTCACCTACGGTCTCGAGCGACTCGCCATGTACGTCCAGGGCGTCGAGAACGTCTACGACCTGAACTTCAACGGCGGCACGGGCGACGACAAGGTCACCTATGGCGACGTCTTCCTCCAGGCCGAGCAGGAATATTCGCGCCACAATTTCGAGGCGGCGGACACCGCGATGCTGTTCCGCCAGTTCACAGACGCGGAGAAGGCCTGCCGCACCTATCTGGATGCGGGCGCGCCGGAGGATGACGCGGGGCGGCACAGGATGGCGCAGCCGGCCTACGACCAGTGCATCAAGGCGAGCCACGTCTTCAATTTGCTCGACGCCCGCGGCGTCATCTCGGTGACCGAGCGCCAAAGCTACATCCTGCGGGTGCGGGAACTGGCCAAGGCCTGTGGCGCGGCGTGGCTGAAGACGGCGGGTGGCGGCGTGGCGTGAAAGGATAGGTAATTTATAGTGATCGGTCATTTTCTGAAAGATACCCAATCACTTCCATACCCTAGCTGACAGATCGATGGCCGCAACAGTCGCGCCAACGACATCCTGACTATCAATTCGGACGCGACCTGAACCCATGCCTGATCTCCTCCTCGAACTGCGCTCCGAAGAGATTCCCGCCCGCATGCAGCGGCGGGCCGCTGAGGACCTGCGGAGGCTCGTCACCGACGCGCTGGTGGAGCGCGGCTTCCTCTACGAGGGCGCCAAGGCCTTCTCCACGCCGCGCCGCCTCGCCTTGCACGTGGCCGGCCTGCCGCCGCGCGGGAAGGACGTGCGCGAGGAGCGCAAGGGGCCTCGCGTCGGCGCGCCGGACGGGGCGATCCAGGGGTTCTTGAAGAGTGCGGGCCTGACGAGTCTCGATCAGGCGACCACCGTCACCGACCCCAAGAAGGGCGAGTTCTACGTGGCCGTGATCGAGCGTCCCGGCCGGGACACGATCGACGTGCTGGCCGAGATCCTGCCGGCGATCATCAAGAGCTTCCCCTGGCCGAAATCCATGCGCTGGGGCGCGGCCTCGGCGCAGCCGGGCTCCTTACGCTGGGTGCGCCCGCTGCAATCCATCGTGGCGACCTTCGGCCCCGAGACCGAGACACCCGAGATCGTGCCTTTCACCGTGGACGGGATCGCGGCCGGTACCACCACCTACGGACACCGCTTCCTGGCCCCGGACGCCATCGAAGTGCGGCGGTTCGACGATTACATCCAGGCCCTCGAGCGCGCCAAGGTCGTGCTCGACCCGGAGCGGCGCAAAGACATCATCCTGCACGATGCCCGCGACCTCGCTTTCGCGCGCGGCCTCGAACTCGTAGAGGACGAGGGTCTGCTCGACGAGGTCGCCGGCCTCGTCGAATGGCCGGTGGTGCTCCTCGGGACCTTCGATCCGAGCTTCCTCGACATCCCGGCCGAGGCGATCCGCGCCACCATCCGGGCCAACCAGAAATGCTTCGTGCTCCGCGAGTCCGGCTCCGACACCCTGGCCCCCGCTTTCATCCTGGTCTCGAACCTGGTGGCCAGCGACGGCGGCATCGCGATCACGGGCGGCAACGAGCGCGTGGTGCGCGCCCGCCTCTCGGACGCGAAATTCTTCTGGGAGACCGACAAGGCGATCCGCCTCGAAGACCGGCTGGCGAAACTCGACAGCATCGTTTTCCACGAGAAGCTCGGGACCCAGGGCGAGCGGGTGGCGCGTATCGCGGCGCTTGCGCGCGGCATAGCACCGATCATCGGCGCTGATGTACAACTCGCCAGTCGCGGCGCTCAGCTCGCGAAAGCCGATCTCGTTAGCGAGATGGTCGGCGAGTTCCCGGAACTGCAGGGGCTCATAGGCCGCAAATATGCGACGTTGCAGGGCGAGCATCCCAGTGTCTGTGCGGCGTTGGAAGAGCACTACAAACCTGTGGGTCCGTCGGACCGCGTGCCCACCGATCCTGTTTCCGTCGCCGTCGCTTTGGCCGATAAGTTCGATACTCTTGCCGGCTTCTGGTCAATCGATGAGAAGCCCACCGGGAGCAAAGACCCCTATGCACTTCGACGGGCGGCCCTCGGCGTGGTCCGGCTCATTTTGGAGAATGGCCTGCGCCTGAAGCTCCGCGAGAACGTGCTGAAGGACGCTTTCTATGTTCAGAAGAAACGCCACGTCGCCGTCATATCCGTCTCCGGGGATGACGACCGCGATATGGCCGCGCTGGACGCCCACGGGAACCTCGAAGATCCTCTTCCGGCCGATCTCCTCGTTTTCTTCGCAGACCGCCTCAAAGTCTACCTGCGCGACCAGGGCGCCCGCCACGACCTGATCGACGCCGTCTTCGCCCTGTCCGGACAGGACGACCTCCTCATGGTCGTCCGCCGCGTCGAGGCGCTTGGCCAGTTCCTCGAGACGGACGACGGCAAGAATCTACTCGCCGGCTACAAGCGCGCGGCCAACATCCTCCGGATCGAGGAGAAGAAGGACGGGCGCGTCTACGAGGCCGAGCCCGACCGCGCCGCCATCGCGGCTTCCGGCGAGCCGGAGGAACAGGCCCTGTCCGAGGCGCTGGTGGCCGCGCGTGACGCAGCCTCGGCGGCCGTGGCGGCGGAGGATTTTTCGGGGGCCATGCGCGCGCTCTCGATCCTGCGCGCGCCGGTGGATGCCTTCTTCGAGAAGGTCATCGTCAACGCGGACGATCCGGCCCTGCGCGAGAACCGCCTCGCTCTGCTCAATGCCCTGCGGGCGGCCACCCGCGAGGTCGCCGATTTCTCGAAGATCGAGGGATAGCCCGTCGCGAGACGCAAGCGGGAGAATTCGGCAATTCAGGATCGAAGACGGGAACGGTCTAGCTCGCCCCGTCGTTGGGGCGCATGGTTTCGAAGGAGATGTCCATGCGTCAATCGATCCTCACTACCGCCGCGTTGCTGACCCTCTTCGGCGCCTCCGCGGTCCAGGCCCAGACCACCATCATCGAGCGTGAGGTGCCCGAGCGCGTCATCGTCGAGCGGCCGGAATCCGAGACCCGCACCGTCGAGACCCGTGAGACCCGAGACGGCTGTCGGGTCAAATCGGTGACCCGCGAGAACGAAGAGGGTGACCGCAAGACGGTGACCCGCGAATCCTGCGACTGAGCCGCCACGAAACCGTTCGCTGTCCCGGATAGGACAACGAACCCCGTCCGTCGTTCCGGGTCCTGCCATGCGGCCCGGGATGACGGTATGGGGAGGCATGAGGTCGATGCCCGCGACGGCTAACTACAAGGCCTTCTCGTAGCGCCACGCTTCCATGCCGTCCTCGTAATAGTCTTCGAGGATGGCGAACCGGGCGTAGCCATGGCGCTCATAGAGGCGAATACCGGCGCCATTATCGGCCCTCACCTCCAGCCGCAACATCGTGCAGCCATGCGCTTTTGCATCGGCCTCCGCTGCGTCCAGCATGATGCCGCCGAGCCCCTGGCCGGCGCGTCCGGGGGACACCGCGATGGAGGAGAGCCGGCAGCTGCGGCTTCCCTTGCGGCGCTCCAGCGTGGCCGCCGCCACCAAGATCGATCGGTCTTCGGCGTCAAGCGCCGCCAGCAACGACATCGACGGAGAGCCGATGGCATGGCGGATCGCCCGCCGTTCCGCCCGGTCTCCGGAAAACGCCGCGTGTTCCAGCGCGACCAGGGCATCGAGATCGCCCAACGTCGCCGGGCGGATGGTGACCGGAGCGACCGTCTGCCGTTTATGGGCTTGGACGCTCACGCTGCGGTCCAGGGATAGACCCAGGTTTCCGACAACGCTCGACCGCCGGCGCGCAGGAAGGCGCGGAGATCGGTTGACTGATCCGCCGCGTCGAGGGTGATGTCGATCGCTGCCCGCAACCCGCCAATATGAGGATTCGGGGTGATCGAAGTGGCGGTGATCCGTCCCCGCGAGGCATTGGCCACCACCTCCACCTTGCTTGGGTCGGGGAGATAATAAGGCAGTTCGCCTCCGGCGAAATCGATGAGGAAGCGGCGGCTCAGCGTCCCTTTCGCCTCCTCCCCCTTGGCAGCACCGCTGGCGCTGGTGGCGGCCAAAAAGGTATTCGCCACATACCCGCCCGTATGCAGCCTGCTGTTCGAACTCCTGGCGCGCACGCGGTACGACATGCGGACCGGTTCGCCAGCCGGATAAGGCTGCTTCGGACGCCAATAGGCGACGATGTTATCGTTCACCTCGGTGTCGGTCGGGAGTTCCATCAGGGTCACGGCGCCCTCGCCCCAGCCGCCTTCGGGTTCGACGAAGTAGCTCGGCCTCCGTCCATAGGAAGCCTCGAGATCCTGGTAGGATTCGAAGGCGCGGTCCCGCTGCATCAGTCCGAACCCCTTCGGATCGCGATCGACGAAGGACGAGATGCGTCGCGCCTTCGGATTGTCCAGGGGACGCCAGAGCCATTCGCCCGATCCGGCCGCGATCTGAAGACCATCGGAATCGTGGAGTTCGGGCCGGTAATCGTCGGAGTGGTGCCGGTCGTTCTCGCCGATGAAGAACATCGAGGTGAGCGGTGCGACGCCCACCGATGGGAGCGCAACCCTTGGGATCAGCGTCGAGCGAACGGCGACGCTGGTCTCGTCGCCGGGCTTGACGGTGAAGGCGAAGGCCCCGGTCACCGAGGGGCTATCGAGGAGGGCATGGACCAGCAGGGCGTCGGCGTTGGTCTCCGGCATCGTCACCCAGAATTCGCGGAAGACCGGGAATTCCTCCGGGGCGCCCTCCCCCTCCACATTGAGGGCGAGGCCCCGCGCCGAGAGGCCGTAGAGCTGATCGCGCCCGAGGAAGCGGTAATAGCTGGCGCCGAGAAACACGATGAGTTCGTCGAGCAGGTTCGGCTTGTTGAGGTAGCTGTGGAAGCGGAGGCCGGCAAAGCCGAGATCGACGGGCAGAGGCTTGTCGAGCTTCGTCCGACCCATGTCGAACAGGCTCGACTGATAGGCGATAGGAGTCGCGATGCCACGCCGCACGAGGTTCACGGTGACGGGGCGCGTGTAGAGAAAGCCGACATGGAAAAGCTGCAGCCGGAATGGGCTGTTCTCTCCCCCGAGAAAGGCCTTGTCGGGCTTGAAACGGATGTCACGCCAGGCGTCGTAATCGAGCTTTGCGATGGGAGCCGGAAGGGGCGGTACGCGGGCATCGTAGGCGACCTTGGCGAGTTCCTCGGCGCGCCGTTCCACCTCCTCGAAATCGAAGGGTTTGGGTGCGCGTCCCTCCTGCGCCGTCGACGCGGTGCCGGCGACGGACAGGGCGGCGATCCCGGTGAGAAGCGCGCGGCGGGTGGGCTCGGTCATGATCCTGCGGCTCTGGTCGGTGGTGAGAGACGATCGGGCTTCCCCGCACGGTCCCATCCAGCCGCCTCATCCTGAGGTGCCCGCCTCGGCGGGCCTCGAAGGAACCCTCCAGAGGCCGCCATGCGTGCTGGAGCCCTCCTTCGAGGCCTCCGCAGCACTCCGGGACCTCAGGATGAGGAAGTGGATTGGAATGGTTCGATCAGCATGAAAACCGCTTGCTCAATGACCCGTTCGCGGCGCCTTGAAAAGAGCTCGCGCGATGGAGTGAGCCTTCGCGGCCACAATGCCGGGGAACGGCGGTGTTTTTGCGGGCTCGGGACCGTTTTTCCTTGTTGCGGAGTCGCATGAGACGTATATGCGCCTTGCCCAATTTCGCACGTGCCTGTGGCCGCGTGTCGGTTGGTGGGCATCCGGCCAACTGCCGGACAGCCGCCAGGGGTCTTAAAGGATCGATGGTCGACAGGGTGGATTCCCTCCGGCCGGCATCCAGGTGGCAACACCGGACCCCGACAACAACCGGCAGCCGGAGGCGAAACCGGCGAACCCCGCTCTCCACGGGGGACGCAGCTTAAAGCAACGACGAACGGGCTTTTTTGGTCTCGTCGGCCCTCCAAAGGCCGGCACCGAAGAGGCTTGTTTCTCTTTGCCCGGCGTGCGGTGGGGATCTCCCTTCCAATCCACGGCAGCTTCCGGGTGCTGATGCGCCCGCGGTCGACGACGTGTCTCCAAAGCACGCCGCCCATCGCGTTGCATCGCCCCCCGACGCCGGACGGCTGATTGCCGTCCCGATTTCGACAGCGCGCCCCACGAACGGGCGCTCGCGAACCTGTGGGTTGGAACGACCATGACCGATCGTATCCGCGATTTTCTGCGCGCTCGCCGTGACATGGGCCAGGACGAAGGCCCGGTGATGGTGCTCGACCTCGATGTCGTGCGCGACAACTTCACGGCCTTCGCCCGCGCGCTGCCCGATACCCGCGTCTTCTACGCGGTGAAGGCGAACCCGGCTCCGGAAGTGCTGCGTCTGCTCGCCGAGATGGGCTCCTGCTTCGACACGGCCTCCGTGGTCGAGGTGGAGATGGCGCTTGCCTCCGGCGCCACGGCCGACCGGATTTCCTTCGGCAACACCATCAAGAAGGAGCGCTGCATCGGTCGCGCGCTCAAACTCGGCGTGCGCCTGTTCGCCGTCGATTGCGAGGCCGAGGTCGAGAAGATTTCCCGCGCCGCCGATGCGGCCGGTATCGAAGCCGGCGAGGTCCAGGTGTTCTGCCGCATCCTCTGCGACGGTGCAGGCGCCGAATGGCCCCTGTCGCGTAAGTTCGGCTGCGTGCCGGAGATGGCCGTCGACGTGCTCGAGCATGCCTGCCGCCAGGGACTGCACGCCTATGGCGTGTCGTTCCATGTGGGCTCGCAGCAGGGCAACATCGAAGCCTGGGACGGGGCGCTCGCCTCCGCCTCCACGATCTTCCGCGAATGCGCCGATCGCGGCATCGCCTTGTCCATGGTCAATCTCGGCGGCGGCTTTCCCACCAAGTATCTCAAGGCCGTGCCGGGGGTCGAATCCTACGGAGACGCGATCTTCCGCGCGCTCACCAAGCATTTCGGCAACCAGCTGCCCGAAACCATCATCGAGCCCGGTCGCGGCATGGTCGGCAATGCCGGCATGATCGAGGCCGAGGTGATCCTGGTCTCGAAGAAGTCCGATGCCGAGGACGAGATCCGCTGGGTCTATCTCGACATCGGCAAGTTCGGCGGGCTCGCCGAGACCATGGACGAGTCGATCCGCTACGCGATCCGCACCGAGCACGACGAGGATCGCATGTCTCCCTGCGTGCTCGCCGGGCCGACCTGCGATTCCGCGGATGTGCTCTACGAGAAGGTGCCCTACCCGCTCCCCGTCTCGCTTTCCATCGGCGACAAGGTGCTGATCGAAGGAGCCGGGGCCTACACCACCACCTATGCGGCGGTGGCGTTCAATGGGTTCCCGCCCCTTCAGCAATACGTCATCTGACCGCGATATCATCGTCGGCCGAACGGCTCCATGGTCGTTCGGTAGCGGACGCGGACGGTTCCGTCGCCCATCTCCGGCGCAGAACCGCCCGCCGTCACGTCAGTTGGGTTACCCGGCAGGACCTGGGAAAGGGCACGGCCTTGATCGAAATTCGCGACGAACGGCCGACCGATCTATCGGCACGGGAGCAACTGCTCGATACCTGCTTCGGCCCGGCGCGATTCCTCAAGACGTCCGAGCGTCTGCGCGAAGGACGCATGCCTGCCAACGGTCTGGCACTGACCGCGGAACTGAGCGGCCGTGTCGTCGGCACCGTTCGTTTGTGGCACGTGGAGGCAGGGCTCAAGCGGCCTGCCCTGCTGTTGGGGCCGCTCGCCGTCGATCCCTCGCTTCGGGGCCACGGCCTCGGCAGCACCCTGATGTGGGCCTCCATCGGCAGGGCGTGCGCCCTCGGTCACAGCGCCATCGTCCTCATGGGCGATGCGCCGTATTACGCCCGTTTTGGTTTTTCCGGTGATCTGATGACCGGGCTGTCCATGCCCGGCCCGTTCGAACGGGCACGGTTCCTCGGTCTCAATCTCCGCAAGGGCGCACTCGACGGGGCGAGCGGCATTCTCTCCGCTTCAGGCACCCTCGAAGAGGCTGCCTGTCCGGAGGGATTGGATGCACGACGACAGGCGGCGTGAGCGCTAGATGGCGGTGGTGGTCGTCGCCTGGTCGCAACGGCGGCGGAACGCTGCATCGTGCTGGCGGCGCACGGCGCGGATCAGGGCCGCAGCGAGGGTGATGACGCCGGGATCGCGATCGATCGGCTCTTCGGCCGGCGCGGGGGTGTTAGCGATAAACAAGGATAACATCGGAACTCCGTCATTTGGCGTTCTGGCGTTTTCCGTCCCTTCAGGTGTGTCTATGCCGTGTTTGTTGCATCGCAATATCGGTGCGGCGCCGACCGTTCGCAACGGCATCCAACGGGACGGCGACCCGCGTCTGAATCATGTGTCGACGTAACGTCATGTTAATGATCTTCCCGCTTGGGCCTCTCGTGGTCCACGAGGCGGTAGGCGACGACGTGGTTGACCGCACGCCCTCGACCGGCCACTAGCCCGTCGCCTGACCGTCATTTCCGCCGACTAAGGACGTGCCTCGCTCGTGAGTTCGAGCGGGGCCGAGAAGAAGGATTGCCCGCATGACCGAAGCCGCCACCTCCTGGCCCGTCCACGGCCGCATCAGCGGTCCCATCGTGATGATCGGCTTCGGCTCGATCGGTCGCGGGACCCTTCCGCTCATCGAGCGTCATTTCGAATACGACAAGGCGCGCTTCACCGTCGTCGAGCCCTCGGATGCGCACAAGTCCCTGGCCGATCAGCATGGCCTGCGCTTCGAGCAGGTGGCGCTGACCAAGGACAATTACCGCGAGGTTCTCACGCCCCTCCTCACCGAGGGCGGCGGGCAGGGCTTCTGCGTGAACGTGTCCGTGGACACCTATTCCCGCGCCATCATGGAATTATGCCGCGAGCTCGGCGCCTTCTACATCGACACCGTCGCCGAGCCCTGGCCGGGTTTCTACTTCGACAAGTCCAAGAGCCAGGGCGACCGCACCAACTACGCCCTGCGCCAGGATATCCTCGATGCGCGCGCCGCCAATCCCGGCGGCACCACCGCCGTCTCGTGCTGCGGCGCCAATCCCGGCATGGTCTCCTGGTTCGTCAAGCAGGGGCTTCTCAACGTCGCCTCCGATCTCGGCCTGACCACGCCCGAGCCGAAGACCCGGGACGAGTGGGCGGCGCTCATGCGCGAGGTCGGCGTCAAGGGCATCCATATCGCCGAGCGCGACACCCAGCGCGCCAAGGGCCCGAAGCCCATGGGCGTGTTCGTCAACACCTGGTCGGTGGAAGGCTTCGTCTCCGAGGGCAACCAGCCGGCCGAGCTCGGCTGGGGCACCCACGAGACCTGGCGCCCGGACAATGCCCGCGACCAGGAGAAGGGCTCGCGCTGCGCGATCTACCTACTCCAGCCCGGCGCCGACACCCGCGTTCGCTCGTGGACGCCGACCGCCCAGAGCCAGTTCGGCTTCCTCGTGACGCATAACGAGGCCGTGTCGATCTCCGATTACTACACGGTTCTGGAGGGCGAGCGCGCCGCCTACCGCCCGACCTGTCACTACGCCTACCACCCCTGCAACGACGCCGTGCTCTCGCTCCACGAGATGTTCGGCAAGGCGGCTGCGGTGCAGGAGCAGCACCACATTCTCGACGAGAACGAGATCGTCGATGGGATCGACGAACTCGGCGTGCTCCTCTACGGCCACGAGAAGAACGCCTATTGGTTCGGCTCGCAGCTCTCCATCGAGGAGACCCGCCGCATCGCGCCCTACCAGAATGCCACCGGCCTTCAGGTGACCTCGGCCGTGCTCGCGGGCATGGTCTGGGCTCTGGAGAACCCGGAAGCCGGCATCGTCGAGGCCGACGAGATGGATTTCCGCCGCTGCCTCGAAGTCCAGATGCCGTATCTCGGCCCTGTCGTCGGCGTGTACACCGACTGGACGCCGCTCACCGGCCGTCCGGGCCTGTTCCCCGAAAACATCGACGAGACCGACCCCTGGCAGTTCCGGAACGTCCTCGTTCAAAGCTGAACGGACGAACGGGGCGCGGGATCGTACTCCCCGCGCTCCGTGCCCTCTGCTTGGCGCCGAGGGTCAGGCCATGGTCGGCGAGGACCAACGCCACGTCTTTCCCCAGGCCGCGCTGTGGAGCCTCGGGATACCGTCCGAGCACGACTGCATAGCGGCTTGCTCTGCACGGATGTTGCAGGGTTCCGGCGGGATGCTACCATCCCGTATCCGATCGGGAGCCCCCGCCATGGCCGACGCCGCGCGCCGCGATACCCGCATGACCGTCGCCGAGTTCCGCCCCTGGGCCGAGCCCCGGCCCGACGAGGAACGCTGGGAACTGATCGACGGCATAGCCCTGCCGATGTCGCCGCCCTCGGCACGCCACCAGCGCATCGTTTCCAACCTGATCAGGCGCCTGGACGAACTCGCCGAACGGCGGGGCTGCAACGCGCTTCCGGGCCTCGGCGTCCTCAGCGCGGCGGTGGACGATTTCGCGCCGATTCCCGACATCGTGGTGACCTGCGGCCCGCTGGGTCCGGACGGCTATACCAGCGACCCCCTGCTCGTGGCCGAGGTCCTGTCCCCCAGCACGACGAGTCTCGATCGCGGCCGCAAGACCGATTTCTACCGCTCTGTGCCGAGCCTGCGGACCTTCCTCATCGTTTCGCAGGACGAGGTCAGAGGCGAGGCCTGGCGCCGGACCGAGGCGGGGAGCTGGACGGTGGAGGCCCTGTATCGCGACGACAGTCTCGTCCTTCCCGAACTCGGTGGCGCCGTGCCGGTCGGCGCCCTCTATACCGGACTGCCCCTCTGAGCCTCTCCTCGCCCTCGCCGCGTCAGGTCCTGCCCTTGCCCCACTTTGAAGATTTCTACGCCGACAAGCTGCGCGGCTCTCTGGGAGTCACCGATGCGGAATCCGTTCTCGACCTGCGCGGGACGAATCGTCCGACGGCCGAAGCATCCTTGAACGACATGCTGGAGCGCAGTCGCTTCGGCAAAGGCAAGACCGTGGCGATCCGCTTCGATCCCCCGCCGGAAGGAGGCGGAGAGACCCTGTTCCAGCCCGTTGGGCGGCTGTTGCTCGACGCGAAGCGCAAGGGGATCGTCGACAGGCTCCAGACCCTTCCGGCCGGAGACGGCCTCGGATTCTATGTGGCCCTCGCCGGGAAGACGACGCGTTCGAACGAGTAGGAGGAGCGGGTCTCGCGCCGGCAATGAAGTGAGGGCCATGCCGGAGCGGTCCGAGCCCGATCGGCGTTGAGAATGGTACGGCACATCCAGCCGTCTCCGAAGCACGCCATCGTGAAGGTCACCTCGTGAATCGACTGGGCCGCAATACCATCGAGCGTCTGGCGCGCATGGGGTTCGGTGCGCGAGGCATCGTCTACTGCATCGTCGGCGGCCTGGCGCTTCTCGCGGCACTAGGCCAAGGCGGTCGAGCGGGCGACAGCGAGAGTGCGATCCGCTGGGTCTTCCTCGGCCCGTTCGGGGTGATCCTCGTCGGCCTTATCGCTTTGGGTCTGTTCGGCTTCGCGACCTGGCGCCTCGTCGAATCCGTTACCGACGCCGACCGCCATGGGACTTCGGCGAAGGGGATCGTGGTTCGTCTGGCCCATTTTGGCAGTGGCATCGTCGCGGCCGGCCTCGGCATCACGGCGGCGAGCCTTGCCCTCGGCCTGGGCCGAAGCGCGGGTGGCGGCGACGGCTTGCAGGACTGGACCGCCTGGCTCTTGGCGAAGCCGTTCGGTCCCTGGCTCGTCGGCCTGATCGGCCTCGGAATCATCGGCGGCGGGATCGCCTTTCTGGTGAAGGCCTGGAAGGGCGATGTCACGGATCGACTCGCCCTTGACGAAGCCCATTGCCGATGGGTCAAGCCGCTCGGCCAGTTCGGTTATGGCGCTCGCGGGATCGCGTTCCTCATCATCGGCGGCTTCGTCATCGTCGCTGCCTGGTACCAGGCCTCCTCGGAGGTAAAGGGTCTGGCCGGCGCCTTCTCGGCCCTGCGGTCCCAACCCTACGGTTCCGTCCTTCTCGGCATCGTTGCGGCCGGCCACCTCGCCTTTGGCGTGTATGGGCTCATCCAAGCCTGGTATCGCTACATCGACGCACCCGACCTCGACGAAACCGACGATGCGGTTCTACGCGCGGCGCGCTCGTTCCAGTAGGCCGCGGCGGAGCGGATTTTTCGCCGCAGGGCCCACCCAGTCCAACACTGCACCCTCCGATCGCCACATATCGCCCTGCTCGCCTCTTCAGGGAAGGCTCGAGCTTGCTCACCCGACCTATTCGTCGGGGGAGAGCCGTGATTCTGGCGAAGTATCTGTCTCGGCACACTTCGAATGAGAATACTAAAATCTCGGTCAATCAAAGATATTTCCACTGGTTTGGCGTGTTTCTATTCGAATAATTATACATTTAATATATATAACCTCAATTTACAAATATTACATGATATAATATCAGCAAAAGAATTTTTGTGTTTGCCAAAACGAAAATTATATTAGAAAATTTGTATAATTATAATTTAAGAAAGTGTTCTTTAGGTCACATGGTCGATAGATTAGCTGATAATGATAAATATCCTGTTGTCACTGGTATGCTTCAGTCGAGTAGAAGGCCCTGTCTATTGCATTGGGCGCCGACGGATATGCGGTGCCACCAAGTCTTAGGTTGCGCTCAAGATGCCGAAGCACACGATCCGCAATGGTAGCGTCTCCCTTGCCCTGCTGACCACCATCGGCCTGGTGTCGGAGGCTATCGCACAGCAAGAAGTTCGGCTCGATGAGCTATCCGTGGAAGCGCGCAGCAGCAATCGGACTGCTCCAAGCGTCCCTGCGACTATCGTCGGACCGCCGCCGCCGGCCTATCCAGGCGGTGTCGTTGGCTCGGGCTCTCGGCTCGGCCTGCTCGGCAACCGAAACGTCTTCGATCAGCCCTTCAGTTCGACCAGCTATACCGAGAAGCTGGTCCGCGACCAGCAATCCCGCACCGTGCAGGACGTCGTCAACAACGACCCCTCGATCCGCACCAACGTGCCAGCCTTTTCTGGTATTCAGGGCTTCTTCATCCGAGGCTTCCCAATTTTTGGCCAGGATATGGCCTTCAACGGCCTGTTCGGCGTCGCCGACGCGTTCAATCCGGCCATCGAACCGATCGAGCGCGTCGAGGTGCTGCGCGGACCCTCGACCCTGCTCTCCGGCATTCCTCCCTTCGGCAATATCGGCGGAATCATTAATCTGATCCCCAAACGAGCGCTCGACGAGCCGCTCAACCGGGTCACCCTCGGCTACGGGAGCGATTCCCAGGTCTACAAGTCGGTCGATATCAGCCGACGCTTCGGTGAAGCCAAGGAATGGGGAATCCGCTTTAACGGCGTCTTCAACAACGGTAACACGCCAATCGACAATCAAAGCGTCCATCTCGGCGCTGCCGCACTCGCGCTTGATTATCGCGGCGAGCGACTGCGGGCGAGTTTCGACCTCGGCTACCAAGAGCTCGATTTTAACGCACCGTTGCGTAACCGGAACGTCGCGGCGGGCGTACGCATACCCCGCGCGCCAGACCTGACCCTCAACCAACAGCAGCCTTGGGAGTACCGTGACAGCTCCAGCCGACACCTCGCCACCAGGGTCGAGTACGACCTGACGCCGGACCTGACCTTGTATGGCGCCTATGGCCGGTCAAAATTCGGGCAGGAATATTTCGGCGGCCTGCTATCGATCTTCAATACCCGGGGTGACTACCGCGACGCAATCCAATTCATCCCGTCTCGTACCTTCGGAGAGACCGGCGAGGCGGGCTTGCGCGCGACCTTCGATACGGGTCCATTCAAGCATAATCTTGGCCTCGCCGCAGTGGGATTCTGGTACGAGAATGCCCAGCAGCCGGCGGTGAATGTGGGTCCGGCCATTGTCTCGAACCTATACGATCCGGTCTACGTCGCGCCGCGTTCGGCCTTCGGACAGTCGCGCCTGACACCACGCACCTCGACCCGCATCAACCGCAGCTTCGCGATCGCCGACACCGTATCGATTCTCGACGACCGCCTCCTCCTCACGGTCGGCGGCCGCTGGCAGAGTATCGACGTTGGCTCCTACAGCTCCGTCACCGGCCTGCGCACGGGTGTCAGCGACAGCGGTGCCTTCTCGCCGGGCTTCGGGATCGTGATGAAGCCATGGGAACGCCTCTCTCTTTACGCCAACTACGTCGAGGGTCTGACGTCGCCGGCCCCGCCGTTGAACGCAGTCAACGCTACGGACGCCTTCCCGGCCGCCGTCTCCCGTCAGATGGAAGTCGGGGCGAAGTACGATTTCGGCACAGTCGGCCTCGGCTTGGCCGCCTTCGAGATCGAGCAGCCCTTCGGCTTCCTCGACCCGCGCACACAGGTATTCTCGATCGATGGACGCCAGCGGAACAGCGGTATCGAGTTGACCGTGTTTGGCGAGCCGGTTCCAGGCGTTCGCTTGCTCGGCGGCGTCAGCCTTCTCCACGGCGAGCAGGTACGAGCGCTGGACCCGAGCAACGTCGGCCGAACAGCCGTTGGCGTGCCTGATGTTCAGCTCAACCTCTACGGCGAGTACGACCTTCCGCCGAACTTCGTCCCGGGGCTGACGCTGACGGGTCGCGTGATCTACACCGCGTCTCAGTACTACGACCTCGCCAACAGCCAGACGATACCCGATTGGGCCACTCTCGACCTTGGGCTCCGCTACGCCACTTCGTTCCAAGACCGGCCGCTCACATTCAGGGCGAACGTTGTCAACGCGACAGGCAAGAATTACTGGGCATCGACCGGCAGAGGCATCCTCAGTCAGGGTGCTCCGCGGACCATCCTGCTCTCGGCGTCGATGGATTTTTGAACGGCCGGGGAGGAGCGCTGTGCAAGCCATGACGTCGGCGGGCTGTCCGATGTGAACGCACTTTCGGGGAGGGCCAAACTGTCGCTGGCCACCCCTGGTGGAGCTCCAAATTCGACTGTTTCCACGCATACGGCGCTGGGAATTCGTTGGCGCATCCTTTCGACGAGCGGACTCTTCGGCTCTTACAAAGGTGCCCGAACGAATCCGATCCGCTGTCTTAATCTTACGCGCGTTCGCCTTAGACGCCGCATTTTAATGCGGGGTTCGCAGCTTCGGGTGAAGCGCATCAGCGGACCCGGCGCCACCCGTTCGGAGCCGGAACGCCCGTGCATCTCATACCCTCGACGATCCCATGCGTTGACAGAGAGGCATCCCGTCGCCGATACCGCGCCCGGCCCGGAGCCCATGAAGCAGCGCATCTACAAGTCGGCGGTGATGGTGGTCCACGATTGCGTGGCGACCGTCCTGGCCGTGACCCTCACCTTCGTCTTTCGGTTCAACGGTGAGTTGCTCTCCGAACGCTTGCACGCGCTCCCGATTCTTCTGCCGCCTTTCGTCGGCTTCGCCGCGCTGGTCTACAGCTGGTTCAAGCTCTACCGAACCAAGTGGCGCTTCGCCTCGCTCCCCGATCTTGCCGGGATCGTACGTGCGGCGAGCGTGCTTGCCCTGACTCTTCTCGTGGTCGATTACGTGCTCGTTTCCGCGAGCATGTACGGTTTCTACTTCTTCGGAAAGATCGCCATCGCCCTGTATTGGGTGCTGCAGATCTTCCTGTTGGGCGGCACCCGGCTCGCCTTCCGCTACCTGAAATATTCCCGCTCGCGGCAGAGCCAGGCTCGCGGCGCCACGACCCCGACGCTGCTGCTGGGACGCGGCAGGGATATCGAGCTTCTCCTTCGGGCCATCGAAGCGGGCTCGGTGCGACACCTGTCCCCCAAGGGCATCCTGTCGCCGCGCAGCAACGAGACCGGACAGATCATGCGCGGCATCCCCGTGCTGGGTGGATTTTCGGACCTCGAACGCGTCGTCGCGAACCTCGCCGCCGAGGGATCTCCCGTGCGCCGCCTCGTCGCCGTGCCCAACGCCCTGACGCCCGAGGCCGGCCCCGACGACCTGATCGCCCGCGCCCGGCGCCTCGGCGTCCCGCTCTCTCGGGTCACGAGTCTCGGCGAGGGGATGCGCGATGCCGAACTGGCGCCCCTGGAGATCGAGGACCTGCTCCTTCGGCCCACCGTTTCCATCGACCGGCCGCGCCTGGAGCGATTCCTCAAGGGAACGCGCGTCATCGTCACCGGCGGTGGCGGCTCGATCGGTTCGGAGATCGTCGCCCGGGCCGTCGCCTTCGGCGCGGCTTCGGTCCTAGTCGTGGAAAATTCCGAGCCGGCCCTCCACGGCATCCTGAGCCAGCCAGCCATCGCGGCGGCAGATGTGACCGGCGCTCTGTGCGACATCCGCGACCGGGAGCGTCTGCACGGCGTCTTCGCCGACTTCCGGCCGGATTACGTGTTCCACGCCGCTGCCCTGAAGCAGGTGCCGTATCTGGAGCGGGACTGGCCCGAGGGCATCAAGACCAACGTCCTCGGTTCCATCAACGTGGCGGATGCGACGGTCGCCGCCCGCGCCCGCGCCATGGTGATGATCTCCACCGACAAGGCCATCGAGCCGGTCTCCCAACTCGGCGTTACCAAGCGTCTGGCGGAGATGGTGGCTCAGGCTCTCGATGCCGAGCAGGCTGTCGCGCCGCAGGAAAAGCCGACCCGGCTGATCGCGGTGCGGTTCGGCAACGTGCTGGGCTCCGTTGGGTCGGTGGTCCCGGTGTTCAAGGCGCAGATCGCGCGGGGCGGCCCGGTCACCGTCACCGATGCGGAGATGGTGCGCTATTTCATGACCGTGCGCGAGGCCGCCGACCTCGTTCTCACCGCCGCCTCCCACGGCGACCGCGAGGGACGCTGCTTCTCCCTGACCACCCCCGAATCCGACCAGCGTGCGGCGGTCTACGTGCTGAAGATGGGCCAGCCCGTGCGCATTCTCGATCTCGCCGAGCGCATGATCCGGCTCGCCGGATTCGAGCCCGGCGAGGATATCGAGGTGGTCTTCACCGGATCGCGGCCGGGAGAGCGCCTGAACGAGATCCTGTTCGCCCGCGAGGAGCCGCGTGTCGCCCTCGACGGGATCGACGGCGTCATGGCAGCCAAGCCCGTCTTCGCCGACAGGTCCGTGTTGGAAAGCTGGATCGCGGCGTTGAAGCGGGCGGTGGAGACCCATGACAGGGCCGCCGCCGACCTGGTGTTCGAGACCGCCATTCCGGATTATCGCAACCGGCCGAAATGCGTCCCCGAGCCGAAGCCGGCCCCGGTGACCGTGCCGGCTTAAGCTGCCGTATCGCCGCGGGACAGGGCGGCGAGCCCTTCGGAGGAGGTCTGAGCGGGCGTCCACCCCAGCGCCGACAGCCCGTCGGAACATGCTACGAGATCCCCCGACAGGCGCTCGAAGACCTCTCCCCGACCCGTCACCCGGCAGGCCAGGCCGAGCAGGCTCGGCGGACAGGGAACGAGACCGGCGCGCCGGCCCAGGCCCGCCCTCAACGCAGCGATCATCTCGGGCAATCTGAGCGCGTCGGGTTCGGCCGCCACCAGGGAACGGCCGAGCGGCCCTCGGTGACGCAAGACCGTGACGATGGCGGCCGACAGGTTTTCCACCGAGATCAGCGACCGGCGCCCCGTCAGACTCGCGAACGGCAGGGGATAGGGCGTGCGTGCGAGCCGCAGGAGTGCTGCCATGTTGCCCTTCACCCCCGCGCCGTAGACGAGGACCGGACGCAGGGCGACCCAGTCGATCCCGATCTCGGCCAGGGCTGCCTCGGCGGCGAGTTTCGAGCGGCCATAGGCATCCGTGGGATTTGGCCGATCGTTTTCAGTGATGGCTCCCGCCGCGCTGATTCCCGTCTGTGCCCTGATCGAGGAGAGAAACACGAAGCGCCCGACCCGCGCCTTGGCTGCGGCTTCGGCGAGACGTCGCGTCGCCTCGATGTTCGAAGAGCGATAATCGTCCTCCGGCGTGCCGGACATGGCATGGGCGAGGCCAGCGGAATGAACGATGGCGTCGACGCCGGACAACGCCGCCGCCATGTTCATGGGACGGCTCAAATCGCCCACCACGGCCCCGCTGGCGCCGGGGGGCAGCTCGACCGGGCGGCGCAGAAGCACCCGGACCCGGTAGCCCTGATCGGATAGGGAGCGCAGCAGGTGGCGGCCGATGAAGCCGGTGGCACCGGTGAGCGCGATGACGTTTCCGCTCAAGGGGCTTTTCCTCTTTGCATCGTCGAGAACTGCCGCAGCACCAGGGCGACGAGGGCCGTGCCCGCGCTCATTGCAATGAGCGTGACGAGCGGGGACGGCCAAAGCAAGGTCGCCCCCGCAAGGATCGCCAGGGCGACGTCGAGCAGGAAGACCCGGGTGACGACCTCCATCACCGAGAAGCCGTTCGTGGTGGCGCGCTGGTAGAAATGGCTGCGATGCGCCTGCCAGACTGGCTCGCCCTTGGTGGCACGGCGCAGCAGCGTCAGCGTGGCATCGGCCAGGTAGTAGAGCGGAAGCAGGATGGCGGCCGCCAGCCCGC
>NZ_NKUG01000189.1 GCF_014845095.1 Methylobacterium bullatum | reverse complement strand
GGTTGCGGCGGGCATCGGCCTGTCCGCTCACGTCTCCGAAATACTTCGTCGCGTCGCCCAGCTGCATCGACGGCATGCAGTTCGGGGTGCAGGAATAGGATTCGCGGTCGAGGCCGCGCTGGACCGTGACGATCGACCCCTGTGCGGCCTGCACGCTGATGGTGGTCTCGGCGAGCATCGTGCCGGACGCGTCGAGGGCGATGAGGTTCGTCGAGCCGAAGCTCTTGCCGGTGAGGATGACGATCCCGTTCCGCTGAAGGGCGACATCCGCCACGAGGGGGTTGCCGACGATGACTGTCTGCGTCCGCTCGGGCAGGCGAATGACCTTGGCATTGTCGACGCTCACCGCCACGATGGCCGGCGCCGTCTCTGCGAAAGCGGGCGCCGCGCCGAGAGCGAGGAAGAGAGCGATGCCCGCCGCTCGGGCGCAACGCTGCAAGGGCGAGGGTGTCGGCATTGACCGGTGGCCCATGGCTCGGGTGATCTCGGCTGCGACGGCGAGGTTTCGACAGGAGCGCGCGCACCGGAGGGGTCGGCCGCCCTTGTCGTCATGACAGTCTTATCGGCGTGTTGGTAAACGAAGATCTAACACCGAAAGGTGGTGCGCAGCCGTCTTTCCGGCTTCGTCCATGTCCGCTGCTGCGTCTCAAGCGCTTATTGCCCGTGCGACAGTTGCGGCCCGTAATATTTCCCGGATCTCCGCCTGTAACCCCGTGCTGGATCTACTGAAAAAGTATTCATTTTCCATTTAAAGTTTTTTTACCAAACCCCAACCGAGGGGCGCGTGAGGCCGTTTTCGGGCCCGGATTAACGTAATTTCAAGACGGAACAGTCCATCTTCATCCTCAGTCGCCGGTCGAAATACACCGCTCCTCGACGGCCACTTCGCAAGACGAACCATCAAGGAATACGATCATGTCGAACCTCTTCAAGCGTTTTGCCGCCGACGAGTCGGGTGCAACGGCGATCGAATACGGCCTCATTGCTGCGCTCATCGCTGTCGCGGTCATCACCGTACTCACCACCATCGGCACCAACCTGAATGCGACCCTCACCAAGGTTGCAACCGGCGTTAACAAGTAAGATGGTTTGAGGCGGTCCGGGTTCGGACTGCTTCCCTTAATCTTGCGCAAATGGTCGTCCACGCAGGTGATGCGTGGATCGGACACCTCGCCGGACGATCCGCCCCGATCGTCCGGCAGAGCTCGTTGAAGTCCTCCTGCTCGATGTGGACGGTGCGACAGCGAGCGTCGACCTCCGGTGGGGTCCCGACACGGCCTTTGCCGCCGCGACCGAACACCCTGTGGCGACGGCGTTTCACGGGCGACGATCCGACCTTCGACTCCAGACCGAGACGTCCCCGATGGCGAGTGTCACGCTCCTGATCGTCTTCCCGTTCCTGATGGCCTATGCGGCCGCTCGGGACCTGCTGACGATGACGATCCCGAATGCGGTTTCCCTGCTGCTGCTGCTCGGATTCGCGGCCTTCGCCGGCGCGACCGGGATGTGGGGGTGGGATCTCCTCAGTCATCTCGGAGCCGGCGCGGCGACGCTGGTCGTGACGTTCAGCCTCTTCGCGCTGGGCAAGATCGGTGGAGGCGATGCCAAACTCGCTGCCGCCACCGCGGTGTGGATCGGGTTCGACCAATTGGCGCAATACCTGGTCGTCGCTTCGCTTGCCGGTGGCGCTCTCTCCGTGGCGATCCTCGTCGCGCGGGCGCATCCCCTGCCGTCACTCCTCGGTCGCCTTCCCTTCGCCATCCACCTTCACGATGCGAAGACCGGCGTGCCCTACGGCATCGCCCTCTGCCTCGGAGCGCTGATCGTGATTCCGGAAACGGTGACCTGGGCAAGAATGATGGCATCGTGAGGCCGGACACACGTAGCGGGTGAAGTTGCCGGGCCGGGTCCGAAGGTTGACGAACCCTGTGCTTTATCGACCTGACCTATCGTGGGTCGAACAAGATTCGCATGCGTTAGTTTTCGTTAACCGTAATTTGAGGAATCCCGGCGAAGCCTGGACGGCGACGGCAGCAGGCCGTCCTGTCAGGTTCGAACACGGCGATGAAACCAGCCCGCCTTGCCGTCATCGCCATCGCGCTCGCCGCCGGTTCGGGCGCCGCCTTTCTGATGAGCGGCAGCGATGCGCCGCCTCCGGTCCAAACCGTGGTCGAGGCGCCCCCTCCTCCCCCGCTCCCCGTCACGGATGTCCTGGTGGCCGCCGCTGACCTGCCGATGGGGCAGAACATCCAGGCCGCCGACCTTCGCTGGCAGCCCTGGCCGGACCAGGCCATCACCGCCGGCTACATCACGCGCACGGCCTCGCCCAACGGCATGGACACCATCGTCGGTTCGATCGTCCGCACCGCGTTCCTCGCGGGTGAGCCGATCCGCCCGCAGAAGCTAGCGCGGTCCGACGGCGGCTTCATGGCAGCGATCCTGCCCTCCGGCATGCGCGCGGTCGCCATCGTCACCGATACGCGCGGGTCGAGTTCGGCCGGCGGCTTCATCCTTCCCAACGACCATGTCGACGTCATCCGGACCTATCGCGACGAAGACGCCTCGCGTTCCGGGGGCGTCGAGGTCCAGATTTCCGAGACGCTGCTCACCGACATCCGCGTGCTCGCCGTCGGCCAGATCGTTCAGGAGCGGAACGGGACCAACGTCGTCACCGGCGAGACCGCGACCCTCGCTCTGACACCCGCCCAAGCCGAGACCGTCACCCTGGCCCAGAAGGTGGGACAACTCTCCCTCTCACTGCGCAGCCTCATGGATGCCGGCCGGACCGTGGATGCCCCGCCGGAGACTCAGCAGGACACGGCCCTGACGGTCGTCCGCTTCGGCGTCGCCAAACAACAACCGCGTCGCTGAGATGCCGAACCGCGCGATGATGAAGGATTCTCAGATGACCACGAGACACCGGGTCCGCGTGGGCAGCCTGTCCGTTCTCGCGACCCTCGCCGGCCTGGTCCTCGCCGCCACCGCCGTGGCTGCGCCGCGGGACGGGTTCACGGCCGCCCCGATCGTCGATGTCGGCGGCAACGAATCCGGGACCTCGCGTCGCGTCGAGCTGACGACCGGGCGCTCCCTGGTGATCGACCTGCCGCGCGACGCCAAGGAGGTCTTCGTCGCCAATCCGAAAGTCGCCAACGCCGTCGTGCGCTCGACCCGCAAGGTCTTCGTCATCGGCATGGAGGACGGCGCGACCTCGATCTTCATCATGGACGCCGAAGGCCGCCAGATCACCGCCCTCGACGTCACCGTGGCGCGGGACCTCAAGCTCGGAACCCTGCGGCAGATCCTGCTCCAGAGCATCGCGGGCGGGCGGTTCGACATCCGGACCGCCGGCGACTCGTTGATCCTGTCGGGCTTCGTCGGCTCTGCGGCCGAGTCGGCCCAGGCCATGGACATCGCGACCGCCTTCGTCGGCCAGGCCGGCGGTACCCCCGGCGGAGCCGGGGCCCGGGGTGCCGTCATCAACAACCTCACCATCCGGGGCAAGGATCAGGTGATGCTCCGCGTCACCGTCGTCGAGGTGGCCCGGACCGTGCTGAAGCAGTTCGGCGTCAATCTCAGCGGCAACTGGTCCGGCCTCAACCTCGCGAACGTCGCGCCCTTCGGTCTCAATGGCGGCCAGTTCCCGAACGGGAACGAGATCAAGGCGACGATCAACGGAGGCGGCGGAGCGAGTGTTTCGGCCACCTTGCGGGCCTTCGAACAGGCCGGTGTCTCACGCATTCTCGCGGAGCCGACGCTCACCGCGATCTCGGGGGAATCCGCGAAATTCACCGCCGGCGGCGAGATTCCCGTCCCCGCCTCGCAGAACTGCACGGGGGGCGTCTGCTCCATCGGCATCGCGTTCAAGACCTATGGCGTGACCCTGAACTTCACCCCCGTGGTGATGGCGGAGAACCGCATCTCCGTGCGCGTCGCCACGGAAGTCTCCGAGATCGACCAGACCAACTCCTTCACCTTCGTCCAGGGCGATTCCACTGTCGCGGTGCCCGCCTTCACCCTGCGCAAGACCGAGACCACCGTCGAACTCGCCTCCGGCGGGACCATGATGACCGCCGGCCTGATCCAGCAGCGCAGCAAGGCCGCCGTCGGTGGACTGCCCGGCCTCGTGAACCTGCCCATCCTCGGTGCCCTGTTCCGCTCGCGGGACTACCAGCGGCAGGAGACCGAACTCATGATCATGGTCACGCCCTACATCGCCAAGGCGATGGAGGCGAAGCAGGTCGTGCGGCCGGATGACGGCTTCATCGATGCCCAGGACGGTCAGGGCATCCTGCTCGGCCGCCTGAACCGGGTCTACGGCTCGGGCCGCGCCGCGCCGCTGGGCGCCAATTACCGTGGCCGCGTCGGCTTCATCACGGACTGACGCGGCGATCTAAGATCGCGACGCCACGATCTCGCAGGACGAAGCGGCCCAGGCACCATCAGGACCCGACCCCTCAATGTCACTCCTTCCCTTCCGCTCCCCCGTCGCAATCCTCGCGTCGATCGCCCTGGCCACCGCTTTGGGCGCATGCCGTGCCGACCGCGCCGAGACCACCGGCTCGCTCTATCCGGCCGATTACCGGGTCCGCCATCCCATCGTGCTCGCCGATGCCACGCGCTCGCTGGACGTCTTCGTCACCGGGACCGGCCATGTCGATCCGCGACAGCGCGCAGATATCGAAGCCTTCCTGCTGGAATTTCGCCGCTACGGGCGCGGCACCCTCATCCTCGACATCCCGCGCGGGGTCTCGCCGTCGCAGGGTGCCGCCGTGGAGCGGACCGGGGCGGCGATCCGCAGGCTCGGCGCCGACAACGGCATCGGCGGACGGCAGATGATCGTCACCGGCTACGCGGTGGCGGATCCGTTCCTCGCCGCTCCGCTGCGGCTCAGCTTCCAGCGCATGGAGGCGAAGGTCGCCAGCCAATGCGGCGTCTGGCCCCAGGATCTCGGCGTGGGAAGCCCGGGCTTCTCCTCGCGCAACGAGGCCCACTGGAATCTCGGCTGCGCCATGCAGGCCAATGTGGCGAGCCAGGTGGCCGATCCGGTCGATCTCGTTCGCGGCCGGCCGGAAGGGCGCATCGACTCGATCCGGCGCACCGTCGACATCAATAAGCTGCGCGAGGGCAAGGATCCATCAACCATATGGCGTCAGGATGGGAAGACGTCGGTGAAGTCAGCCATCGAGAACTGATCGGCGCGTCCCTTCCCGTCGTTCGACAGAGCTTCGGCCCTCGTTGTCACCCACAGCCCGGACCCCGCCCCATGCCTGACTTCAACGAGTCACCCGAGCGCGTCATCGCTCCGGTGCCGCGGATCACGATCCAGGCATTCTGCGAGACGGGCGAGACGGCCGCGTCGATCGAGGCGGCGGGAAGCGACAGGCGGCTGCAGAAGGCCCAGATCAAGATCCAGATGGGCGGCGGCCCCGCCGCCGTCGAGGCGTTCCGCCACGCGCCCACGCCCAACGTGGTCATCATCGAGACGCAGGGCACGAAGTCGCGTCCCCTGGAGATCCTCGATTCCCTGGCGGAGGTCTGTGACGAAGGGACGAAGGTCGTCGTCATCGGCCACGTCAACGACGTGCAGCTCTACCGCCAGTTCATCCAGCGCGGCGTGAGCGAGTATCTCATGGCGCCGGTGGAGCCGATCGTCCTGATCCAGGCCCTGTCCGACCTGTTCACGGCGCCCGGTGCCAAGCCGGTCGGCCGCACCATCGCGGTGGTCGGCGCCAAGGGCGGCGTGGGCTCCTCCACCATCGCCCACAACCTGGCATGGACCGTGGCGCGCGAGCACGGAATGGCGACGGTCATCGCCGATCTCGACATCGCCTTCGGTACGGCGAGCCTCAACTTCAACCAGGATCCGCCGCAGGGGATCGCGGAAGCGGTCTTCGCGCCCGAGCGCCTCGATTCCAACCTCCTCGACCGCCTGCTCTCGAAATGCAGCGACAACCTCTCGCTTCTCTCCGCGCCGGCCACCCTCGAACGGACCACGGACCTCACCGAGCCGTCCTTCGACAACCTGATCGACCTCCTGCGCGCCGCCGTGCCCTGCGTGGTCCTCGACGTGCCCCATACCTGGTCGGCCTGGACCCGGCGCCTGCTGATCTCGTCCGACGAGATCATCGTCGTCGCCCAGCCGGAGCTCGCCTCCCTGCGTAATCTCAAGAACCTGCTGACCCTGCTGCAGCAGAACCGGCCCAACGACGCCCGGCCGCGCATCGTCCTCAACAGCGTCGGCGTGCCGAAGCGCCCCGAGATCTCGGCCGGTGAGTTCGCCAAGGCCCTGGACGCCACGCTGACGGCCGCGATCCCCTACGATCCGGCCCTGTTCGGCACGGCGGCCAACAACGGTCAGATGATCGCCGAGGTCCAGGCGGGCGCCAAGGCCTCGGACGTGTTCTCGGAGCTCGCAGCGCGCATGATCGGGCGTTCCGAGACGCGTCGTGTCCGCGGGAACCTGTTCGAGCCTCTCCTGTCGCGGCTGTCCCGACGCAAGGCGTCGTGATGGCGGCGCGCTGCGTGGAGGTCCGTCATGTTCGGTAGGAGGAGCCCGGCCTCGGAGATCCCGAAGGCGGTCGCGGTTCCGTCCGCGCCAAAGCCGCAGGTTCCGATTCCCGTCCTCGACGACCAGCCGGGCCTGGCGAAGACCCAGCAGGTGGAGCGGCTCGTCCCCGTCCGGGAGGCGGTGAAATCGGAGGATTACTTCCGCACCAAGAGCATGATCTTCGGTGCGCTGATCGAGGCCATCGATCTGGCGCAGCTGTCTCGCCTCGACGTCGAATCGGCGCGCGAGGAGATCCGCGACATCGTCTCGGAGATCATCGGCCTCAAGAACATCGTCCTGTCCATCGCCGAGCAGGAGGAACTCCTCGACGACATCTGCAACGATGTCCTCGGCTACGGACCGCTGGAGCCGCTTCTGGCCCGCGACGACATCGCCGACATCATGGTCAACGGCGCAAACCGGGCCTTCATCGAGGTCGGGGGCAAGATCCAGCTGACCAACGTGCGCTTCCGCGACAACCAGCAGCTGATGAACATCTGCCAGCGCATCGTCAGCCAGGTCGGCCGGCGCGTCGACGAATCCTCGCCGATCTGCGACGCGCGCCTCCCCGACGGGTCCCGCGTCAACATCATCGCGCCGCCGCTCGCCATCGACGGGCCGGTGCTCACCATCCGCAAGTTCAAGAAGGACAAGCTCACCCTCGACCAGCTCGTGACCTTCGGGGCGATCTCGCCCGAAGGGGCCCGCATCCTGCAGATCATCGGGCGCGTCCGCTGCAACGTGGTGATTTCCGGCGGTACGGGGTCCGGCAAGACCACCCTGCTGAACTGCCTGACGCGCTACATCGACGAGGACGAGCGGATCATCACCTGCGAGGACGCGGCCGAGCTGCAGCTGCAGCAGGCCCACGTCGTCCGCCTCGAGACCCGGCCCGCGAACATGGAAGGGTCGGGGCAGGTCACCATGCGCGACCTCGTGAGAAACTGCCTGCGCATGCGGCCGGAGCGGATCATCGTCGGCGAGGTGCGCGGCCCGGAGGCGTTCGACCTGCTCCAGGCCATGAATACCGGCCATGACGGCTCGATGGGCACCCTCCACGCCAACTCGCCGCGCGAGGCGCTGGCCCGTATCGAATCGATGATCACCATGGGCGGGTTCAGCCTGCCCTCGCGGACCCTGCGGGAGATGATCGTCGGGTCGATCGACATCATCGTCCAGGCGACGCGCCTGCGCGACGGTTCGCGCCGCATCACCCACATCACCGAGGTGATGGGGCTCGAAGGCGACGTCATCATCACCCAGGACCTCTTCGTCTACGATGTGCTCGGCGAGGACGCGAACGGCAGGCTGGTCGGGCGCCATCGCTCCACCGGCATCGGCCGTCCGCGCTTCTGGGAGCGCGCACGCTATTACGGTGAGGAGAAGGCCCTGGCCGCCGCCCTCGATGCGGCGGCCGACAGCGCCGGCAACCCATGAACGCGCTGCAGATGCCCCTCGCCGTCGGGCTCGCGGCGGTGGCCGCCGGGGCCATCGCCTATGTGGTGCTCACTCCCCTCCTGTCGGGGGAGAACCGCGCGGCCAAGCGCATGCGAGCGGTCAGCGTGGTGACGTCCCCCGGCAGTCGCGCGGTCACGGCCAGCCGGCGCGAGCAGGTGGCCAGGAGCCTGAAGGAAGTTGAAGCCAAGCGCGGCGGGACGAAGGTCACGCTCGAACTCAGGATCGCCCGGGCCGGCCTGGATTGGACGAAGCAGAAGTTCCGCGTCGTCTCCGTGCTCATGGCCGTCGTCGCCGGCCTCTTCGTCTTCGTCCTGACCTCGCACAAGCTCGCGACCCTGGCGGCCCTGTTCGCCGGCGGGTTCGGCCTGCCCCTGTGGATGCTGAGCGTCCTGCGCAAGCGGCGCATCGCCGCCTTCATCGCCGAACTGCCCACCGCCATCGACATCATCACCCGCGGCGTGCGCGCCGGCATCCCGGTGGGCGATTGTTTCCGCATCATCGCGCGGGAAGCCGAGGAGCCCATCCGCAGTGAGTTCCGCCAGGTGGTGGAATCCCAGACCCTCGGTCTCAGCCTCGGCGATGCCATGGTGCGGATGTACGAGCGGGTGCCCGTCTCCGACGTCAACTTCTTCGCCATCGTCATCGGCATCCAGGGCCGGTCCGGCGGCAATCTCTCGGAAGCCCTGAGCAACCTCTCCAAGGTCTTGCGCGAGCGCAAGAAGATGGCCGGGAAGATCCAGGCCATGAGCATGGAGGCCAAGGCCTCGGGCGGCATCATCGCGGCCCTGCCCTTCATCGTGGCGGTGCTGACCTACCTGTCGAGCCCGGCTTACGTCTCGCTGCTCTGGACGACGGATACCGGCAAGATGGCCCTCGTCGCCTCCGCGATCTGGATGTCGATCGGGGTCTTCGTGATGAAGAAGATGATCAGCTTCGAGGTCTGACCGCCCATGTTGTCCCTCATCGGCGAAAAGCTCATCGATCCGCGCTTCATCGGCATGGTTCTGGCCGGGGTGGCGGCCGCGGCGACGGCCTTCGCCCTGCTGCAGCCGCTTCTGGAGCCCGACAAGCTCAACAAGCGCATGAAGCTGATCGGCGACGAGCGCGAGGAGCTGCGCCGCCGCGAGCGCGACCGGCTCAACAATCGATCCACCCTGCGCGTGGCGCCGAAGGCGTACATGAAGCGGGTCGTGGACCAGTTCAACCTGAGCCGCTGGCTCGGCACCGATACCGCCCGGCGACAATTGGTCATGGCCGGATACCGCTCGCCGGGCGCGGAGACCGGGTTCCTGTTCTTTCGCATGGTCACCCCGATCGCGGTCGGACTGGCGGCGATCTTCTATCTGTTCGTCCTGAAGGTGCTGGACTACTCCGTCACCGTTCGTCTCATGATGGTCATCGTGGCCCTGCTGCTCGGCATCAAGGGACCGGAACTCTACCTGCTCAATGCCACGAAGAAGCGTCAGGCCGAGATCCAGGCGGCCTGGCCCGATGCCCTCGACCTCGCCCTGATCTGCGTCGAATCCGGGATGTCGGTGGAGCACGCCATCCGCCGGGTCAGCATCGAGACCGTGACCCAGTCGGTCGCGCTGGCGGAAGAGCTCGCCGTCACGGCGGCGGAACTGTCCTACCTGCCCGATCGCCGCATGGCGTTCGAGAACCTCGGCAACCGTGTGGGCCTCGATGCCGTCAAGGCGGTCACCACCGCCTTGATCCAGGCCGAGCGCTACGGCACACCCGTGGGCCAGGCCCTCCGCGTGCTGTCGCAGGAGAGCCGCGACCACCGCATGAACGCCGCCGAGAAGAAGGCCGCCGCCCTGCCGCCGAAACTGACCGTGCCGATGATCCTGTTCTTCCTGCCGGTGCTGTTCGTCGTGATCCTGACCCCGGCGATCATCCAGATCTACCGCTGAGGCGGCGCTCAGCCCCGCGGCATCTCGCCGGCGAGCGAGCGGCTGGAGGATCGGGGGGCTTTCTGCGCCCGGGCCTGGGCGGTCATCGCCCGCAGGGAGGCGGCGTTTGCGGCTGCCTCCTCCGGGGTCAGGTCGCCCCGGGTCAGTTCCTCCGCCTCCGCGAGCTTGCCCCTCAGGCCGAGGACCAAAGCGAGGTTCTGGCGCACCCGTGCATCCGCGCGTGGCTGGGCCACGGCGTTGCGCATCACGGTCTCCGCCTGATCGAGCTGCCTCGCCAGAGCGTAGGAGAGGCCGAGATTGGACAGGACCGTGGGATCGTCCGGCTGGATCTTCAGCGCGGCCTCGTAGAAGCCCTGCGCGCGGGCATGGTCGCCCATCTGGTCGGCCACCGCGCCCTGAGCGGACAGCACGCGCCAGTCCGGCCGGGCCGGGGTATGGGCGTTCTGGAGCACTTCGGCGGCCTCGGTGAACCGTCCGACCTCCGCCAGGGCCTTGCCGTAGGCCGCCAGCACGGCCGAGTTCTTGGCGTTGCGCAGGGCCGTCTGCTGCAGCACGGCCACGGCCTGCGGCTTCTGGTTCGTCGCCTTCAGCGCCTGCGCATAGCGCAGGGCGAGGCCGACATCGTTCTGATCGGCGTTGTATTTCTGGCCGAGCGCATCGACGTCGCGCAGGGTCACCACCTCGCGGCCCGGCGCACGCCCGAACGTCTTGAGGGAGAGCCCGCCGATCGAGCCGGTGGTCTCCGGCGAGCCCGACTGGCAGGCGCTCGCCAGGAGGCCGAGCAGCGTCACGCCGGCGAGACGCAGCGGGAGCGTCATCCCCGTCCGGGCCGGCCGCGATGACGAGGGCTGGTTTGAACGCAACGACACCATGACGTGCTCCGCACGAGCCTGCCGGTCGACGCTTCACGTCGCCGGTCGTGCGGTGATAGACCGTTAACCCTAATCGCCGGTTAACCCCACTTCAGGGCGTCCAAGGGTCAGCCGGCCGCGCCACGCAATGCCCCCGAGATCCGACCCTGCCCCATCTCAGCGCCGACGATCCCGCCGCCCTCCCGATCTTCTGCATCCGGAGCGAGGACTGGAGCAGCTTCGAAGCGGAACTCGGCGCGAGGAACAGGGCCTTCGCCAAGGCGACCGACTTTCAGCCGAAAGCCGGGCGTGTGGCGCTGCTTCCCGCCGAGGATGGCAGCGTGGATCGCGTCCTGTTCGGCCTCGGGGACGGAGCCGATCCGTTCCTGGTCGGCAAGCTGCCCGCGCTGCTGCCCCCCGGAACCTACCGGCTCGAACCCCGGCCCTCCCTCGACGGGCAGGCCGCTTCCCTGGCCTGGCTGCTCGGAAGCTATCGCTTCACGCGCTACCGCAAGCCGCAGCCGAAGGCCCCCGTCCTCGTGACCCCGGAGGGTGTCGATGCCGCCGAGATCCGCCGGATCTCCGAGGCGGTGGC
>NZ_NKUG01000188.1 GCF_014845095.1 Methylobacterium bullatum | reverse complement strand
CGATGAGCATCCGGCTCGCCATCCTGGCGACGCCGGCGAGCCGGATGCTCATCGTCCTGATGGGCTGGATCCTCTACCGGACCGTGCCGTATGTGGGTCCCTACGGGATGGACGCCCCCCGCGACAGCGTGCTGGCCCTCTACGGCCTGTTCGCCCTGATCGTCGTCGCCCTGCTGCTGGAGGAGCCCGGCCGGTTCTGGCGGGCCATTGACACCTATGGCCGGTTCGCGCGGTTCTATGCCCTGGCCGGCGGCATCGTGTACGGCCTGAGTTCGGCGCTCCTGAAGATCCCGGGCACCGAGATCCAGATCCCCAGCGTCCGGGCCGGCGAGGCCGCCAGCCACCTCGCGGCCATCGCCGTCTTCGTCATGCTCGGGCTCGGCCGCTTCTCGCGGCTCTGGATCGCGGTGCTGATGGCGAGCATGATCATCGTCACGTCGAGCCGCGGCGCCATGCTGACCTGCCTCGTGCCGGTGGTGGTCGCGGCCATCGCCGGGCGCCGGCTGCGGCAGTTCATGCCCATCGTCCTGGTGTTTTTCGTCGCCGCGATCATCGCGACGGTGTTCGATCTCAGCATCCAGCTCCCCGGCAACGAGCGGGCGACCGGCCCCAAGCAGCTCGTCGAGGGCCTGAAGAGCGTCGTCGGCGTCAGCGAAGCCTCGAATTTCGAGGCGACGAAGGAGTTTCGCCTGCGCTGGTGGGCGACGATCCAGGACTACACGCTGCGGGGGCCGTTTTTCTGGACGGGCAAGGGCTTCGGGGTGAACATCGCCCTCGAGGACGGCTACAAGCAATGGGTGACGGCGGACGCGGTGCTGCGCAGCCCCCACAACGTCAACATGACCTATCTGGCGCGCTCGGGCGTCCCCGGTCTCGTGCTGTGGCTCGGCGTGCTGGCGACCTGGTTCGCGATGCTGTTCCACAGCCTGCTCTGGGCCCGCCGGCGCGGGGAGGAGCACTGGGCCAAGCTGTTCATCTGGATCGGTTGCTACGCGCTAGGCATGTTCGTGGACGGGTGTTTCGACGTGGCGCTCGAAGGACCGATGCTGGGTATCTGGTTCTGGTGCGTCTTCGGTTTCGGCATCGGTGCCAGCATGATCTACCGCTCACCTCTCGGGCGCAATGTCCGGTAGAATATCGCCGACCACACAATTCGAGATGTCCCCGCACCGTCGAGGGTCGTCTCCGCGATTCGATCATCGACAGTCTTCGATAGAATTCGGTCTAAGTAGTTATACCACGGCATAGATTCCGACAAGATCTCGCCGATCCAGGCTGTCCGGGGCCGCGTTACCGGCGCGTATCCACCGGGGCACGTCGAGGTTTCGATCCGCGAGTAAGAGCGCCGCAAGGGGCGAATCTATCCGAAACGGATGCTTTGCCGGACTCCGGCGACATCGGGCTACACCAATTTCGACGGCACGAATGCCAGGAATTAGAGTTCCCATTTTTGCTTGTGACGCTCGATATTGTCGTGTTAGCTGACCGCAGCGAAATTCAATATTTGAAGGGCGCCGGGACATCAGTAGATTTATTAACATAGAATAATAACTTCGAAGATTCTAAGTCCCATCGTCCGATACGGACGATTATTTCGGACTTGCTGAAGTACGAGTGAGTTTTGCCTCTTCGGCGCAAGGACGATCCTGCCAATCGAGCGGCGGCCCGATCCGTCGCTATCGGCAGAATGTTGCCACTGTCAGCGATTTACCAAATGCAATTTGGAGCAAGTCAGATGTCACTCAGTGTCACAGCCGCCTCCGAACCTCTCAAATCCGATTTCATTCCCAGCCTCATCGGCAGACCGGACGGTCGAATGCCTTCCCTTGCAAGCATACCCGCCATCATTATCGGGCCGCGCGGCCTGGAGCGCGACGGGCTCGTCGGAATATTAAATCAAAACGGTTATTCGATCCTCGACTCCATCGACGACATCTCCGACATGAGCCCCGGACACCTGCCGGCCCTGGTCATCCTCACGGATTTCGGCCCGGAGCAGATGGAGGCGGCGCTGGTCCCGGTGGTGCAATCCCACTTTCCCCAGGCCCGGATCGTCGCCTTGACGGCCGAGACCGATCCGGCGGTGCCACGCTACCTGCTCCAGATGGGCATCCAGGCCTGCCTCAACCGGAGCGCGCAGCCGATCGCGCTGATCCGCTCGCTGAACGTGGTGATGGGCGGCAACATCGTGATCTCCATCGATGCCGCGTCTCACCTGACCGGCGGGGCGTACGGCTTCCCGAAACCGTCCCTCGCCACGTTCCCGAAGACCGCCGACGCGTCCCCCGCGACGGTCTCGGATCTCTCCAACCGCGAGATCGAGGTTCTGGCCTGCCTGGCCACCGGGCATTCGAACAAGTCCATCGCGCGGGAATTGCGGATCTCCGAGGCGACCGTGAAGATCCACGTGAAGAACGTGCTGAGAAAAATCAACGTCAGCAACCGGACGCAGGCCGCGGTCTGGGTCTCGAAGCACGGAACGCCCAAGGTCGGCGCCCGGCGCAACGGGCGGACCGCGTGATCCGAACCGGCGGCGTGCCCGATGACGGCACGCCGCCTACTCTCCGGCCACATGCAGGACGATGTCGCGCCGATGCGGCCGGTCGCGATGCTCGATCAGATAGATGCCCTGCCACGTGCCCAGGACGAGCCGCCCGTCGGTGACGGGGATCGTGAGCCCCGAATCGGTCAGGAGGGTGCGGATATGCGCCGGCATGTCGTCGGGGCCTTCCGCCGCATGGATGTACCCGCCACCGGGGAGGCGCGGGGCGAGACCGTCCAGCGCCGTCATCAGGTCGCTCCGCACGTCCGGGTCGGCATTCTCCTGGATCGTCAGGGAGGCCGAGGTGTGCCGGCAGAACAGGGTGAGCAGGCCCTGCCCGATGCCGCTGCGCCGCAGGAAATCGGCCACGGACGCGGTGATGTCCGTGAATCCCTGGCCCGGCGTCGAGACGGTGACGCGGGCGCTCGCCTGGCGCCGGATCTCGCCCTCCCGGAAGCCTTCGATCCCGCCGATCCTGCCCAAACCTCTCATGGCGTCTCTCCCTCGATGACGGCGCCCGGCGCGATCTCGCGCTCGCCGCGGGCCAGGATGGTCTCCAGGGCCTCGATCCGGTCGGCCTCGGCGGCCGGCTTGTCCCAGCGGATGCGATGGACGCGGGGGAAGCGCATGGCGACGCCGGATTTGTGCCGGGTGGAGCGCTGCACCCCCTCGAAGGCGATCTCCAGCACCAGCCCCTCGTCGATTCCGTAGGCCACCTCGCGCACCGGGCCGAAGCGCTTGGTCGTGTTGTTGCGGACGTAGCGGTCGAGCTTGGCCAGCTCCGCATCGGTGAAGCCGTGATAGGCCTTGCCCACCGGCACCAGTTCCCGGCCGCCCTCCGGCCGCTCGCGCCAGACCCCGAAGGTATAGTCCGAGTAGAAGGACGAGCGTTTGCCGTGGCCGCGCTGGGCATACATCATCACCGCGTCCACGAGATGCGGCTCGCGCTTCCACTTCCACCACGGCCCCTTGGGGCGGCCGGGGAGATAGGGGCTGTCGCGCAGCTTCAGCATCACCCCCTCGATGGCGTCGGCATCCTCGCCCGCCCCCACGCTCGCGGGATCGGCACGGGCCTCGGCGAGATCGTCCCAGGTGGCGAACGTCACGAGCGGCGAGAGGTCGATGCGGGCGTGATCCAGGGCGGCGACGAACCCCTCCAGCCGGGCGCGGCGGGTCGCGAAGGGCAGCGGCCGCAAATCCTCGCCCTCCGCCGTGAG
>NZ_NKUG01000187.1 GCF_014845095.1 Methylobacterium bullatum | reverse complement strand
TTCTGTTAGGCGCTCTTAGTGCTGGACCCTACCTGTCGGATGACTGCTATGGGTCGAGGCTGTGTGAAAACGCGTCTTGGGCTGATGTAGGTAGAAGAATTTCCTGCGCAAACCCTCGAAGGTCGCTGTCGCGGCCATTCGAGCTGATGTTTCTGAGTCTGTTATGGAAGATTGCACTCCCCCGTGGCGAAGTGCCGACGTTTTTACACAGCCTGGGTCGAAAGCGGAAACTCTACCACGCTCACTATGGGGGCGGCGCGAAGTAGGTCGTGATGATGCTGGCCTTACTGAAGCGCCTGGGGCGGTCTCCTAGCGCCCCGTGCTATGCAATCAGATCTTGGCAGCACTGAGCAGAGTTGATCGCTTTAGGTGGACGCCATCCAATAAGCTACATGAGTTCTCTTCGTCAGAAATGTTGTGTTTCGTACCAAAGTTACTCTATGAGGCGTCGACGGATCCTCAGAGAAAATACTATGGCCGACAGCACCCAAGATTTTCAGGCAACCTACATCGAACTCGCGGCCGAGATCGTCGCCGCCTACGTCTCAAACAACTCGGTTCCGGTCACCGCATTGGCTGACTTGCTGAGCAGTGTGCATGCTGCCGTCAGCGGTCTCGCGACCGGTGGAAACGGTGCAGTGGCTGAGGACAAGATCGAGAAGCCGACATCGGCCCAGGTCAAGAAGTCCATCACGTCAGACGCGCTGATCAGCTTCGAAGACGGCAAGACCTACAAGACCCTAAAGCGGCATCTGACGCTTCGTGGTCTGAGCCCGGAGACCTACCGCGCGAAATACGGACTGCCCGTTGACTACCCGATGACCGCGCCCAGCTACTCGGCGCAACGCTCAGCCCTTGCCCGGTCGCTTGGCCTTGGGCAGGTGCGGAAAGCGCCTCCCGCCGCCCCGGAGCAGCCAGTCGCTCAGAAGACCGCTGCGGCTTCTGAGAAGCCTAAGAAGGCGGGTCGGCCTCGGAAGACTGTCGCAGCTTAATGGGCATCCATAGACGGCGCCTAGGGCCGTCCTGAGCCCAACCAGAGCCGCTAGGAGAGGCGGGCTCAGCCCCGCCGCCCCGATCTGCTCACGGGGCCGGCGGGGTGGATCGTCCATCTCACAGTGAGCCGATACGCAACTTGGCTCGCCAGGATGATGCCGGCGAGCTGGTTAGCAGACGAACAAACAGGCTGAACCAGCCCGGCCCGGATCGGGACTAGGCCGCAACAGCCGGCAGCGGCTCGATGCGAGCCAGCTCCGGGCCGATCTCGGAAAGCAAGGTCTCACTCTCAAAATCGGCCTGGAGGTTGAGCCAGAACTGATGCGAGGTGCCGAAGTACCGAGCCAGCCGGAGGGCGGTGTCGGTGCTGATGCCGATCTCCTCCTTCACGATGCGCTCGATGCGTGAGCGGGGGAGGCCGAGCGCCTTGGCGACCGCTCCGGCGCTCAGCTTGAGCGGAACCATGAACTCCTCCCGCAGGAATTCCCCGGGATGGAGCGGCGCCAGGCGCCCGACGTCCTCCCCAACCTCGAAGGCTTGGCGAAGGGTGGTAATGCTGATCGTATCGGACATGACAGAGCCCTCCTCAGCTCAGTGGTAATCGGTGAACTCGACTCGTTCCGGGCCCGCATCCTTCCAGACAAAGACGATGCGGAACTGGTCATTGACAGCGATGGCATGCTGGCCGGCGCGATCTCCGATTAGGGGGTGAAGCCGGTTCGATGGTGGCGCCTTGAGGTCTTTCAAGTCGACGGCGTTGTGCAAGGCGCGGAGCTTGCGCCGGGCGACCTTGAAGAGGTCGGCCGGGAAGCCTTTCGGGCAGCGGCCCTGGAACACCGCCTCCGTCATCCGGTCGTGGAAGCTGCGGATCATCGGGCCGTCCGTGTTGCACTTTCTGATACGCGTATCACTTAGTGCAACATCAGTGTCAATCGAAATGCGCCACTCAGTGCAACAATCGGTAGAAGAGGGTTGAAGTCTGGAAACGAGCGAGGCTGACCGGACCTATAAGCTTCGCCCTTGCCCCACTCGACCCATCCAGGCCGACGACCGCAGCACGGATTGCCCGCAGGGAAATAGGATTTGCCACTAACGTCTTTCAAATTCAGTCTTTGCCTGCTCAATAATATTACCAACATTGTAAGAAATTGATTATTTAATGTAATCTGGTATTAATATAACAACAACTGTCAGAAGAAATACAAGCACTGTCAATACATATCCAAATTTGGGAAATATGTCTAGATAGCCTAACAAGAACGGCACTGAACTAGCAGCCAACGCCATTACAAAAATTCCACTTAAGTAAAAAACGCAAACAAAACAGAGCAAGGAGAATACTACTGGTTTGCCAAACCGATTAAAATCAAAGCGCATAAATCATACCTAACTTTTAAGCTATATTTATAAGCCGAGCTGACATTACGATTTTACATATAGAAGAGATACTAGACATGCAATATACATCAAATCCCTCTGTACTAAATATGACAGATGATTCAATGTGACCGAATTTCCTCACTCGCATTTGGCTCCGGCCGAGAAGCTTGGTTCCCACTGAAACTATGCTCTTGAGCCGTGGGCAAAAGACTGATCGTCACTTCATGATGACGGGACGCTTACTGTCATGCCCATGGGGTACGGCAACCTGACAGCATTGGCCGCGCGGAGCACTACCATAGCGGTAGGCCATCTTAGTTGTGGTGGCTGTCTCGTAGAGGATGTGACTGCGCAAAGGCTTTGGCTTCGCCGGCATGTGGACCGTCCGCGAGCAGAATAAGCTACTCGGGAATAGCTTCGGATTTCAGGTGGTCAACAAAACCTGAAAACCAAGCGGATACGATCTTTATGTGCATAAATTTCAGCCTGCGAAAGGCCCTTAAACTCCAGAGTACCTTCAATATTGTCGATAAAAAATGGCGCAAAGCGGATGGTAGATTTTCCACCACCTGCTCTGCGCCTGTCGTTTTTCCTCGCTTTGCCTTCGGCTTCTTTCGGCTGTACTGAAGTCAGTCGTTCGTATCAGTCGCCGCGACTAGAGGAGGAAGTCATTTGCGTGCAGGGCATCTACCACGTTCCTGAGAACGATCTGGAAGTCCGCCTTTCCGTTTCCATCCACGTCACCCTCGACGATGGTCGAGCCACCGGATTGGATTGTGTGGAGCTGTCCCGCCTCCTTGGTGAAAGCGCCCGCGCCGATAAACGAGAACGACTGGTCACCAGAAATTTTCGAATTGGCATCGATCGCGAACAGATCGATGTGGTCCGTTCCAATCTTGAAGTCCTGGATGATGTCGCGTGTCGCGGTTCCAGTGGCAGTATCGTTCAGTGTCTGGAAGGTGAAGGTGTCGCTTCCAGCACCACCGGTTAGCACGTCCCGGCCAAGTCCGCCGACGAGCACGTCCTTTCCAGCGCCTCCGAGGATGGTGTTGGCAAGTTCGTTACCGGTCAGAGTGAGGCCCTTTGAGCCAATGAATGACAAGGTTTCGATCTCTTGACCAGCAACCAGTGCGTAGCTGACGCTGGTATAGACGATATCGCTACCTTCACCGGCCGCCTCAGTCACCTGATCGTTCGCATTGTCAACATAGTATTTGTCGTTGCCAAGGCCACCGAACAGCGTGTCTGCTCCTGCTTTACCGTTCAGGATGTCATTACCGTCAGTTCCAACGAGCTTGTTGCCAAACTCGTTGCCGGTGAGCGTCAGACCTGTCGAACCCAAGCCTCGCAGAGTTTCGATCTCCTGGCCGGCCTTCAGTGTGTAACTGACAGATGTATAGACAGTGTCTTTACCCGCATTAGCGGCTTCGGTCACTAGGTCGTTCACGTTGTCGACATAATAATCGTCGTCGCCAAGCCCCCCGAACAGCAAGTCTGCTCCCGCTTTACCGTTGATGACGTCGTTCCCAGACGTTCCAACGATTCTGTTGTCAAACTCATTGCCGGTGAGCCTCAGACCGACCGTTCCTGAGGCGCGCAGCACCTCAATCTCTTGGCCTGCCATGAGCATATAATCCACGCTCGTCCGGACAGTGTCAGTACCTCCATTAATTGCCTCAATTACTTGGTCATCAACGTTATTGACCAAGTAGGTATCGTCGCCGCCCAATCCGATAAAGGTTTCGGCTCCCGCAGTACCACGGAAGGTCTCGCTTCCTTGCGTTCCAGTATATCCGTCTATCTTCAGAGTACCAGCAGGATTTACAATAAATCCGTCAACATCGAATGGGTTACCATTTAGATCGGTAATCACAGCTCCATTGGCAGAAACACTTTCTACCCTAATATCACCGGCAACCTGATCGACCAGTACTGTGTAATCAAAAGTAAGGGTTGTCGAATTTGACTTAGACTGGTTGTAGCTCGCGGTAGCTCCGTTGCTCAGGTTTAAGACCAACCCAGCAATGCCGGCTACACGTACTGCCTCAGATATATCGAAAGCGAAAGACACTGTTTGACCAGTAACCAACGTTCCTGATCCATCTGCGATACCAGGCCCAGATACAGACACAGAAGCCACTGTCGGTACCTTGGTATCTACGGCGTAGTCGGCGCTGGCCGCCACGGTGCCGGTGTTGCCGGCCGCGTCGGTGTAGCCCGTGGACAGGCTAATGACGTTGGCGGTGGCTTCCGTGCTGACCGCCGGGGTCAGCGTCGCGGTGTAGGTCACCGCTCCCGTGACTGGGTTGGTGCTGGCGGCGCTCAGCCCGCTTAGCGTGCCGTTGCCGGTGGTCAGGTCGCTGAACGCGAAGCCCGTGACCGCCTCCGAGAAGGTGATCGTCACCAGGGTGGTCTCACCAGCGATCAGCGCGCTGTCGGCCAGGGTGATCGTGGCGGTCGGCACAATGGTGTCGACCGTGAATGGCGTGCTTTGCGTGCTTGGCTTGATGTTGCCAGCGACGTCCGTTGTGATGGTGGTCAGCGTGTAGGTGCCGTTGGTAAGCGGATCGAGACCCGTGTCGGCGAA
This sequence comes from Methylobacterium bullatum, assembly GCF_014845095.1. GTDB lineage: Bacteria > Pseudomonadota > Alphaproteobacteria > Rhizobiales > Beijerinckiaceae > Methylobacterium > Methylobacterium bullatum. Next base: position 523 of record NZ_NKUG01000187.1, on the reverse strand, counting down.
GGCCAGGGTGTATTGGCCGCTGCTGTTGGCAACCGCCGTACCAACAAGTTCGCCGTCCAGGAACACACCGACGGTCGCGCCGGCCTCTGCCGTACCTGTGAAGTCCGGCGTGGCGTCGTTAGTGATCCCATCGACAGCAGCACTGTCGGAAGCCACCGTCAGTCCAACAGTAGAGGCGGTTGTCTGACGATCGACGACGACGCCAAAGCTCTCGCTCGCCGTGTTGCCGCTCGGGTCCGTGACTGAGGCCGTGAACGTGTAGTTCGTACCCGCAACTCCAGTGCTGGAAAGGACTCCGCTGGTATTGGTCGTGAAGGTACCATTCGCCTGAACCTGACCGATCAGGGTGGTGACGAGCTGGCTACCATTCATCACGTCCACGGTAACGAAGGCGCCGGTGGCAGCCCCGGTGACCGATCCACTCACGGACAGAGTGTTATCGCGAGTGATGTAGTCCGTACCACTTGAGCCGAGGTCTTCAGAGATCGAGAAGTTACCAAAGACCGGGGCGGCCTGGTCGACG
>NZ_NKUG01000186.1 GCF_014845095.1 Methylobacterium bullatum | reverse complement strand
CCGCCGCGCAGGTGGGATGCGGCCGGTAGGGCACCGTGAATCCGAAATGGAAGCGCGCCGAGTCGCGCATCGGTGCGTCGCCGCCGGACACGTCCGCATGGACGCTGAACGGGGCCTGGACCCAGGTGAAGGTGGCGATGATGACCCGCCATATCCCCTCCACGGTGTCGAGGGGGAGCAGCCCGCGATGGCGCTCGGCCACGCGCCGCATCATCGAGGCCTCGCGGCCGGGCCGGAAGGCCGAGCCGCTGGCCGAGGTGCGCTTGACCGCGATGAGCCGGTCGATGATCGAGCCGCGCTGGATCAGCAGGGCATGCATCTCCGCGTCGATCCGGTCGATCTCGGCGCGCAGCTCGGCGAGATTGTCGAGGGGCGGTGCGGGTCTCGTGGTGAAGCGCATGCGGGCTGTCGCGTCCGGCGGCGGGTATGGATCGGGTATGGATCTTGCCGACCCCGCATGAGGGAGACGGCCGATCGTGTCTACGTTTCCCGAAGCCCGAGGACCAGAGCACCGGTTGTGACCTTCTCGCGCGCGGCCCCTTTCGTTGACGCCCGTGCATACGCACATTACGCCCACATGTCGTCCGGCTGGGCCGGGCACCGATGGGGATGGACCTTCGCGACGCGTCGATGGGGTGGCGACCGGCCGCCCCCCTCGCATCACCGCGAAAGCGAATCGGCGAACAACGCGCGAAGACGCCTGATGACCATGTCGCTCGACAGTCTCGCAAGGCCCGACGAGGGGAACATCCGCCAGGACGGCATCCCGACGGATGCGCCGCCCTCCCTCGATCCGCGAAGCCCGGTGGCCTCGTTCGGCCTCGACGAACCGCTCGCGATGGATGCCGGCGTCGATCTCGCGCCGTTCCGGATCGCCTACCAGACGGCCGGCACCCTCAACGCCGACCGGTCGAACGCGGTGCTGATCTGCCATGCGCTCACCGGAGACCAGCATTTCGCCCACACCCATCCGGTGACGGGCAAGCGCGGCTGGTGGGAGACGCTGGTGGGACCGGGCAAGCCCATCGATACCGACCGCTACTTCGTCATCTGCTCGAACGTGATCGGCTCCTGCATGGGCTCCACCGGCCCGGCCTCCACCGATCCCGCCACGGGCAAGCCCTACGGCCTCGACTTTCCGCTGGTGACGATCCGCGACATGGTGCGGGGCCAGGCGATGCTCCTCGACCGGCTCGGCATCCGCGACCTGTTCCTCTGCGTCGGCGGATCCATGGGCGGCATGCAGGTGCTGCAATGGGCGGCGCTCTATCCCGACCGGGTTTTCGCCGCGATGCCCATCGCCACCGGCGCCCGGCATTCGGCGCAGAACATCGCCTTCCACGAGGTCGGCCGTCAGGCGATCATGGCCGACCCGGCCTGGGCGGAAGGACGCTACCTCGAAGCCGGCACGCGCCCCGCCAAGGGCCTCGGCGTGGCGCGGATGGGCGCCCACATCACCTATCTCTCCGAGCCGGCCCTGCACCGCAAGTTCGGCCGCCGCTTCCAGGGCGGGTCCGCGCCGACCTTCTCGTTCAACGCCGATTTCCAGATCGAGAGCTACCTGCGCCACCAGGGCCTGAGCTTCGTCGAGCGGTTCGACGCCAACGCCTACCTCTACCTGACCCGCGCCATGGATTATTTCGACCTCGCGGCCGATCATGGCGGCGTGCTCGCCAACGCCTTCCGCAACACCCGGACGCGGTTCTGCGTGATGTCCTTCACCTCCGACTGGCTGTTTCCCACGGCGGATTCCCGCGCCATCGTGCATGCGCTGAACGCGGCCTCGGCCTCGGTCGCCTTCGTCGAGGTCGAGAGCGACAAGGGGCATGATGCCTTCCTCCTCGACGAGCCGGTGATGTTCAACGCCGCGAAGGGCTTCATCGACGCCGCGGCCCGGGCGAGGGGCTTGTGACGTCGGTGAGTCGCGTGGCCCTCGCCCCCTGGAGCACGACCGACACGCTGCCGCGCAGCGACGGCGCCCGCGTCGACCATCTCGTCGTGCTCGGTCTCGTGCCGCCGAGCGCCCGCGTCCTCGATATCGGCTGCGGCGACGGAACCCTGCTCGCGCTGCTGCGCGACCGGCGCGGCGTCGACGGGCGCGGCATCGAGCTCTCCCGCGAGGGCGTCAACGCCTGCCTGGCGCGTGGCCTGCCGGTGATCCAGGGCGACGCCGACACCGATCTCGCCAATTACCCCGACGACGCCTTCGACGTGGTGGTCCTGTCCCAGACCATCCAGGCGACGCGCAACCCGCGCATCGTGCTGGAGCACCTGCTCCGCATCGGCCGGCAGGTGGTGATCTCGTTCCCGAATTTCGGCCATTGGCGGGTCCGCTCGGAACTCGCCTTCCGGGGGCGGATGCCGGTGACCGAGCTGATGCCGGAGGAGTGGTACGAGACCCAGAACATCCACCATTGCACCATCCGCGACTTCGTCGGCCTGTGCCGGACCGTGGGGGCCGAGATCGAGAAGGCCACGGCGCTCAACGCGCGGGGCCGGCCGATGCGGATCTCCATGCCGTGGTGGGTCTGGAACCTGTTCGGCGCGCAAGGCGTGTTCCTCCTGCGGCGCGGCGACGGAACGCCGTCCGACGCCAACTGAGGCGATCCGGGCGCATACCCCTCCCGAAAGCCGGTGCCCGGCATGCGGCAATCTCCACCGATGGCCTGCATGGGCTGCATCCGGCATGAGGGGCGGCCGATGGGGCAGGAGGAGACAGCCTATTGAGAACCGGGGATCGAGACCGGGCAAACGGGGAAGAGCCGCGTTCGCCGACCATCGCGCATCTGCAGCAGGCATCGAGCGGCCGGTCCTTCGCCCTGCAGTTGCTCATCGTCCTGGTCCTGCTCGCCACCGCGCAGACCTATGACGGATCGATCCACGGGCTGGGACACTGGATCGTCTTGTCGGTCTATGCCGGGGCCTCGATCCTCCTGGCGCTGCTCAGCCTGCGAACGGCACCGGGTACCGGCATCCCCGTGGGCCCGAGCCGAGGGTGGCTCGGCTGGGGCTCGACCCTCCTCAATGCCAGCGTCGCGATCTACGTCCTCGTCGAGCACATGTTTCTGGGCGCCGCCGACACGGAGGAGGCAGCCGCCGCGGTCAGCCGGATCCCGGCCTTCCTGATCCTGCTGCAGACCGCGCTCACCATGCGCGTCTGGCACACCTGCCTCTTCGCCGGTCTGGTGACGGCGGGGTGGGGCGGCGCCATCCTGTTCGTCTATCTCTCGCCCGAGAGCCATCATCTGGGACCCCACGTCACCCTCGACGAGGAGGTGCCGGGGCTTCTCACCTTCATGGTCGCCAGCCTCGTGGTCCTCGACGGCGTGCGGCGGCTGACCTGGGCGGTGGCGGCGACGTTCCGGCTGGAGCGGGAGCGCCTGATCCTCACCCGCTTCGTGCCGGCCGCCGTCGCCGAGGATCTGGCGCAGGGCGGCGGTCCGGGCGAGGTCCAGGAGCGTCATGCCTGCCTGTTCGCCCTCGACATCCGCGGCTTCTCGGCGCTGACGCGGACTCGGCCTCCCCAGCAGGTGGTGGAGGTCCTCATGGAGATGCGCGCCCTGACGCATCGGGCCGTGACGGAACGCGGCGGCATCGTCGACAAGTATATCGGCGACGGGGTGCTGGCCCAGTTCCTCGTCGGCCCTCCCCAGGCGCAGGCGCGCGCGGCCTTCACCTGTGCCGAGGCGGTCCAGCTGCGGCTGGCGGCCCTCAACCGGCGCCTCGCGGAGAAAGGCCTTCCCTCCTTGCGCGTCACCATCGCGCTGCATGCCGGCGACGTCCTCGTCGGCGTGTTCGACGACGGTCATCGCGCGGAATTCACCGTGCTCGGCCCGGCGATGAACACCCTCGCCCGCATCGAGGCACGGGCCAAGGCCGTGGACCTCCCGATCGCCATCTCGGAGGATTTTCGCGATCTCCTTGCCGGCTCCGGCGCGAGCGGTCTCAACTGGATCTCGGCCGGGACGGTGAGCGAGGCTTCCGGGCCCCGGCTCTACGCCGTCGCGCGCTGAATCGTATCCGGTCCGATGCCATCGGCAGGCTCGTCACTGAGTGTCTCTCACAAATCTCCCGCTGCTCCGTCGTGCCGTGAGCGAGAACCGACGGTGACCGGGAGTTTTGTGAGGCACTCTTAATCCCGCATGGTTCGTGTGGCGTGGCACGTCATGGAGGAAAGAGACTTCCTATATCAGTTTCATACAGAGAGAAGCGTGCCAAACATCTGGTCCGCACTGTAAAGGAACTTGTAAAACGCCATGATGAACCGTATCGCCGCCGTCGCTACCGCTCTTGTGCTTGGCGCTGCTTCGATCTCTTCTGCAACGGCGTTCGAGCGCCCCTCGCGCTACACCGCTTTCTCGCCCTATGACGTCACCGAGACGGGCTCCCTCAGGGAGGTCAGCCGCCCGCCCGCCTATCTCGGCTGCCCGATGAGCTCGGCCGCCGAAGGCAATGCCAACCAGCAGAATTTCCCGGTCCAGCAATACGGTCAGACCTCCGGCGGAAACCGCTGCTGATCCTCTGAGGCGAGAGGGACGAGCATGGTTCTGAAGGGCTTTTCCTACGCCATGATCGGTGCCTTCGCGGGCGGCCTGATCTGGACGATCGTCGGCACCGCGAGCGTCTTCCTGGCCTCGTAGGTCGGAGCGTTCTCCGAGACCGGAACGCAGTGCGGCGGGGCGAGAGCCCCGCCGTTTCCATGTCAGGGATCGCGTCGGATCTCCAGGGTGGCGACCTCGTACGTGATCGCCGCCCCTCCCCTCTCGAACTGCCTGATCACCGTCCGCAACGCGCCGGGCGACAGGGGACGGACGATGCCCGGCGTTCCCGCCCCGATGGTGCGAAGCGATCGGAGGAAGGCCCGGCCGTCGGCATGTGTCTCGACGACCGGCTCCAGGAACACGTTGCTCGTGCAGCCGGAGAATCGGAGCCGGGCCAGGGCCTCCGCCGTCGGATAGGACGGTGTGGCGGGGCGATGGCCGACGGCGTCATGCGCCGCTTGCCATTCGCGGAACGTGCCGGACGCCAGGGTCGTCACCGCGAGGAACCCGCCGGGAGCCAGCAGGCCGGAAAGGCGGCCGAGCGCGCTCTCCAGATCCTCGAACCATTGCGCCGCCAGGCTCGAACAGATCAGGTCGAAGCCCGGCGCCAGGCAGGGCCGCTCGCCGTCCATGACGAGAAAGGCCAAATCCGGCCGATGCTGCATGCGCTCGCGAGCCCGGCGGATCATGGCGGGGGACAGATCCGATGCCACCATCAGGCCGGGCGTCACATGAGCGAGGACGGCCCGCGTGAGGAAGGCGGTGCCGCAGCCGATCTCGAGAATGTGTGGCGACGGGGGAAGGGGCAGGGCGGCGATGCGCTGCGCCAGCCGCGCAGCGACCTCCGCCTGGATGATTCCCGCGGCATCGTAATCGTCCGCCCCGTCGAAGGCCCGGGCCACAGCCTGTTTCCAGGGACGCATCGGTGCCGTCGGCGGGATCATCGGTGAGGCTGCGATAGACCGGGCGCGGGGCGCGCTCAAGCGTCCCGGCGCGACTTGCGCTTCCGGCCGCGCAAGAGGGAAGCCTCGGCCGTCCACACTCATACACAGGTGAGCGATCACTCGGCATCGTTGACGAACGCTTTACGAAAAGCTGCCCATTGTTCCGACATGTGGCGTAGCGTACTCGCGTTTTCCGTTCTCGGACTTATCGGCGCAGGTCTCACCGGCTGTGGACGCAGCCCGTTCGAGAGCCGCGAGGCCTGGCGCGACCAGACCGAACAGGCCTGCAACGCCAAGCGACTGGTGGAGACCACCGAGTTCGTGACGCCGGTGAAGGAGATCGCCGGTCCCGGCGTCTGCGGCATGCTGCAGCCCTATCGGATCACCCGTCTCGGCAAGGGCTCGGTCGCCCTGAAACAGCGGATGACGCTGGCCTGCCCGGCCCTGGCCGAGGCCGAGGCATGGCTGGCGGATACGATCCAGCCCGCCGCCAACCTGTATTTCGGCCAGCCCGTGGCCGAGATCAACGCCGGCTCCTATGCCTGCCGCGGCCGCAACAACCAGGCCGGCGCCAAGCTCTCGGAGCATTCGTTCGGCAATGCCGTCGACATCATGTCGTTCAAGCTCGCCGACGGCTACGTCATCACCGTGAAGGGTGGCTGGCGCGGCACCGAGGCCGAGCAGGGTTTTCTGCGCGAGGTGTTCATCGGCGCCTGCGCACGCTTCTCCACCGTGCTCGCCCCCGGCTCCAACGTGTTCCACTACGACCATATCCACGTGGATCTCGCCCGCCACGACCCGCGCGGCCTCAAGCGCATCTGCCAGCCGCTGCTGAAGTTCACGCCGCAGCTCGGCGCGGACGGCGTGCCCCGGCCGGTCTCGCGCCCGCGCCCGGTGGAGCGCCAGCC
>NZ_NKUG01000185.1 GCF_014845095.1 Methylobacterium bullatum | reverse complement strand
GCGTTCGGCTTGGCCTTGGCCTGGACGCCCGACAGCACGTCGAACTTCACCACCCCGTGGTAGCGGTCGGCCGACGCCTCGGCCGGGGCATAGCCCTTGCCCTTCTGGGTCACCACGTGGAGCAGGATCGGCCCCTGGTCCGAATCGCGCACGTTCTTCAGGATCGGCAGCAGGTGGTCGAGGTTATGGCCATCGACCGGGCCGACATAATGGAAGCCCATCTCCTCGAACATCGTGCCGCCGCCCACCACCAGGGAGCGGGCGTACTCTTCCGCCGCCGCCGCGCGCTGGTAGATCGCCTTCGGCAAGAGCTTGCCGAGCTGCTTGGCGGTCTCGCGCAGGCCGCGATAGGTCCCGCCCGAGGCGAGCCTGGCGAAATAGGCCGACATCGCCCCCACCGGCGGGGCGATCGACATGTCGTTGTCGTTCAGGATCACGATCAGGCGCGAATGCAGCGCCCCGGCATTGTTCATCGCCTCGTAGGCCATGCCCGCCGACATCGAGCCGTCGCCGATCACCGCGATCATGTTGCGGCGCCTGGGCGCGGGCGCGCCCTTGGCCTTGGCCGACGCCTCGTCGAGGTCGCGCGCCACCGCCATGCCGAGCGCCGCCGAGATCGAGGTGGAGGAATGCGCCGCCCCGAACGGGTCGTAGACGCTCTCCGACCGCTTGGTGAAGCCCGACAGCCCGCCCGGCTGGCGCAGGGTCCGGATCCGGTCGCGCCGCCCCGTGAGGATCTTGTGCGGATAGGCCTGGTGCCCGACATCCCACACGATCCGGTCGTCGGGCGTCTCGAACACGTGATGCAGGGCCACCGTCAGCTCGACCACGCCCAGACCCGACCCGAGGTGACCGCCCGTCACCGAAACCGCGTCGATCATCTCCTGACGCACAGCGTCCGCCACCGCCTGAAGCTGGCTCTCGGGAAGCGCGCGAAGAGCAGACGTCTCGTCAAGCCCGTCGAGGATCGAGGTTTCTATCCGTGACACAGAATCAACCTCACGTCCGGAGGGAAGATAAGCGCGCAACTTGTTGCGGCAGATGAATAATTTTCATGAAACCATGGATCATCGCGACCCCGTGGCTTCAGCCGACATCGAGGGGAGCGACACCCGCCGCGCCCCCGTCGGGCCCGAGCGTGATCGTCTGGATCCGCGCCTCGGCCTTGCGCAACAGACCTTCGCAATGCCGCTTCAAGATCTCGCCGCGCTCGTAGATCGCTACCGATTCGTCGAGGGGCACATCCCCCTTCTCCAGGCGTCGCACGATCTCCTCGAGCTGTTCGAGCGCCTTCTCGAACGGCAGGTCGAGTCCCTCGTCGGACACCTTCGAATCGGTTGTCGCCGCCACGGCGGATCGCGCTGCGGTCATCCCAGGGTACCCCTCATTGTGCCGGTCTAAGCCTGCGGCTGCCTGCCCGACAAGCCCAGGGGGGCGTTGGCTGCTCCATCGGCAAGCACTTCGTCAAGGGTGGCGTCGTTTCGGCCACACTCGATTCATCACAATTATAAGCTGATCGCGGCCTTGGCCCTTACCCCAGCGCGAGCGCGAAGGGATTTCCCTCGAACGCGTCGGCGCCCCGCCCGATCCCCGCGATGGCGGCGGACATCCGTCCTCCGCGCCCAAGCAGACGGTCGGCGATCTCCACGAACAGGGCATTGGGCGTCGCCGAAGGCGATGCGGCGCGCAGGGCACGGGCGATCTCGGCCTCGTCCCGTTCCGGCGCAAGGGCGCAGGCGGCGATGTAGGCCGCCGCCGTGGAGCGGCTGATCCCGGCATAGCAGTGGATCAGCAGCGGCCGGTCCCGGTCCCAGAAGGCAGCGAAATCGAGGATGCGGCGCACATGAACCTCGCCCGGCAGGACATGCCCGTCGAGGGGGGCGACGATGTCGCTGACCTCGACCACGCAATGGCGCCCGTCGGCGATGCCCTCCGGGCGTGCGATGGCGGTGCCGATCTTCATCAGCGTCATCAGGTGGCTCGCCCCGGTGCTCTCCAGAATCCGGGGCAGTTGCGACAGGGGGCAGACGTGGATATCCGACATCAGGAAGCGCTCGTAAGAACCTGAAAACGTGAAAGGAACCTCGATTGAGCCTCGGCGGTCGGCCAGGGCTCGATCAGCGCCTGCGCCTCTGGGGCCGCCGGGTGCAGATGCCCGAAGACCGCGCTGGCCTCGTCCGCCGAAAAGCCGGCGAGGCGGGTGGCTTCGAGATGGGCCGCCATCGCATCGGCGCGCTTGACCAGGCGAACCTCGTCCTCGTCGGGCTCCGGCAGGCCGAAGCGCTGGCGGATCGCCGCCATCAGGCGCAGTTCCACACCCTTGTAGGACGGTCCGATCGCCGCCTTGAACGGCGAGATGATGTCGCCGATCACGTATTCCGGGGCATCGTGCAGCAGGAGTTCGAGGCGCTGCATCCGGGTCCGGCCGGGGGCCAGATCCGCGCCGATGGCCTCCACCAGAAGTGCGTGCTGGGCCACGGAAAAGACGTGCGGCCCGGCGGTCTGGCCGTTCCAGCGAGCGACGCGGGCGAGACCGTGGGCGATGTCGGCGATCTCGATGTCCTGCGGCGAGGGATCGAGGAGGTCGAGGCGCCGGCCCGACAGCATCCGCTGCCAGGCGCGGGGGGCGGTGGCGCTCATCGGCCCGCCCCCATGGCGGCGCAGGGGGCGTGTCGATGGCACCCGGCGAGATGGTCGTTCACCATGCCCACCGCCTGCATGAAGGCATGGACGATGGTGGGGCCGCAGAAGCTGAACCCTTCGCTCTTGAGGGCGCGCGAGATGGCCCGCGAGATCTCCGTCTCGGTGGCGATGCCAGCCCGGTCCGTCGCCCGGCCCTGGATCGGCTGGCCCTCGACGAAGTCCCACAGGAAGCGCGAGAAGCCGGGGCCGCGCTCCTCGATGGCGAGGAAGGCGCGGGCGCCCGCGATGGTCCCGACGATCTTGGCGCGGTTCCGGATGATCCCGGTATCCTGCATCAGGCGCTCGACATCGGCCTGCGTGAACCGCGCGATGGCCTCCGGGTCGAACCCGGCGAACGCCCGGCGGAATCCCTCGCGCCGCCGCAGGATGGTGATCCAGGACAGGCCGGCCTGGAACCCGTCGAGGATCAGTTTTTCGTACAACGCCCGGCCGTCATGCTCGGGCACGCCCCATTCGGTGTCGTGATAGGCGACGTAGACCGGATCGAGCCCGGCCCACCAGCAGCGCGGGCAGCCGTCGGAATGATGGATCAGGCCTGTGGAATCGTGCGGCATGGGATCGAGAATAATCGGAACGGATCAAGAACGCCAGATGGGCCGAGAACGCCCGGAGGCCGGGTCGTCGCCAGGAGCGATCAGGTGCGCATCCCCTCTCCCCGCACGCGGGGAGAGGGCCGCGACGACCCCGTCGTCGGCGCGGCGAGGCGGCAGCCGAAGGTGAGGGGGCTCGGCCCAAGGAGCCTCGTCCGGAATCGCCCCCTCACCGTCGCTCCGGCTTCGCCTCCACTCACCGAGTGTCATTGTCGCTACCGATCACCCGGCCGGCGTCACCTCCGGGAAGGCGAAGGTGGCGAAGGAGGGTTTCTCGACACCGAGGATCGTCGCGCAGGCGCGCACCGGCTCGCCGGCGGCGACCGCATCGGCGAGGCGGTCGAGGCGGAGCATGGCGAGACCGCGGGCGCCCGACACGCTGCCGATCGTGCCGAGCCCGCGCGGTCCGGCGGTCACTTCCGCGCCGGAGGTCACGGCCTCCCCGTCGCGGGAGATCACCGGAACGATGCGGGTGCGCGCGGTGCCGCGATGCTGCATGCGCGACACGACCTCCTGGCCGACATAGCAGCCCTTCCTGAAATCGACGCCGGCGAGCTGGTCCATCAGCGCCTCGTGCGGGAAGGCATCGCCATAGGCGAAGTCGCGTCCGCCCTCGGGGATGCCGAGGGCGATGCGGTGGGCGTGGTAATCCGCCTCGGTGGCATCGGCCGAGAACGCGCCCTCGGCGAAGACGAGGCGCTCGCCCAACGCCGGGAGGCGCCCGTCGCGGAGGCGCTCGGTGGCGGCGGCGGTTTCGGCCCCGCCCCAGGCGGCGGCGAGCCCCAGGGTCGGGTCGACGGCGATCGTCACCTTGGCGCGCAGGCGGTAGAGCGTGAGGCGCTTGGCGAGCGCCGGGGCCTGATCGGCCGGGCAATCCAGGCGGAAGCCGTCGCCGGAGCGCCAGATCAGGAAATCGAACAGGATCTTGCCCTGCGGGGTCAGCAGCCCGCCGAGCCGAGCCTCACCCGGTTCGAGGGTCTCGATATTGCAGGTCACCACGCCCTGGAGAAAACTCGCGGCCTCCTCGCCCGCGATGACGATGACGGCGCGGTCCGGCAGCAGGGCGATCGGCATGGCAACTCCTCGAAGGTCATCCTGCAAAGGCCCCTCCGGCGCGCATCGTGGCGATGCGCCGGCGGGCCTGTCGGCAGGACACGGCGTTGCACGCCGCGCGAGGCTGACATAAGCCGCCGCCACCCGCGTCTCAACGCCGTTCAGGAGCGACCCCGATGGACCAGCCCTTCGATCTCCTCCTCACCGGCGGCAGGATCGTCAATCACGACGGCGAGCACACCGCCGATCTCGGCATTCGAAACGGCCGTATCGCCGCCATCGGCGACCTGTCCCGGGCGGAGGGCGAGCGCCAGGATTGCACCGGCCTGCACCTGCTGCCGGGTGTCATCGACACCCAGGTCCATTTCCGCGAACCGGGCCTCGACCACAAGGAAGACCTCGAATCGGGCTCCCGCGCGGCGGTGATGGGCGGCGTGACCGCCGTGTTCGAGATGCCCAACACCAACCCGCTGACCACCGGCGCCGAGACCCTCGCCGACAAGGTGGCGCGTGGGCACCACCGCATGCATTGCGACTTCGCCTTCTGGGTCGGCGGCACCCACGAGAACGCCCATGAGGTCGCCATCCTCGAGCGCCTGCCGGGTGCTGCGGGGATCAAGGTGTTCGTCGGCTCCTCTACCGGCGCGCTCCTGGTCGAGGACAATGCCGGCGTGACGGAGATCCTGAAGCGCACCCGGCGCCGGGCCGCCTTCCATGCCGAGGACGAGCCCATGCTGCGCGAGCGCAAGGGCCTGCGGGTGCCGGGCGATCCGTCCTCGCACCCAGTCTGGCGCTCGCCCGAGGCCGCGCTGAAG
>NZ_NKUG01000184.1 GCF_014845095.1 Methylobacterium bullatum | reverse complement strand
CTCGCGGGGCGGGCGGAGACGTCGGGGCTTCGATCCGCGCGGGCGGCGCGGCGGCGGTGGCGCCGGGCACATTCGCCGCCTTCGCAGGGGGAGATTCCGGCGCCTGCCGGGGCGCGGGTGTCGCCCCGCGAACCGTGTCGCGCAGGAAGTCGCCGGTGCTGGCGGCCTTCGCCGCCGGTGCCGTCGCGGTGGTCCCGGCGGCCTGGCCCGCGCCGTTGCCGCGCGGGGCGGGCGCCTGCGAGACGGCGGGAGCCTGGCGGCGTTCGCCCTCCGGCACCGTGATCCGGAAGGTGTAGGGGACCGTCGTACCGTTACTGAAGGTCACGTCGACGGACAGCGTGTCGAGACCGGAAAAATCGGGCCGTGCGGTATAGAAGATCGACATCGAATCCTTCTTCACGTCCTCGCAGCCATCCACCTTCCGGATCGTGGCGCCCCGCTCGTCGATGTTGTTGCCGAGGACTCTCAGCTCCCGCCGTGTTTCGGCCCGTCCGCCGCGCGGTGGGGAGACGAGGCTGACCGAAGCTGCCTTGGAGCGGCACCCCTGTTGGGGAAAGTAATGGGTGAAGCCCTGGAGGAAGATCCGCTGGCCCGGGCGGGCGGTCTTGTTCTCGGTCTCCGCCTGCGCCGGCAGCACGAGGCCATGCCCGAGGAGGCCGGCCAAGCCGGCGAGCGCCAAGGATCGCAGGGCCAAGGATCGCAAGGCCAAGTTCGGGAGACGGTGTTTCATGGGGCTTCTCCTCGGCTTCGGGACGGGCGTGTCGTGGCGGGCGCTCAGCCGGGGCTGGACCGCTCCAGGACCGGCTTGCCGCCATCCGTGCGGAAGCGGACGGTGTAGGTGCTGTTGGACGTCTGGGCGCTGCAGGTGATCACCACGGGGCCGGCCATGGGGTTGGGCAACTCGTAGAGACCCTTGGCCTTTCCGACATCAGGGGCTCGGCTGCCTTCTCGATGTCGCCCTTCTTGACGAGATTGAGAGCCGGGCGATCCACGGTTCCCACCGTTTCGCCGCCGGCCGCCACCACGCCGCCGACGAGGGCCGGAGACAAACCCGGCTTCGCACCGGCCGCGACAGGCGCTGCCGACTTCTCGCGGGACGCGGCAGTGTTTGCCTGCGCTTGGCGCTCAGCATCCAAAATCATTAATCTCTCTGCAAACTATTACCACAAATTCTGTACCTATATCAATATATTTTACCATAACATCTGAGGGTAGATAATTCTTATTATGAAAAGAAACGGATTTTTTCCTGCCGCTAGGCATGAGCAAACTTCTAGTCAGGCCTCGGAAATCGATCTAGTAGTGCATATGAGCTATGCCGCGCCCGGCCCGTGATGGGCATGCCGGCCATCCAACGCTTGGCACGGAACGATGGAAGGTGCTCCCAGTGACATGAGCGTACGCGAGATGACGGATCGAGGAGCCGAGACCGTCATCGTCGCTGACGACCATCCGCTGTTCCGCGAAGGGATGAGGCACGTCGCCGAACGCCTCTTTCCGGAAGCGCTCGTTCAGGAGGCCGCCACGATGGAGCAGGTTCTGGCGCTCGCCCGCGCCGGGCGGCCGCCGAAGACCTTCATCCTCGACCTGCTGTTTCCCGGCCTCGATCCTCGCTGTTCGATCCGCAGCTTGCGTGAGGAGTTCGAAAAGGCGTCGATCGTCGTCGTCTCGATGATCGACGACGAGGAGCTGATCCGTACCGTGATGGCCGAAGGGGCGGACGGGTTCATCGGCAAGGCGCTGCCCGCCAGCGAGATCGCGCTGGCGATCACGGCGATCGACGAGGGTGAGTTCGTGATCCGGCGAGCCGCGACCTCGGAGATCGCCGTGACGCACAGCCCCCTTCCGTCCCTGACGCAGCGTCAGCGGGACGTTCTGCGCCTCGTCGCGAAGGGACGCACGAACAAGGAGATCGCCAGGGAACTGGACATCTCTCCCTTCACCGTCCGCATCCACGTCTCGGCCCTGTTGCGCGCCCTCAACGTTCCGTCTCGTTCGGCCGCTGCCGCGAAGGCGGCCCATGCCGGGATCTGGAGATGACCGGCTCCGGCCGGGCCGGAACCGGATCGTACACGTGCCCTATGTAGGCTTGGCCGGGATTGTGGCAAAGCCCGATGCCATGATGCGATCCGGTCAAATCGCTGGGCGTTCAGCGCGTCGAAGCATGGCGGCTGCCGTGGCCCTGGTGGGATCCGCCGCCGTGACATACGCCCTCGAGCCCCCTCGCTGGCAGCTGAAGGGCGTCGAAACGCTGACTTCACGGATCGGGACGGGAAACGGGAACGGGGATGCACAGGAGGTCGACGAAGCCCGCGGGTCGGTGGTCAGGACGATCAGCCGGAAGGCCTGCTGATGGGACTTCGCCTCAAGTCATACGGGACGGCAGGGTCGAACGGCTTCTCCATCCTTCTCCTTCGGTTCCGGGAGGTCCCCCTGCATTGGGCGTTCGTCGGCGAGGTTCCTGCCGGTTCCGAAGAGATGGCCAGCTGCCCGCCTGAGGACGAGGGGGCCTGCCGGTTCGGTGCGAGCAAGGGCCTCCTCGACATCCCGCCGGAGGATTCTGCGGGGCTCCTGTCCTGGCCGCCGATCCGCGTCGCGCTCACGGGCACGGTGAGGGGACAGGATGGAAAGGTGCGCGCCGCCACGGACGCGGATGACCGCGTCTACCGGATCGACGAGGCCGTGGGCGCATACCGCTAAGATGGGCAGGAGGCCGCGGACATCGAAATGCGCCAAACGCCCGTGTCCCGTCTCCTCGAGGAGATTCCAATGCCGAATGGCGAGCCCCCGGCCGCTCATCGCTCTCGAACGACCTTCCGCATGAGCGGATCCCAGACGGGCGCCCCGACGAGGCCGGTCCACCGGTGAGCGCCATGAATCGCGAGCGGGACGAGGATTCCGGTAACGAGAAGGCGCAGGCGTTCATCCGGATCGTCGTGATGGGATGCGTCGACCTGTACGTTCTGACCCGGGTCCTCGCCGGGATCGCCGGCCCCGACCTGAAGATCATCGCCGTTCTCCTGACGGTCCACTGGCTTCTCGCGGTCGCGATGTATCTTTGGATCTCGCGACATCCGGGCAGCAGTCCAAGACGGCGCGGCCTCGCCTTCGCCCTCGACATCGGTGGGATCACCTACACGATGGCCTACGGTGGCGCGCCGTTCCTCCCGCTTTACGTCATCGTCCTGCGCATGATCGTCGGGAACGGGTTGCGGTTCGGTCTGACGGCTCTGAAGATCTCGACGGTCGCCGGGCTCGTCTCGATCGCGGTGACGACCTCCGTCAACGCGTACTGGCGCGACAACCCCTTCCTCGTTCTCACGTTTGTCCTCACCACCATCTTGGTGCCGACCTACATCTATGATCTGCTGAAACGCCTGCGCGGCGCCTACGAACGCGAGCAGGAGGCGAGCCTGTCCAAGTCGCGCTTCCTGGCTCAGGCGAGCCACGATTTGCGTCAGCCGATCCACGCCATCAGTCTGTTCACCGCCTGTCTGCGCAGCGCGAAGCTTGGCGCCGGGGAACTGCAGATGGTCGACAACATCGAGCGGTCTCTGCAAAGCGTATCCCGGCTGTTCAAATCGCTCCTGGACATCTCGACGCTCGACAGCGGCAAGGTGCAGCCTCGCCTCGAACCGGTCGAGATCAACGAGATCATTGACGAGGTTCTGCGCCAGAATTCGCAGGCCGCTCAGATCAACGGGATCGAACTGCGCAGCGTGCCCTGCAACGTCGTCGTCGGGACCGATCGGGCGCTGTTCACGACGATGCTTCAGAACATCGTCAACAACGCGATCAAGTATGCGCCGGGCGGCGCGGTTCTCGTCGCCTGCCGGCGGCGCCGGAATGGCCGGCTCGCCGTCCAGGTCTACGATCGCGGGCCCGGCATCCCCGTCGAACATCAGGCCAAGGTCTTCGAAGAATTCTATCAGGTTCGCCGACGGGGCGATTCTGACATCGAGGGCGTCGGCCTGGGGTTGCCGATCGTCCAGCGCCTCGGCCGACTCCTGGGCGTGGAGGTCGAGCTCCGCTCGATACCGGGGCGCGGAACCTGCGTGACCTTCGACAATCTCCCGATCATCCCCGAGCCGGTTGCCGCGAAGGCTTGGCACGCGCTCGATCCGCCTGCGACGCTGCGCGGCTTGCGGGTGCTGCTGGTGGAAGATGACGAGGCCGTCTTGATCGCGACGGCGAGCCTCCTGCGTAGATGGGGGTGCCAGGTGCGAGCCGAACTCGCGATCCCGGGCGCCGTCGCCGATCTGGATCTCCTGATCACCGATTTCGATCTCGGACATGGCGTGACGGGAACGGACTGCATCGCGGCGATCCGGACTCTCTCAGGCCGCGACGTACCGGCCCTGGTGATGACCGGCCACGACCAGGCGTGCGTACGCGAGGATCTGGGGGCGCCGGACATTCCGATCCTGTCGAAGCCGGTGCGGCCCGCCGAATTACGGTCGGTCATCGTTTCGCAACGGATCAGGATGCGTGCGTGAAGGGGCCGGCTGTTCCAGCCAAATGTGAGAAGGAATAGGATATGATCGATAGAGGGTATCTGATCGCCGCGGCGTTTGCCTTCGGCTTCGTTCTTTCCGCTCCGGCGTGGGCTCAGAATGCGCCGAAAGGCTATTACGAAGCCATGGCCGAGGCGGGCGGTCAGCTCGATGCCTTCGGAGTGGCATGTGGCAAAATCGATCGGATCACAGCAACGACACATCGCTCCAAACTGCAGCAGGATTTCGCCACCAAGGGGCTGTCGGCGGTGGAATTTGCCCGGATCTATGACAAGGCGTTCGACGCGATGACCGTAGAGACACAATCGAATCCCGCTTCACTGAAGGCGAGTTGCGACAAGATTTCTAAGATCGTCACCCCCCCGAAGTGATCGCGGTTCGTCTGATGTCATGGCGTCCGGCGGTCGTGCGCTTCCAACGGTGCGGCCGTGCCTATCGGATCTGATCCATGTCGATTGCCGGAGGTCGGCAGGAACGCTCCCAGATCGGAGACCATCGTCGGCAAGAGCAGTGCCACGGCAGGTTCCTTGAGGTCGCGTACAAAATTCTGCGCCGTGCACGTGGTCGCAATCGCCCTGCTCAGCCCGGTTTCGTCGCCGGCCTCAGAAGTGGATCGGCATTGAAGCGTGACCCCGCCTCGACGTGTGATTCAATGTATAGATCAATGCTTTAACCTATTTCGCGAGAAGCGAGATCTTTCAGTGCTTATTCTCGCCGGGCGTCCTCGTTGGACAGCCTGCGCCGGTGGGCCACTTCTCAAACCCGCAGGTTCGTCTTCGACGGAACCCGCCCCTGGCGCAGGTCGATGCGGGATCGTTGGGCCGCTTCCCGGGCCGCAGCGACTGGAAGGTCCATGCCCTCCGAGGCGGACCGTCCGGGTCTCCGTCTTGAGGTACCAGGCCCCCCTTGCTTGCCCACGCGCAGCACCAGGCCGCGCTCCTGCTCGTCGGCCCGCTCGTGAGCGCGCCCCTCCAACCGGCCTGACGCCACAAGTTTCCGTGCGGCCTCGACGTGGCGTGCGGTGAGTTTGGCGCGCTCGCGTGTCCGGGCGTTCGGGGGCGGCATGCGGGCTCCGGGGTCTGATACCAGTCACGCCAAAGCACCCGCGGCAAGGCTCTATACCTACCTAGTTCAGGGATTTTCCCAGCTCACACAGGGGTTTGGCGAACGGTGGAGAGGATCAGGGAAGGGGGTCGAAGAGGCGCGTCTCAGCTTCCCAAGCTGAATGTCGTCGGTTCGATCCCGATCGCCCGCTCCAGTCCGACGATGTGAAGCCTCGGGCTTTTCTCCGGTACGCTCGACTTTTCGTTCTCCTCTCGGGCCAGCGACCGATCCGTGATCGGCCCCGACTCGGGTCTGTTCCCGAGGATCGAAGGCGACTACACCCGGCTTCCGGCACCGTCACGCACGTGTGGCGGACTAACCCCGACGTCGCGGATTTGGGGGCGGGGCCTTCGACAGGAATCATCGCATGCGGTCCAGCCGAAGATTGTCCGAACGCTGGTTGACGCTCGGGCTCTGGCTCATCGCCTTCCTCTTTGCCTGGTTCCTCATCGGCCTCGGCTCCCTCGTCGTCGGCGACCTGCCGCAGGTGGAGCACCGCCAGACCCTCGAACAATTCCTCGACGGGCCGACGGACGAGGCGGCGGCCGAGTCCCTGAAGCGGATCCGGCGGGAGCAGGACGACAACCGACGCCGGACCGAGCAGGAGCAACTCGCCCTCGATGCCGCGCGCTCGGCCTCGGAGGCGGCCCGCGAGACCTTCGCCAATTGGCTGAGGACCCGCGACGCGACGCAGCGCGTCGATCAGGATCCCGACCTGATCGCGCGCACGCAGGCGCTCGATGCCTTGAAGGGGGCCGAGCGGACCATCGAGGAGCGGCTGGAAGCGTTGGCCAAGGCCCGGCTCGATCTCTCCGAGGAGGAGGAGCCGCTCACGCGGGCGGAGAGCGAACGGCGTAGGGCGGCCGAGGTCAAGCTCGGCGCTGCGGAGCGGGAGCAGGAGTTGCGCGTCTTCGGATACCGCCTCGCCCTGACGCTGCCGCTTCTGGCGCTGGCCGGTTGGCTGCTGCTCAAGCGACGGCGGAGCCGCAACTGGCCCTTCGTCTGGGGCTTCGCCTTCGCGGCGACCTTCGCGTTCTTCGTGGAGCTCGTCCCCTATCTGCCGAGCTATGGCGGCTACGTTCAATACGGTGTCGGCGTCCTCGTGACCCTCATCGCCGGCCGCGCCGCGATCGGCGCCCTGCAATCCTACAACGAGCGGCAGAAACTCGCGGAAACGCGCCCGACAGAGGAGCGCCGGGGCGAGATCGCCACGGACCAGGCGCTGGAGCGGCTTGCCAAGAAATCCTGCCCGGGCTGCGAGCGGCCCATCGCTCTCGACGATCCGAGCCTGAATTTCTGCCCGCATTGCGGCCTCGGCGCCTTCGAGCGCTGCCCCGCCTGCGACCACCGCAAGAGCACCTTCGAGCGTTTCTGCCGGGCCTGCGGAACACCCTCGGCCCCCGTGGCGCATCCGGTCGCCACGTGACGACAGAGGGCCACCCGTGGTTCTCCCTGCCTCGGAAAAGGCCGGGGCGCACCGGCGAAAAAATCCCGCTCGGTTCGAAACCCCTCAACGATTGCAACCCACTAACCGTCGAGCTTAAAGGATTTTTTAACGCTGATCGGTATGTTTGATCTCGGCCCGACAGTCTGGAACGCTCTCTCGGCGTGATGTCGAGAACCATCAGCGTGAGATGAGATGAAGAAGTCCGGCTTGAGCCTGATGTCGCTGAAGTCGCTCTATGCCCTGGTGGCGGGAGGCTCCGCGCTCGTCGGCATCGCCGTCGTCGTGGGTAGCATGACGATCTTCGGCCCGGGCCGGACCGACGCGCGCAAGCCCCTCGATGCCGCGCAGACCTCCCAGCGCTTCGCCGCCGCGGTCGATCGCGGGGTCTATGACGTCGTCCAGGATCTCAAGACCCTCGCGATCTCCCTGAAGCAGGCGTCCCCGCGCCTCGATGCGGATGAACTGCAGCCGGTGATGAGCGCATGGCTCAGGTTGCGCCCCGATTATGCCGAACTCAACCTCGTGGGCTCGAATGGCCGCGTGAAGGTCGCCGGCAACGATCTCGGATTCGGCCGGGACGTGTCCGGCCGGTCCTGGTTCCTGCGAGCCAGGACCTCCCAGGCCATCGTCGCCGTCCCGTCCCCGGGGGGCAGCGGCCAGACCGTCTTCGACATCGCGCTCCCGGTTTCGGCGACGGTGTCCGGAGGCGACGATGTTCTCGTCGCGCGCCTCAACGAGGCGTGGCTCGGCGATATCGGGGACAAGGTGCTCAGGCCGTCTCGCGGCGCGGACGGTGCCATGAGCCTGTTCGTCCTCGGCGCCGACGCGCGGCCCGGTTCGGGCCTCATGGCGCAACAGACGGCCGGTGCACGGGAGATGGTGGAACAGGCGACGCCGAGCGCTGGATTTCGCGACCTCGGCCCATCGGGCTGGCTCGCCGTGGCGCGGGTGCCGAATGCCGGGCTGCCGCGGAGCCTCGAGGCGGCCCTGCCCGACAACGGCAGCCTGGCGCTGTGGCTGGCGGCGTGCGTTCTCACGGCCTGCGCCGGCTGGGTCGTCGGCGATCGCATCGTGCGGCGGCTGAAGCTGATCGGGGAAAGTGAGCAGGGCGTCTCGTCGCCCTCGCGCATCGCCGAACTGGTGGAACACGAGGAGCGTCTCGTCGCGCGGGAGCGCAGCGGCGTCCGCGCCCTGCAGGAGACGCGCTCGGCCCTCTCGCGCATCCGGGAGCGCTTCCGCACCTTCGAGGCCATGTCGGGCTGGACCTACTGGGAGATCGACATCGATGCCGGCAGCGTCACCTGGTCCGATCCCGCCACGCGTTCGGCCCATGCGGTCCCGGACCGCGCCGTCGCCCTCACCGACCTGAAGAGCGGCATTGCCCCGGACGACCGCGACCTCATGGATTTCACGATGCAGGCGGCGCTGGATCAGCCCGGCCCGCACGACGTCGTTCTGCGCACCACCGGGAACCTGGCGGAGAATGGCCAGCGTCGCCTCTTCGTTCGCTTCATCCGCGCCGAGGGCGACACGCAGACGGCCAAGCCCACGATCCTGCATGCGCTGAGCCGCGAATTCGTCGGCGAGGCCGTGAAGGACGTGGATCGCGTCGGCGGTTCACCGGCGGAGGGCAGCGCGTCCCCGATCGATCGCCGTCGCCGGGAGAGCGACGCTCCCGCGGAATCCCGCACCGGTACCGTCCTGCGCAAGGTGGTGGACGGGGTGATCCACGACTTCAACAACGTCCTCACCATCGTCATCGCCAATCTCGCGACCCTTCAACGGCGTCATGACCTTCCCTCGGATCAGGGGCGCCTGATCGATGCCGCCCTGTCGGGCGCGCAACGCGGATCGAGCCTGACCCGGCGGCTCGTCAACTTCGTGCGCCGTGACGATACCGGCCTTCAGGAGACCGATGTCGGTGTGACGCTGGCCGCCTTCGGCCCGTTCCTCGGCGCCAACGTGCTGCACCAGACCACGGTCGAGACCCGCGTCCGCCCGGGGCTGGCCAAGGTGCTGTGCAGCGAGAAGGTCCTGGAGGCCGTCCTCCTCAATCTCGCCTTCCATGTCCGCGACATCGGGTCGGAAGGGTTCGCCATCGGCGCCGACGAGAAGGTGTTGACGGATGACGAGGGCATCGCCCTCGCCTCCGGCCGCTACGTGCGGATCGTCCTGGCCAGCGGAACGCCGGGCCGCCATGCCGCCGAGATGCCCTCGAGCGACAGCGAGGCGACCAAGGCGGTGTCGGCCCTCCTCACCCAGGTCGGCGGCGGCTTCCGGCTCCTCTCGGATGGGAGCGGCGGCACGGGCTTCCTCGCGGAGCTCTGGCTCCGGGCCGGAGAGGCGTCCTCGGAAACCGAGGCGTCCGAGGCCGGTGCGCGGATGCCCGCCCTTCGGGTCCTCCTCGTCGACAGCGACAGCCTCGTGCGCCAGAGCTTCGCCGATGCCCTCGTCGATCTCGGTCACGTCGTCGTCCAGGCCGGCTCGGCCGAGCACGCCCTGGCGCTCATCGACGAGGCGAAGGATTACGACGTGATGATCGCCGACTGGGCCATGCCCGTGGTGAGCGGCCTCCAGCTCGCGGTGACCATGACCAACCGTCATCCCCAGATCCGCGTCATTCTCGCGAGCCCGGGGGGCCAGTTGCCGGCGAGCGCCCGCGCCTTCCTGCATATCGAGAAGCCGTTCCGCTATCCCGCACTCGCTGCCGTCATGCGCGAGGCTGCCCGGAAGGCCCCCTCGGCCGCCGCCTGAGACGGGCCGGCGCCCGCATCGTCCCGTGAGCGCCGGTCGGAGACATCGGCCGGCGTCGACCCGAGGGACGCTTGCCGAGGAAGAGATGGGCCGATGGTCGCCCCCGTCCGGAGCGCGTCGTGCGGATCGCCCGCGTCGAACAACCGGTCCCCCGCCTGCCACCATGTCGACCGGCCGTTCCTGATGACGCGCGCCTTTCGGGGCTGCCGTGAGGCGACGGCGCCCGGTTCGGGGATCGGCCGCCCTGCAACGGATATGTCCGAGTCCGATTGCGGCACGAAATGAAGTCAAGCCGCGCAAGATTTCGGTAAGGTTTCAAGAGGCCGTAAATTCTCGGATGCTGTTAGGTTCCAGTTAACGTTGACGCAACATAAAGGAACCAGCGTCGATGGTAACGGTACCCGCTGAGGGATGCATCCGGGCGCGTCGGGACAACAGGGTCGTGCCGCCATGAACCGCTTTGCAGGTCTTACCGCTGTCCTCATCCCCGCCTTCCTCGGTGGGATGCAGGCACAGGCGGCGGATTGGTACACGGGTGCCGAGCCGGTCGCCCGCGACGATGCCTGGACGACGGCCGTGGATGCCTCGGCGGCGGTGACCTCGAACAGTTCGGCCTTCGGCTCGGTCACCGGCACCTTCGCGACGGAAGGCACCCTGCTTCAGAGCGGCCCGCGCGTCCGGGTCGAGGCCGTGGCCGGAACCTACAGCTATCCCGGTCAGGGGGTGGGACAGCGGGTCGACGGCTACCAGCAGGAAGCCGCTCTCAGCGCCGGCTACGAGTGGATCTGGCGCGATGCCGCCCTGGCCGGCTTCGTCGGCTTCAACGTGCGGAGCAACCAGCTTTCGATCCTCGATCCGGGCAACCCGGTGGTCGGAACCGGCGTCGGTGCCAAGCTCGCCGCGAATTTCTATGCCAGACCCTCGGAAAACACGATGGTCTCGGCCTACGGCTCCTACTCGACGCAGTTCAGCGCCTATTACACGCGCTTCCGCGCCGGATACATGGTCGCGGACGGGGTGTATATCGGCCCCGAGGTGATGTTCCTGGGCGACAATTTCTTCACCCAGTATCGCATCGGCGCCCATGTCACCGGCTTCTCCATCGGCCCGATCAAGATGGCCGTGGGCGTCGGCTACGTGAAGGACCGGATCCAGGGCGCCGGCTATTATTCCAGCGTGGAGGCCCGGGCTGCGTTCTGACGTCGCACAGGCGGTGTTCCGTTTTGGTGCACCGCACTCTCGTGCATGGCCGCGGCGTCGCAGCTGGCCGGTCCTGTCCAAAACGACACATTAAAAACGCGATTTCTCTATTTCGAGCCTGGCAAGATAATCGCAACCGGTTGGCCGCACTCTGTGCGCGCGGCCCGCCGGGCTCTGTCGTGTTTCGGGATTTGCGAAGTTAAGCATCCTTCCTCACGACAGCTTCATCCAGCCGCGCGATACTTGCCTACGTCGACCCATTGCCCGCCCCCAGAGGGATACTCGTTTTGAGATCTGCATTGCGCTGGACCGTGTGGCTGGTGTCCACGGTCGCCGTACTCGCTCTGCTGAGTCAGCCGATCAGCACGCAGGATCAGCTCGCCATGAGCCTGTGCGCCATGGCGGCGATGATCGTGCTGTGGATCTTCTTCGACAACCCGCCGGCGCGGTTCGTCTTCCTGGCCCTCGGGAGCCTGGTGGTCCTGCGCTACATGTTCTGGCGCGTCACGAACACGCTGCCGTCCCCGTCCGATCCGGTGAGTTTCGGGTTCGGCCTCGTCCTGCTGCTGGGCGAACTCTACTGCGTCTTCATCCTCTTCATCAGCCTCATCATCAACGCCGATCCGCTGCGCCGCAGCACACCGCCCATGGGCGCGCCCGAGGACCTGCCCACCGTCGACATCTTCGTGCCGAGCTACAACGAGGATGCGGGGATCCTCTCGACCACCCTGTCGGCGGCCAAGCTCATCGACTACCCGGCCGACAAGCTCCACGTCTGGCTGCTCGACGACGGCGGCACCGACCAGAAATGCGCCGATCCCGACCCGGCCAAGGCGCAGGAGGCGATCCAGCGGCGGAGCGAGCTTCAGGCCCTGTGCATGGCGCTCGGCGTCACCTACCTGACCCGCTCGCGCAACCAGCACGCCAAGGCGGGCAACCTCAACAACGGCCTCAAGCATTCCCAAGGCGAGATCATCGTCGTCCTCGATGCGGACCACGTTCCGTTCCGCTCCTTCCTCCGGGAGACGATCGGGCATTTCGCCGCCGATCCGCGCCTGTTCCTCGTCCAGACCCCGCACGCCTTCCTCAATCCGGACCCGATCGAGCGGAACCTGCGCACCTTCGACCGCATGCCGTCCGAGAACGAGATGTTCTACTCGGTGACGCAGCGCGGCCTCGACAAGTGGAACGGGTCGTTCTTCTGCGGCTCGGCCGCCCTCCTGCGCCGGCGCGCCCTGGACGAGGCCGGCGGATTCTCCGGCGTGACGATCACCGAGGATTGCGAGACCGCCTTCGAGCTGCATTCCCGCGGCTGGAACAGCATCTACGTGGACACGCCCCTCATCGCCGGCCTGCAGCCCGACACGCTGGTGGCCTTCATCGGCCAGCGCTCGCGCTGGTGCCAGGGCATGTTCCAGATCCTGATGCTCAAGAACCCGCTGTTCAAGCGTGGGCTCCACCCGATCCAGAAGCTCGCCTACCTGTCGAGCATGACGTTCTGGTTCTTCCCGGTGCCGCGCATGATCTTCATGTTCGCGCCCATGCTGCACATCTTCTTCGACCTGAAGATCTTCGTGGCCAGCGTCGATGAGTCGATCGCCTACACTGCGACCTACATCGTCATCAACCTGATGATGCAGAACTATGTCTACGGAAAGTTCCGCTGGCCGTTCGTCTCGGAGCTCTACGAATACGTCCAGGGCCTCTATCTCTTCCGCGCGATCATTTCGGTGATCGTGTCGCCGCGCAAGCCGACCTTCAACGTCACGGCCAAGGGCGCCGCCCTCGACCAGGACCATCTCTCGCCCATGGCCTGGCCCTATTTCGCGGTCTACTTCATCCTGCTCATCGGCTGCGGCACGGCCCTCTACCGCTACCTGTTCGAGCCCGGCGTCACCAACCTGATGCTGGTCGTGGGCCTGTGGAACTTCTTCAACCTCCTCACCGCCGGCGTGGCCCTCGGCGTGGCGGCCGAGCGCCGGACCACCGAGGCGAGCCCTTCGCTGGCGATCGACCGGCAAGGACGCCTCGTCTTCGGGGGCCGCGCCCTCGATGTGGCCATCGAGCGCGCCTCGGCGCTCGGCTGCACCATCCGTTTCGGAGCCGAGGGCCTGCCGCCGGGGGCCGGGAGCACCCACCGCATGGGCCAGCTCTCCGTGGTTCCCATCGACGGCGCGCCCGTGCAGGTCCCGCTTCCGGTGGAGATCGGCGAGATCACGCAATCGGGCGATGAGGTGGTGGTCACCCTGCAGTTCCAGCCCCTCGATCCCAAGGGTTACGGGGCGCTGGCGAGCCTGATGTACGGCGATGCCGGCGCTCTCCTGCGCTTCCAGCAGAGCCGCCGCAGGCACAAGAA
Source organism: Methylobacterium bullatum (assembly GCF_014845095.1). Lineage (GTDB taxonomy): Bacteria > Pseudomonadota > Alphaproteobacteria > Rhizobiales > Beijerinckiaceae > Methylobacterium > Methylobacterium bullatum. Next base: position 260 of record NZ_NKUG01000184.1, on the reverse strand, counting down.
CATCCTTTCCGGCACGCTGCAGCTGATCTGGTGGGGCCTGGTCGAGCCGTTCCGCGCGGCGAGCTATGCCTTCAAGGCCGGGCATGCCTCGACGGAGGAGGCCGCATCCAAGGCCGCGAAGGCACCCGCCGTCCTGCCGAAACCGGAGGCGAAGGCCCCCCTCCTGGCCCAGCGCCCGGCGCCCTTCACCGCTCCCGGAGACACGCCTCCCACCCCCCCGCCCGGCCCGTCCGACAATCCCCTCGTCGTCCGCCAGGGAT
>NZ_NKUG01000183.1 GCF_014845095.1 Methylobacterium bullatum | reverse complement strand
TTCTGTTAGGCGCTCTTAGTGCCTGCCCGAGAAGCCTCGGCTCGCCGTCGACGAGATCGGCGTGCAGCGCGCCGTCCGTCGGTGGCAGGCGCGATCTTGGCCCGGCCCTCTACCGCCGTCCCCATCAACACGGCACCGGCCGGCAGTCTCGACACGCTTTCAAGCGCTCCGAAATGGGGGCTGCTCGGCAATCTCGGCGGCATCCGCGATGACCTGTTCCGCGCCGGCATCCGCGTCGACGCCAGTTTGGACTACCAGTCCGCCACCAACATTCAGGGCGGTCTCTACGGGCAGTCCCTGCGCGGCGCCGGGCAGTTTGCTCTTCGTTCCGCCATCGATATGGACCGCCTCGCCGGCATTCCAGGCGGTACCGTGAACGTGGTTTTCACGAATCGCTTCGGTCGCAGCCTCACTGCCGACCAGGGCCTTCAAGTCCTGCAGCAGACCGAGGAGGTCTTCGGCCGTGGCCGGATGCCCCGTCTCACCCAGTTTTCCTACGATCAGCGCTTCGGCGACTTCGTGGATCTCAAGCTTGGCCGCCTTCCGGTCAGCGCCGACTTCGCCGGCTTCGCCTGCGAGTTCCAAAACCTGACGTTCTGCGGGAACCAGCCCGGCAACCTCGTCGGGAATTACTGGTACAACTGGCCGGTCTCCCAGTACGCCGCCCGTCTGCGCCTCGGGAATCTCGAGACCGGCTACCTTATGGCAGGCGTGTATCAGGTCAATCCGCGCGACCTCGCTGACGGCTTCAACTTCGACCCGTCCGGCGCGACCGGAGCGTTGGCGATCGTCGAGGCCGCTGTCTTCCCCACGTTGCCGCTGTTTGCCCACCGCGGCAGTTACACTGTGGGCGCTTGGTATCAGACCGGCAATAACTCCGACCTTTATTTGAACGGCAGCGGCTTGCCCCTCAGCGTCGATGGCGGTGCTCCCATGGCGAACCGGGACCGCAGCGGCGTCTACGGCGTGGCGGTGCAGGAACTCTACCGCCCCGATCCGGCCAACCCGCTGTGCAACTTATCGGTCTTCCTGCGTGCGACCATAGCGAACTCGTCGACCTCGGCTATCGACGACCAGCAGACGGTCGGCTTCGTCTACAAGGGGTTCTGGTCCGAGCGGCCGTTCGACTGGATCGGCATCGGCATCGGTCAGTCGCACGCCAGCAGCGCGTTGGCCCAAAGCATTCATGCCGCCAATGCCATGGACGGCGGCATCCGTCCGGTACCGGGCTACGAGCGCGCGATCGAGGTGTTCTACAGCCTCGCCCTTCACCCCGACGTGGTGATCCGGCCCAACATCCAGCTCATCAACCGTCCGGGCGGCTATGCCGGGCGCACGGATATCGTCGTGTTCGGGGTCAAGAGCGGTCTCACGTTCTGACGGTCCAGGCAGAGCTTCGCCGTAAGAGCCGAGCTTATCAAATATAACATCGCCAAGCGCGAATCAATCGATCGCAAGATCGATTACTACTTTCATGAATATGGCATCGATTCTGTCGAATATTGGCGGAATTGAAATAAATGATCCGTATCTCCGATCCTTAGGATAGAAAATGTCACGCATCAATCTGCGATCCATCCGGGCGAAGATCGGCTTCGCTTTTCTGGCTCTGGGCCTGTTCTCGGCATGCACCGGCGGCTTCGCCATTGTGAAAGTCGATCAGGTCTCTGCAATCGGCAGCGAGTTGGCCCATCACGTCCGGGCGGTCTCGGTCCTAGGCGATCTCGGACGTATCAGCCAGCAATTGCGAGCCCTTGCCGTACTCAGGCATTTCGCCGGTACGGACACCGAGCGCGTCAGCTATGAGCAGGAATCCGGGCCGGTACGCATCGCCTTCTCGAAAGCGTGGAGCGATTATTCGAGCCTGGTCAGCGCCGGGCGCGAAGCCGAACTCGCGGCAAGCCTGCGCGTGGCTTGGCAGCACTTCCTCGCCGTCGACGAGGAGATCACCGTCCTCGACCGGGCAGGCCTCCATGCGGTCGGTACCCGTGTCGTATCGTCCGATCTCCGTACGGATTCGGAACGCTTCTACAAGGCCGTGCGGGATATCCAGACCTACCGCCAGGAAGCCGTCGCGCAGGCGATACAGTCCTCCGGGGAGATCCAGCGCGACTCGCGTTTCTGGATCATCCTCGCTCTCACCGGCCTCATTGCCTTCTGCACGCTGGTCGGCTGGGTCCTGACGGTCACGATCTCCAAACCCATCGCCCGCATGACGGCGACGATGGGACGCCTGGCGGATGACGACATGACCGCCGAGGTGCCGGATCGGCTTCGTCGCGACGAGATCGGATCCATGGCCGCCACTGTGCAGGTCTTCAAAGACAACATGATCCGCAACAAGGCTCTGGAGGCCGAGGTCGAGGCGCAGAAGGCAGGTGTGGAGGAGCAGCGCCGCATCGCGATGCGCCAGCTCGCGACAGAGTTCGACAAATCCGTCGGTGGAATTGTGAGCGCGGTATCGTCGGCCGCCGAAGAGATGCAGGCCACCGCACGCCAGCTCACGGTCTCAGCCGAAGAAACGCAAACACGGTCCATGGCCGTTTCCGCGGCCGCCGAGGAGGCTTCCGTGAACATCAACACGATCGCGGGCTCAGCCCAGCAGCTCGGGGCGTCCGTGGTCGAAATCGGCGTCCAGATCGAGCGCTCGTCGCAGATGTCGATCGACGCGGTACGGCAGGCCGACGACACCGTCGCGCTGGTCGCCGAACTGACGAGCGTCGCATTCAGCATCGGGGAGGTGGTGGATACCATTGCCTCCATCGCCGCTCAGACGAACTTGCTGGCTCTGAATGCGACGATCGAGGCGGCGCGGGCCGGACCCGCCGGCCGCGGCTTCGCTGTCGTCGCGGCGGAGGTCAAGGAACTCGCCAACCAGACGTCCCGCTCGACCGGGGACATCACCGCGAAGATCGGAGCGATCCAATCGTCGACCCAGCGCGCGGCGACGGCGATCGACCGGATCTCCGGATCGATCCGGGCGGTCAACGAGACGACGACGGCCATCGCGTCCGCCATCGAAGAGCAGGGCGCCGCCACGCGGGAGATCGTGCAGGCGATCTCACAGGCGTCCATCGGAACCGGGGAAGTCACCTCGAACATCGTCGGGGTCGCTCACACCGCAGAGGAGACGGGCGCTGGCGCCACGCAGGTTCTCGGAGCCTCGGGCGAACTCGCGCAGCAATCCGACTATCTGAACCGTCAGGTCCAGGTGTTCCTGGCCAACGTCAGAGCCGCCTGAAGCGCCCCATCCCCTCCGCATGCGAGAGATTGTCATGACCCGTCTTGCCGCCATCCTGATGACGACCCTTCTGGCGACGCCGGCCTTCGCCGAATCCAAGATCTCCTTCCTGGTCGCACAGCGCGGCGACCCCTTCCAGGACCTCATCGTGACCGCCGTGAGCGGCGCGGCGCAGTCGGATCCCACGCTTTCGGTCTCCGTCGAAAATGCGGACAAGGACCCCGCCCGCCAGATCGCGCTCGGACAGGCTGCGATCGCTGCCAAGGCCGCTGCCCTCATGATCATTCCGGTGAGCACCGAAAGCGCAGCGATCCTCGCCGAAGCCGCGGGAAAAGCGGGCGTCCCGCTCGTCTTCGTGAACAATCGTCCGCAGATCGGGCCGAGCGGCGGAAAGGCCGTCTTCGTGAGTTCGAACGATCTCGTGGCCGGTCGCGTTCAGATGCGCCTGATCGTCGACAAACTCGGTGGTCAGGGCACGGTCGCCATCCTGCGTGGCACCGACACCGAGACGGCCTCCGTAGAGCGCACCGCGGGCGGAAAAGAGATCCTGGCATCGTCGCCGGGGATCACGCTCGTCTCCGAGGCAAGCGCGAACTGGAAGCGTCAGGAAGCGCAGGAGCAGGTCGCTGCTTGGCTGAAGGGAGGCCGAAAGATCGATGCCATCGCCGCCAACAACGACGAGATGGCTCTTGGGGCGATCGCTGCGATCAAGGCTGCGGGCTTGTCGGGACGTATCCTCGTGGGTGGCGTCGATGCCACGAAGGAGGGAGTCGCTGCCGTCGGCAGCGGCGACATGCTGCTCAGCGTCTATCAGGACGCCCGGATGCAGGGCTCTCAGGCGCTGGCCGATGCCGGAAAACTCTCAAAGGGCGAGTATGTCCAGCGATATGATTGGGTTCCGTTCGAACTTGTCATCGCTGAGAACGCCCAGCACTATAGCGCAAGGTAAGTCAGGGGCGCCGGGGATCTTTTGCTGTCGTTCCCCTCGCATCCATGAAGTGACCGGGACAATGCGCCGGTTGAGCAGATCGAGGCCCGCGCATCCATAGCGTTGGCGCTCGATCTGCTCGATTCGTCTCCTGCTCCGAGACTTATCGTGTTTTCGATTTTCGGAGCCTACGGTTTGGGGGGAAGCCGGGGTTGGCGGTGGCGCTACAGCAAGGCGAGCGTCATTCGACCCTGACCCAGCAAACTGGTCCACGCTGAGCGCAGGTTTTTCGGGTATTGGAGTTGACCCCGTTGTGGTCGCCGCTGGATCATCGCCGTGTATGGGGCGCTCCGCTGACGGATCACGCACGGTGTGAAGGCGGCCCGCCAGTGATTCTTTCGCCGGCATCCGTGTTTGCCCGCTCAATCACGGAAAGAAAGAAATCACGCCGGGGCGCCTTCGCTGACGACCATGAGTGTTGGCTCGTTTTCGCGTCCATGACTTGGGTGGAAACCTGGGTCGGCTCGAGCGGCGGAACGCGGTTCAAGGTCGATGTCCCCCGAACCCACGTGATCGGCCGCCTCGAGGGCGGGATCGATGCCAGGGTGACGTCGGCGCGGGGCGTGAGGCTGAAGGCGTTCGTCGAGCGTCCGCCCCGTTGGCGGATCGCCACTGATACCCTCGCCGGACCGCCTCCGGGTCGGCAATGCCTGAGCGACACCGAAAATTTTGTATTTTCGTCTGAAACCGGAGCAACGATTCGTCCGTTTCGGCGCACATGATGAAAGCGAAAGCCCGCCCGAGGCCCGCCCCCTTCTTATCGGTTACAGCCAGCCGTCTCCATGCTGCCGACGCGGCCTGGGCTGCAGAGCTTGCGGCATGGTTTGGCGACGAGATGGTCAATGCAGTCTCGAACCAACCGGCGGGCCGTGGGGAAGAGGGAACCAAACTTCGGGCTCTCTACGATGCCCGAAGCCGTGAGTTGACCGATTGGCAGCGCATCCGTGGCCTGAGCTAGCCCCGCGAACCCGCTCCTCCGAGATATCTGCCAAACCGAAAGCCCGGCCGCCGTGATGGCGAGCCGGGCTTTCCTGCGTTCACAGGAGCGTTCGAGCAGCCCCCGTCTCGAATGTCATCCCAGTCTCGGTCCCTGGCCGGACAGCCATCTGGTCTGAGGAAGGCTCAGCGGCGGCTCTCGCCGGATGGCATATCGGGCCCATCCTCACGCGGCGTACCGTCGTAGCCCTCCATCCAGGAGGTCCGATCTTCGCTGTCGCGGGGATAGGGGCAGGCATCCTTGGGGTGACCGTGGATCCGCGCCTGGGCGCCCTGCTCGATGGGATCGGAATACGCGTGACGGATGTCGGCCATGAGACTGGCTCCGGGGTGTGGCTGTCATCGATCAACCCGCCCCCTCGTCCTATGATCCCGCGGCCAAAAGGTTCGGGCAGAGTCTAGGACGATTTCGCAGACGTGGCCCCCGGTTCTGCGATGAAAACCTGCGACACATCGAAGAGCTAAGCAGGTTCACTCACTTCGACCGCTTGGCCGGGGGCTTTGCGGCGGCGGCATCCGCGGCATCGCGCTCGAGACGCTGAGCCTTCAGGCGAACGATCTGATCGTCACGCGCCGTCTCCCGACCTCTCACCTCTTCCCAGACCTGACCGGCGATGTCCGCGCGCTCCGCGGCCTTGGCCGCCTTGGTGTCCTTGCGATCCTGATGGCCGGCCTTGTCGTCCGTCACTTGGATTCCTCCGATTGGCACGGCGCCGCACCGCGCTGCTATCCTCGACACCACGGCACCCGATGGGCGGGCGCGATCGACATGTTCTCCGACACGTGGCTCAAGCCTGCGTCGGGAGAAGCATCAGGCCGTCCGACTCCACATCGAGGGACACCCCAGACACGAGGGCACGCCGTTGATGCGCCCTCTCGCCTGCCTCCGTGCTGCATTTCTCCACGTGAACAACGCGGTTGACGACCTGAAGGTTCGGCGCTCCCCAGTAGGCCAGGAGTTTGGGCCAAGGGGCATCGCGGTGCTCGCGCCAGACACGATAGAGCGGCGTGCGATGGTCGATTTCGGCCGTCTTCAGCAGGCGCTTCCCGGAGGCGGCGCAGCGATGGTGCTGATGCGCCTTCAAAACCTTCACCTGGTCGCTGGGCGCGGCCCAGAACTTCCAGGCCGTGACGCAGGCCGAATGCCAGCGGGCGTTCTTATTTGGCGTGCCGGTGCCCCACAGATCCCTGTGCCAGCCGAAGCGGAAGACCGGCTGTCCGCAGATGCAGCAATGGCCGGGGCCGCGGGCATGCGCGGGCTCCCGATAGGGAGAGGGCGGCATCCGGAAGGTGGCGGCGAGGCCCGAACCCTTCTCTGTTCCCAAGCGCCACGTCCATCCCTCCGGCTGGCCCGAGCGCGTGGCCAGCGCCCGCGCCAGGCGATCGGCCCGGTGGACGTGGTTGCGCCAGTAGCTCTCGACGGCGAGGCGCGGCGTCGGTGGCATCAGCGGGCGGGACAGCGCGTGCTGCAGGACGGGCGCGGGGAAGACGGCCGGGAGCGCCCGTTCGAGCCGGGCGCGGGAGCGTTCGTTCCGCTCCGCACGCCACTCCGATGCAGCGGTCACGCCGGGTCGAGGACGCGAGCGCGGGAGACCGCAGGCGCCGGAGTCGGGGCCGGTGCCGGGGCCGGGGCCGGTACGCCCGCGATGGCATCGGCGAGTTGGTTCAAGCGTAGCGCGAGGTCGCTCACCTCGTTCAAGGCGATGGCCTTGTCGCCGCTCTTCACGGCCCGGGTGATATCGCTGATCTGCATCTTCGCCATGCGCGACAGTTCGGCGGAAAGCTGGTCCCTGGTCATCGGTATCCGTCTCGGTTCGGCGGTTTCGTGCCTAACGAGGCCTAAAGCCGGAGGGTTACCGGGCGGTTTCAGCCAGCGGAAAGCAGGCGTGCCGCCGGTGCCCGATCCGCGACTGTCACGGCCGAGGTGCGGGAGCGGGGTTCTGCTGCGTCGGCGCTTGCTGAGTGGGGCTCTGCGGCGCCGGCGACGGCTGTTGCGGAGCCGTGCCGGGGGCGGTCTGACCGTCCGACAGCGTCTGGTTCGCCTTGGTCTGCAGCTGATCCGCCGTCTGCTGGTTGATGAGCCCATAAGACACGGCAGCGGCGAGGGCGACGGCGATGACGGCGCCGATGATCGTCTTCGTGAGCTTGCTCTGCATGGACATGCCTCCTGCGGTCGCCTCACGCGAGGCGTCCTCCAAAAGAGCAAAGGTGGTGGCTCTCAGGCTGGTTCCGCTCCGGTCTTTCGTCCCATGGAACGAACGGAGCAGCCACGTCGGGCGCCCGCTTCCTCAGCCTCACCCCCGGCCCGTCAGCTCTTCCCCCGCTTCGAAGCGTGAAATCGTGTCGGTCGATCCTTGCGCTGTCTCGGCACGCTCTCGGATGCCGACCCGCAGCCAGGAACGAGCCCTCCATCCACGCCCGCATCCAGGCCACCACGATCACCGCGAAGCGTTCGAGCGCCGATGTCCGCGCGCGGGGCAGCGTCGAGCGTCGCGGCATCGTGGGAGAGGACAGATGCCGGAATGTGCCGGCCGCTTTTGCGCGATCCCGGTCTGCAGGATCCCGGGAGAGATGCCGGGCAGTTGTGGCGCAAGCCGTGGACGCGCGTTGCGGGGCAGGGCGGCCGATGGGGGCGGGGAACCGCCTGAACGCGGGCGTCCGGCCGTACAGCCGGCTCGTCGCCCCAGCATGAGGACGGCGTCGTCCGACAGGCGCATGCCGAGCTGGAGACGCTCCGCAGCCTGCCGAAGGCGGTGGCGGCTCGGTTCGTCGCCGGCGAGAGGTACGCGCGGGGGAGGGACGGTCTACGCATAAAGAAGCGGCCGGGGTTTCCCCCGGCCGCTCATTGTCGTGACGGCTGATCCGCTTAGCGGAGGAGCTGCAGGATGCCCTGCTGCGCCGTGTTGGCGAGCGAGAGGGCCGAGATGCCGATGGACTGGCGGGTCGACAGGGCCTGGGAGTTGGCGGCTTCCTCGTTGAGGTCCGCGTTCGTCAGGTTGGCCGAGCCGGTGTCGAGGATGTTGATCAGGTTCTTCGAAAAGTCCTGACGGTTCTGCACCACCGAGAGGTTGGAGCCGAAGGTCGAGGACTGTGCACGAAGCTGGCTGGTGGCGGCGGTCAGGGCCGTTAAAGCCTTGTTGATCTCATCGTCGGACTGGAAGCCGCCGGTGGCCGATGAAAGGCCCAGACCATCGGAGTCGAGCTTGGCTCCTTCGATGTTCAGGTTCGAAGAACCCGTCTCGTTGAAGGTGACCTTCAGCGAGTTCTCGGCCTTGTCAGTGCCCGAGCGGTACAGCAGGTTGATGCCGTTGTAGCTCGAGTCCTTCGCCTGCTGGGTAATCTGATCCAGCAGAGTGTTGAACTGCTTGGCAAGCGACGTACGAGTCGCATTCGTGCTGCTGGTTGTACCCGCACCAGAGGCAACGAGTGCTTTAGCCGTTGCACCGGCGCCGAAGCCAATATCGGTATCAGTATCGGCAGAGGACGCATCGATAGTAATTTTTTGATCAGAGCCAACGGCCGTAGTCGTAAATGTGACTTTGCCTGTCGCATCGTCACCGACTGCCGTTACTTTACCTTTAAAGCCCGTGTCTGCATTGAGCTGCTTGTTAATCGCGGTAGCCAAATCAGTTGCCTTGGCATCCGTCACGGCAGCGAGTGTCGCGTCAGCGGCGCCTGTCAAATCGATCTTCTTTGCAGGACCGCTGCCGAGCTGGATTGTGAAAGACGCATCGGCGGCAGTGCTGAAGTCAGGACCGGTACCACCCGTGATAAGGCCAGCTACGGAGTTGCCCTCAGCAGATGCGGCAGTCGAACCATTCTTGGCGTCAGCGCCAGCAGCTGTCCCAACCGCGCCATTTGCACGGCCGAACCCAATATCCACTTCGTTGTTTGCCGTCGTGTTCGTAACAGTAACACCAGAAGATGCGCCTGTAGCGGTCGATGTAAATACGATACGGCCATCCGTCGTCTTAGAGGCCGTAACCGCGGCAGCCGCAGTTCCATTATTAGCCAGCTGATTGTTGATGGCCTTCACGACATCGTCAGCAGTCGTCTTTGCAACATTGCTAGTGACGCCGCTAAGCGTAGAACTATCCAGTGTAATCGTGGTAGTGTTTGCGCCATCGCCGATGGTAAAAGTTGCGTTACGGTTACCCGAGAAATCTTGGGTACCATCCGCAGCAGCGGTGGAAGTACCCTGAAAACCTGTGCCTGCGGTGAGAATGGCAGCTGTGGCAGGGGTGCCGCTCGACACAGAGCTCTTGTCGGCCAGCGCTTGGTTGGCGGTGGACTTGGCCGAATCGACCAGCTTCTGGATCGAGGTGATGCCCTGGTTGGCGGCCTGGATCGTCTGGACGCCGTTCGAGATGCCGTTGAGGAGCGAGCCGAGATCGCCCGAGCGGCCGGACAGAGACTGCGAGGTGAAGAAGCTCGTCGGATCGTCGAGGGCCGAGTTGACCTTCTTGCCGGTCGACAGGCGGTTCTGGGTCTGGGTCAGGAGGTCGGCGGTGCCCTGCAGCGAGAGCAGGTTCTGGCGCGTTGCCGCAGTAAGCGTGATGCCTGAAGACATGTGGTGCGATCCATTCTGATCTGGAAGCACCCTTTTTTGGGTGCGACGTCACAGAACCACGAGGACGTTGCGAACGTCTTAAGACGAACGGTCAACGAAACATGTGGGAGATCCGACGCATTCTCCCTAACTTCGTGGTCTGCGAGGAAGATGCCGTATTCCGCAAGCAAACCCTCGCTATGGCGGTCATGCATTGTTAACCGCCCGGATCGATGATCTCGGCCGAACCCTAAGGACCGGTCATGCCCCTGAAGATCGAACTCAAGCCGTTCGAGCGGCTGCTGATCGGCGGGGCCGCGATCCGCAACGGGTCCCGGCGGTCGAGTTTCGTCATCGAGACGATGACGAAGTTCCTGCGCGAATCCGACATCATCACGGAGAGCGAGGCCGATACGGCCTGCAAGCGCCTCTACCTGACCCTCACGGTACTCTATCTCTCCGACGACGTGTCGGAGATCGAGAACCTGTTCGTGGCCCAGGCGAGCGAATTGCTCGAGGCGGTGCCGAGCACGGCCCCCTATGTCCGGGACATCAACGCCCATGTGGCGGCGCGGGACTTCTACCGGGCGATGAAGCGGGGCAAGGACCTCATCCAGTACGAGGCCTCCCTGGCCGACCGCCTCGCCCAGGCGCCCGATTCGGGAAGCGCCGACTGATTCTTCGAATCGGCCGCCGAGCGGGCAGGGGGTTGGCATCGGCAGTCCCGATGCGGCAGGCTCTCGTGGAGCCCGGCTCCGGGTCCGGACGCCCCCCCGGTCTCAGGCAGGCTACCGGGTTCACACATCTGCTCTCGTAGGCAGGTCGCGTCCCTCTCCCCCTTGCGGGGAGGAGGGCTCGTCAGCGCATCCCGCGACATGCGTGACTGTTGTAGCTCACGCAGGCGCGAGGCGGGTGAGGCGGTCGAGGAGGGCGCGGTCGTGGAGGAGGGCCATGCGCTCCTTGGGGCTGAGCCACTCGGCGGCTTCGGCGACGGTCTCGGCTTCCACCACCTTGGCCTGGGCGAGGGCGCGGTCGGTGTCTATCACGCCGCGGGGGCGTTCGGGCATCTCCGGCAGCATCAGGGCATGGGCCTCGGCGAAGCCCGCGTCGGCGTGGAGGGCGCGGATCGCATCCGATTCGTCGAGGCCGGCCTCGGCGTTGCGGGCGGCGATCGCCCCGGCGCTCGACGCGATGGCGGGCGGGTCGCGCTCCTCCGGGGTCATCAGCAGGCCGAGGCGCTTCAGGGCGAGGCCCCAGGAGAGCTGGCCGCTCGCCCAGGAGATCGGGATCGCCAGGACGAGGCCGAGGATGGTGGGCGACATCCAGAGGAACAGCGAGGTGGCGATGGCGAAGGCGGCGATGCCCGTTACCAGCCCCAGCACCATGTGCCAGCGGTGGCGGCGGACGATGTCGCGCAAGGGTATCGAGCCGTCGTCGCGCCGCTGCGGGTTCCAGCCGGTGTCGCGCCCCACCAGGATCTCGAAGACCGAGCCCGACTGGATCAGCATGGCGATGGGCGCGATGAGCGCGGAGAGGATCGTCTCGATCAGGCTCGACAGGACGAGGCGGATGGCCCCGCCCGAGGCCCGGCGCACCGGCCCGTCGATCAGCGCCAGGATCAGCCCCAGGAGCTTCGGGGCCAGCAGGATGCCCATGGTGAGCCCGAACAGCTGGAGCGCGCGCACGGGGTCGAAGCGCGGCCAGACCGGGTAGAGCCCGAATTCGGAGGTGAAATATTCCGGCCGCACATAGGCGGTCTGGAGCACCAGGGCGATACCGACGACGAGCTGGCCGAGCCAGAGCGGGGAGGCGACGTAGCCGGCGATGCCGGTGGCGAAATGCTGGCGCGAGGCCAGCGTCAGGCCCGCCGCCCCGATGACGCGGCTGTGCTGGAGGTTGCCCTGCGCCCAGCGCCGGTCGCGCACCGCCACGTCGATGAGGGAGGGCGGGCTCTCCTCGTAGGAGCCGGGCAGGGCCGGCAGCATGGTCACGCTCCAGCCGGCCCGCCGGATCAGCGCCGCCTCGACGAAATCGTGGCTGAGGATGTGGCCGCCGAAGGGCGGCTTGCCCTTGAGGTCGGGCAGGCCGCAGGCCTCGGCGAAGGCGCGGGTGCGGATGATGGCGTTGTGGCCCCAGTAATTGCCGTCGCGGCCCGACCAGACGGAGAGGCCGGTGGCGATGACCGGGCCGTAGATCCGCGCCGCGAATTGCTGGACGCGGGCGAACAGGGTGTTGCGGTTGATGATGAGCGGCAGCGACTGGACGATGCCGGAATCGGGGTCCGCCTCCATGGCGGCGGCCAGATGCACCACGCAAGCGCCCGTCATCAGGCTGTCGGCGTCGAGCACCAGCATGTGGTCGTAGGCCCCGCCCCAGCGCGAGACGAAGTCGCCGATATTGCCGGCCTTGCGGTGATGGTTCTTCGCCCGGTGCCGATAATAGAGCCGCGCATCCTCGCCCCAGCGCGCGCGCAGATCGAGGAAGGCACGCTCCTCGGCGATCCAGGCGTCTCCTTGCGTCGAGTCCGACAGGACGAAATAGTCGAAGGCCGCACCGTGGCCCGTGGCGTCGATCTCCGCCCGCATGGCTTCCACGGCCGCGAAGGTGCGGGCGGTGGCCTCGTTGTAGACCGGCATGACGATGGCGGTCTTCGTGGCGAGCCGGGTCGGCGGAAGCGGAGCCTTCGGCCGGCGCAGGAGCGTGGCGAAGCCCAGGATCGCGCTCATGAAGGAGAGGGCGATCCAGGAGAAGTTCAGAGTGAAGAGGACGAGCAGCACGTATTGCAGCGCCGTCGTCCCGCCCGAGACGGCCACGACCTCGTACATTTCGAGCGCGCCGTAGGCGGTCAGCAGCGCCGCCCCGCCGAAGACGAAGGCGCGGGCCGTCCAGGGCCGCCGCGCGGGTCTCGCCGGACGGTGCCCCGTGGCGGGGTCCCAGCGGTCGAGCGCCTGCAACGGCATCGGCAGCGGGGCTTCGGGCGGCATCGCGGGCCGGAAGGAAGCCGGGGCGGTGGGGGGAAGCGCGGGCGGGTTCAGGGGGTCCACCGGAGGAGCCCG
>NZ_NKUG01000182.1 GCF_014845095.1 Methylobacterium bullatum | reverse complement strand
GTTTTACACGTTCGGGGCGGGCCATCAGTTCAGGGTCCCGATCTCGCCGTCGTACCCATCGAGCACCCGGACCTCGCCCCCGGCCGGGTGGAGCGAGACGGCATCGCATCGCGGGCAGTGCAGGCCGCCCGCCGCCATCCGGACCTCCCCCCACCGGAACTTCGCGGAGCACGTGAGGCAGCACCAGGTCTGCTGCATGACTTCGTCAGACTCGGTCATCCCAGCCTCCGCGAATAGCTGCCATCGGGATGGAAGGTGACCTCCTCGGTGTAGGTGGTCACCTCCACGTCATGGCTGCCAGAGATGGAAACTTTCGCGACTGGCTCGCCAAGGTTCACGCCCCAGTCGTCATCGAGGTCCATCTCCTCGCCCAGGGTGAGGTGAACCCTGATGCCGCCGGCGAGCGTGAAGGTGCCTCCCTCGCGGATGGCGCGCTGCCAGTCCTCCTCGGTCGCGAAGTGCTTGCGGGTGAGGGTGATGGTCGGGTTCATCATGCGCTCGATCATGCCCTGTCTCCTTCCGGCGGCCGCCCGTGCCGAGTGGTGCCGTCCGGCCAGTCCCAGCGATGTTCGCAATCAGGTTCGAACTCGATACCGACGATGGTGGCCTTGAGGCGGTAGAGTTTGTCCCGGAGTTCGTTGACGCCGTTCCGTTCCAGACCGATGCACCCGGCCAGGTGGCCGGTGATGGCGTAGATCTGGCGCGCCGCCTCCTTCAGACGGTCGGCCTCGGACATGGTCGTCGGGTCCGGCTCGGGCGAGTGGACCTCCTCAAGCTTCGCCAGCCGGACTATCAGGGCGCTCATGGCGAACCCGACCGATCCCTCCTTGCCCGTGACCTTCCAGTGCCCGGCGGTCTCCCGACCGGCATCTTCCCCAACGCCCTCGGTATAGATCGTGATGACGTCGCCGACGGCGTGGCGGTCGAAAGGTGCCCTGATCAGGACGACGGTCCCCTGTCCGGGCATGCGGCGCCAGTCGGTTGCCTTGACCCGGTAGCTCTGCATGCCCCGACCGTTCACTGCGGCCTCCTCAGGCAATCGGGGCGCCCGTCCGGTCCCACGAGCGGCTGCATGCCAGTCTCGGCTTGGGTGTACCGGCACCCGGTCGCCGGGTCCGTCCAGACCCGGACGCCGCCTTGGTTGGACCACGCGGGATCCGCTGCCTGCGAGAGGGCCTGCAGGATCGTGAGCAGGACGGCCGCGGCGATGGCGATGCCGATGAACAGGAACCAGAGGTCGAACCCGTCGCGAGGCGAGGAGGTCCTGATCATGAGGACCTCCTCGAAACACGGCGCCGGTCATTCCTGACCTCGCGGAGGACGGCGTGCCTGATCCAGTCCGCGAACATGACCTGCACCTTGGCCTGCCGCTGGGGGGCCCCGCCGGGGTGCTCCTCTGCGATGATCCGCTCGACCCCACGAGCAGCCCCGAGGGCGATCTCGTCGATTGTGGACCGCCTCATGACTGGGCCCCCCGAAATGGAGCGGGGTTCGGGGTGCAGCCCGAGTGGTCCTCGCCGGTCAGGAAATCGAGGACCCGATACAGGTCATGGCGGATCCCGGGGACGCCGTAGAGATGATGCCCTGCGGTCGCGAGATCGAACTCCTTGATGACGGTCTTCACACGCGAGACGGCCTCGTGGAGATCTCGCCGGCGGATGAACCCGGCATACTGCAGGACCTGCAGGGCGGGCGCCGGGTCGAAGTCGGCGTCGCTGTAAGCGTTGACGGTCTGCTCGACGACGTCGGCATCGCTCATTGCCCGGAGGGCGTCACGGCGCTCCTGTGCCGCGACCGCTCGCTGCGCAATCTCCTCGGCCATCTCCAGCCGGTACTTGGCGACCCACGTTTCATGGGCCGCCACTTGCTCGGGTGTCATGCCGGCATACAGCCGGGCAAACTCTCGGATCTCGATCTCTGTGGGCATGCTGGTCCGGGTCCCTGTCTCGCGTTCGCGAGATCGCTTCAGAGACGATCGAAGCAGCTCCCGCAGATTCGCCTAGAGGGAAACCGGACGGGCCGTCCGGATGGCCCATCGAGAACGCCATCGCGGTTTACGACGCGCGACACGGCCTCATCGGGCGTAAAGAATTCTCTCGTGGAGGCCTTGCGACTACCGCAAATTGCGGTACATTTAGATCACCGGCGCAAGCCGAGGCCTCCCGGGGCGATCCGGGCCGATGATGGAGCCACCCGATGACCACCACCAAAATCGACCGTTCCGCCCTCCTGAGGAATGCTTGGCGGATCGCCCGCGAAGCCGCGGCCTCCGCCGGCACCGCCGTCCGTGCCGCGCTCGGCGCCGCGTTCCGGCAGGCTTGGGCCGAGGCCCGCATGGTCGCCCAGCCCGTCCAGCAGCAGCAGGCCCAGGCCGTCGCGCCGGCCGACCTCACCACCACCGAGGGCCTCGCCAAGGCCCTCGTCGGCAAGACCGCCTCCCTTGCGCTTGCGGGTGGTGAGGCCCTCTACACCATCGTCTCCGTCGAGCGCTGGACCTCGCCCGACGGCGCGCAGGTCCGCGACTACATCAAGATGGAGACGAGCGGCATGTGGTCTGACGACCGCAAGGGTCCAATCAAACTCTTCATCCTGCGCAAGGGAACCGGACACGGCACGTACACCGAGACGGATGCCGGCGAGGCCTTCTGGGCGTACGGCGGGTTCTGCAACAGCGGCAACAAGCGCTGCAACGCCAACGACATGGTCAAAGACATCCTGGAGAGTATCCGCTCATGACCTGGATGGTCCGACTACGCGCACACGATGGCGGCGAGCTTCTGGAGAGGGCGAGCTACGGCTCGCCCGACGCAGCCATTGACGCCTATCGCCTCCTGCTCGGGCGCGAGGACCTCATCGGGCAACCGGTCGCCGCGGTGTTCAAGCCTCCCCGGGATGCGACCGGCGACGGGAACGCCGCGACGTGGTTCTCGCGGTTCGACAAGCCTCTCGGGGCGGGCCGCATCGGTCCCGACGACCCCCGGCTTGACCCTTGGGCTAACGCATACGATGCGAAAAGCGCAGTGTACTCCCCCGCGCCGGCGTCCAAGCCCAAGGCCGCACCGGACTGGGAAAAGGACGCCCGCCCCCTGTCGGAGTGTCTAAAGGCATGGGCCAAGACACGCGGCGGGCGCGACGCCGCGGCCGACGCCCTGCAGGTCTCACGGTCTACCTTCGACGGCTGGTGCGACGGCCGTGGCGCGGCCCAGGACAGGATGATCCGCAGACTCATGACGCTCACCGACACTACTAGCCGTTGACGACGCGCTACCCTTGAAGAGTAATGATTGTCAGTATAGATAGGACAATACCAGAAGCGGCTTGCCCACAAGCTGCCCGGTACAGCAGGGAACCCCACATGTTGATTATCGACCGAATGGTGGCGATGGTGCGCGCCGGCCCCGGCCCCTCGCCGGAGGAACGGGCTGCGGCCGCTGCCCAGTACCAGGCTGAGGAGAAAGCCAGGCAGGTCCGCCAGGCCGAGGAGCGCCAGGCATTCCTCACGGCCGCCCCCCGGTATGTCCTCCCCGACGGCTCCGCGTGGCGCTCGGCACAGATGCTCGGACGCCTGAGCAACGGCGGTGAGCGCGACCGCGGCCGCCTGTACCATATCGTCTCCGAGGACGGCTGCGGCCCGATGGGCGGGGCCGGGAGCGCGCTGTGCGGTGCCACGCCGGGCCGGCGTTCCGTCGGATGGGGCGACGTCGAAGGCGTCCCTGCGACCTGCCCGCGTTGCCTGAAGCGGGTGGCGTCATGAGGGGCACCACCATCATCATCAGGGGGTACACATGGGGGCAGCGCCTTGGCATGTGGCCCGTCGCGAATGACCATCCCGGCCGGTTCTGCGTTGACGTGATCTACCTGGCCGGCCCCACCCAGGACCTTCTCCCGTGCGCATAACGCTCTACCCCGTCCCGGCTGGGACCCCCGCCGTTGGGCACGCCGTCGGGTACGTCTCGGGCTCGCCGCTCTCCAACCTCGCGGGGGCCGCCCCCCCGGCGGGGCCTTTGCTGTCCTACGATGGCCGGCAGGCCCTGATCGATGGCCAGCCGGTGGATCATGCGGAGATCTCGGAGGCCCTCCACGCCGAGATCGAGCGAGTGGCCAAAAGGGTCTTCGGACCTGATTTCGTGGGGCCCCTGAGCCTGGCCTCGGGCCTAAACGTGCGCTCCCTGGCACGCGGCCGCCTCATCTCCCATGGTCTCCCGGCGCCCCTCCTGGACATGCTCGGCCGGGCGGCCGCAACCGCACACCCGAGGGCCACCGGGTATATGCTCCAAGCAGTCGCGTACCTTTGGGACGAGCACGTCATCTCCCATGGAATGGGCGAGACCGGCCCAGGGCCGCTCTCCGCCCAGGGTCGCGAGGCCCTCGGGCAGCGCTGTGAGGAGATCCTCGACCGTGCGCTCGGGATGGTCGCCACGATGCAGGGGGAGACGGCCGCGGCCCGGGCCCGGACGGCCGCGCTCAAGGCAACGCTCCGTTAACGATTCGTGTGTATGGCTGGCAGCCTGAAGCCCTGTCTCTGACAGGGCGTCTGGAGAAACCCGGCCATGACGAAGACCCCCCCTCGGGGTGCGCGCCCCCGTGCGCCTGCCAGCGATCCGTTCGCACCCAATCATCCCCCGTCCGTAGACTGGCTCGATCAGGGCCTGGATTTCCTCGACTGCGACCCGCTCGCGGATACGATCCACTGGTCGACCGGCATCCTGCTCGACCTGCCGGACCTGCCCCCCCCCGTGCGTGCCGCGCTTGAGAAGCTGTCGTCGTGCCGCGTGTCGCTCTCGTCGCTCTCGCATGCTGAGAGCGTGTGCGACGATGCCTCGGAGGACCTCAAGCTGGGGCAGAACGACCGCGACACGTATGCCGATTGGTCGACGAGGTGCGTCTATTACCAAGCTTTTTTGGGCGACCACGTCTGTGCCCTGCGGTGTGCCGTCAGGGTCTGGCAGATCGCCATGGCGGGCGGGCATACCGACCTACGACTGGGAAATCTCCTCCGAACGCATGCCGAGATGATGAGCATCGCCGCGTACTGCGATGGAGAGCAGTGGGCACCCAGGCGCGAGCCCCGGTCGGCCCGCCGCCAGGGGGACGGTTTGACCGCCTTACAGATCATTGCCCGGTCGGTCGTGAAGGTAGAGTGGCCCAACAACGTCAAGCGCGGCCCCGTCCGGGACGACACCGGCTTCGATCCCCGCGATCAAGACGAGGACGATCTGCCGGAGGCAGCGGGCGCCGGGCTCCTCGTCGTGCGCAGCGTCGAGCACCTGCCGGGGTCCGCGAAGGACGGCGCACGTAGCAGCGGCGGGACCACGCCCCGCGCGGAGTGGGCGCCTATCGCGGGGGTGACTCTCCCGCGCCGGCCGGTGCCCGATCTCGCGGCCGCGCGTCGGGATCTCGTCGATCAGTACCCGCACGCGGCATCGCTCATCGAGCGCATCCTGAACCAACTCGTCGGTAGGTCATTCGCCCGGCTTCCACCCATCCTGCTCGTCGGGCCCCCGGGCTCCGGCAAGACGCGACTGGCCACCAGCCTGGCCACCGCGCTGGGCCTCCCAAGCACGGTCTACTCGTGCTCGGGTGTGGCGGACGCCTCGTTCATCGGGACCTCCCGGCAGTGGTCATCCGGCAGGGCCTCGGTGCCGCTTCAGACGATCCGGCAAGAGAGCCTCGCGACGGTGGCGGTGGTCCTCGACGAGATCGAGAAGGCCGGCACCAGCATGACGAACGGCAATCTCCTCGACGGGCTCCTGCCCATGCTGGATCATGCCGAGGACTACAGGGACCCCTACCTGGAGTGCGCGACCGATCTCTCGGGCATCACGTTCCTGGCGACGGCTAACGGGACTAGGGGCATGCCCCGGCCCCTGCTGGACCGCTTCCGAGTTTTCCAGATGCCCGAGCCCACGCTTGCCGACCTACCTGCCCTCGCACGGGGGATCGTGGGGGACGCCCGGCGCGAGAGGGGGACGGATGCGTCGTGGCTCCCGGACCTCGACGGCGACGAGCTCGGGCTCATCGCGGAGCACTGGAGTGGGGGTAGCGTCCGACGTCTCCAGCGTCTCGTCGACACCGTCCTCGCCGGTCGCGAGACCCTCGCGGCCCGGCATTGAAGAGGGTGACGATGACCACGCACGCCCCCGTCTGGGACTACCTCCGCTCGTCCATCCGAGCCCATCGCCTCGCCGGCACGGTCGATCACCGCGTCGGGGTCGTGCTTGATGAGTACGTCGGACATATGGCCCGCTGTGTCGCGACACGCCAGGTCACCTTGTCTGAGGGCCTCGCCGCCGCCAACGCGGCCGTCGTGGCATGCGGCCGCCTCATCCCGATCCCTGAGGATCGCCTTGAAGCGCGATGACAGACGTCTACCGGAATCTGACCCGCGGCTGCTGGTCCGTCCGTGAACGCGGCCGCGTCGTCGCCCACGCCCAAACCGTAACCCTGGCCGACGCCGTGATGGTCGTCCGGCCAGGGTCGCGGGCCCGGGTTATCCCCACCGGCAATCGCGAGGTTCACGCGTGGATCAAGGGCACCCTCGTCCCGCATGCAGGCGTCCCCGCGAGGGCCGTCAGATTCTATTACCGGCCGTTCCTTGCCGGTCATTTCACTGACGAATGCGGTCGGCCCGTCGTGGCAGCCGCCTCAATTTTCTTCGACGAGGACGGCAGGGCATGGCACAGCGAAACCGGTACCCAGGCAGCCGCTTCGACCTGACTGAGCTCGGCGACCGTCCCCTGTTTCACGACTGGATCATACAGCCCGACAACCGGTCCGCGGATGGCACCGTGCTCACCGGGACGGTCTACGGGCATGACAAGTTCCCCGACGGGACGGGCCTAACGACGTCGACCGTCCAGGCTTTCGATGCGGCGGCGGGATGGGCGTACTGCTACTCGACTGGGCTGGTCCGCC
>NZ_NKUG01000181.1 GCF_014845095.1 Methylobacterium bullatum | reverse complement strand
CACAAGGGGGAGGAGGGGCCCGCGTCTCGTCTCCCATCTCCCCGCGCCGCCGCTCCTGGGTCGGCGTGGCCCGGCCGCTCTCGCCGCGCCGGCGGACGAGCCTCGCCATCCTGTCGTTCCTGATCCCGCTCCTCGCCTGGGCGGCGGTCTCCTACGTGCCGTTCCTGTGGCATCCCCTGGTGGAGGTGACCGAGCCCGGCGACATCGCCTGGATGGAGCCGGGGATGCGCGTGCCGAAGGCCGCCTTCGCGGAGGAGGTCGCCTCGGCCAAGGCCGCCGGCACCGCGGAGCCCGCGGGCAGGCCCGCCAACCCGGTCTACCTCCCCGCCCCGCACGAGGTGGCCACCGCGTTCTGGACCTCGCTGACGGCCCAGCCGACCCAGCGCGACGCCATCCGCCTGCCCTTGAGCCTGTGGCATTCGATCCAGATCATCGCCCTCGGCTTCCTGCTGTCGTCGCTGATCGGCGTGCCGCTGGGAATCCTCTGCGGCGCCCAGCCGACTTTGGCGCGCCTCACCGAGCCGGTCATCGAGTTCGTGCGCTACATGCCGGCCCCCGCCTTCGGCGCGCTGATGGTGGCCATCCTCGGCATCTATGACGGGCCGAAGATCGCGATCATCGTCATCGGCACCTTCTTCCAGCAGGTGCTGGTCATCGCCAACACCACCCGGCGGATCGAGCCCCTGCTGATCGAGGCGGCGCTGACGCTCGGCGCGCGGAATCTCCGCCTCATCCGCCGGGTGATCGTGCCGGCGATGCTGCCGCAGCTCTACCGCGACCAGCGTATCCTGCTCGGCTGGGCCTGGACCTACCTCATCGTCGCCGAACTCATCGGCACCTCGTCGGGCATCACCTTCTTCATCACGCAGCAGGCCCGCTACCAGCATTTCGACAACGTCTACGCCGCGATCCTCATCATCGGCCTCGTCGGCTCGGCCACCGATCTCGCCCTCGCCTGGCTCGGCCGCCGGCTGTTCCCCTACGACAGGAGCGAAGCGTGAACTCGGTCTCTCCCGTCGCCTCTCCCGTCGTCCTGCCGATCGAGGCCTGCGACTACCGCACCCAGTGCGAGCCGGTCCGTGCCCGGTTCGAGAAGCTGAAGAGCCGCGAGGTCGCCCTCCGGGTCGAGAAACTGACGAAGACCTTCCGCAAGCCGGACGGCGGCACCACGGTGGCCCTGAAGGACATCGACCTCGTCACCCACCGGCGCGAGTTCCTCTGCGTCGTTGGCCCATCGGGCTGCGGCAAGTCCACCTTCGTGCGCATCCTCGCCGGGCTCGAGACTTCCACCTCGGGCGTGGTCAGCGTCGAGGGCGTGCCGGTCTCGGGGCCGGGGGCCGACCGGGGCATGGTGTTCCAGGGCTACACCCTGTTCCCCTGGCTCAGCGTGCTGCGCAACGTCGCCTTCGGACTGGAGGAGAACGGCACGCCGCGTCGGGAAGCGGAGCGCGAGGCCCGGCAATGGCTGGCGCTCATCGGACTGGAGGCCTTCGCCGACAGCTACCCGCACCAGCTCTCCGGCGGCATGAAGCAGAGGGTCGCCATCGCCCGGGCGCTGGCCACGCGGCCGCGCATCCTGCTCATGGACGAGCCGTTCTCGGCCCTCGACACCCAGTCGCGCGCCCGGATGCAGGCCTATCTCATCGAGATCTGGAAGAAGATCGACATCACCATCGTATTCATCACCCACGACCTCGACGAGGCGGTGCACCTGGCCGACCGCATCCTGGTGCTCAGCGCCCATCCGGGCGAGGTGGCCGAACTCATCGAGGTCCCGGTGCCGCGCCCGCGCAGCCACAACCAGGCGCTCACCCCGGAATTCCGCGCCACCCGCGCCCGCCTCGACGCGCTGATCCACCCGCCGAAGGACGAGGCCGAAGAAAGCGTCGCCCCCGACGTGGTGACGCGCATGACGTCAGCCGGGGACGAGGTGGAATGATGCCTCTCTCTGATACCGACCACGTGGCTCTCCTCCCCCTTGTGGGGAGGAGCTGGAGGTGGGGGTGGCGCAGAAGGCACCTCTCGCGTCTCATCCTGCACCACCCCCACCCTCGGTCCCTCCCCACAAGGGGGAGGGAAGTGCGCGCTCTCGGTGATCGGAGAGCAAAACGATGACCCCCCTCCTCTGGGCGAACCGCACCTGGGACGAGATCCCCGGCGACCTCGCCGCCGTCGCCCATGCCGCGATCCTGCCGGTGGGGGCCACCGAGCAGCACGGGCCGCATCTCGGCACGGGCATGGATTTCGTCCTGGCCGAGGCCCTGACCCATGCGGTCTCGGCGCGGACCCGCGTGCCGGTGCTTCCCACCCTGCCCTATGGCTGTTCCCTCGGGCACAGCCGGCGCTGGCCCGGTACGATCACCCTCGATCCCGTGATGATGACGCGGCTCGTGGCCCAGATCGGCACCTCGGCCTACCAGTCGGGCGTCCGCCGGCTGTTCATCGTCAACGCCCACGTCACCAACGCCGCGCCCCTGCGCTGCGCCCTGGAGATGCTGCGCGCCGCCCATGACGACCTCATGGTCGCCCTGGTGAATTCCGCCACGGTGAGCGAGCGCGTCCGCGCCGCGCATTTCGCCGATGCCGACGACTGGCACGCCAACGCCGCCGAGACCGCGCTGATGATGGCGGTGGCGTCCGATCTCGTGCGCCCGGACCGCATCGCCGATGCGGACGATCCCGACCGGACGGAGGGGCTCGTCTTCTCCCATCCGGTCAACCGGACGAGCCTGAACGGCGTCACCGGACGCCCCTCGCAGGCGAACCTCGAAGACGGGGAGCGTCTGTTCGGCTGGATGGTCGAGGACCTGTCCGCCCTCGTCCTGCGGGGCCTCTCCGAGACCCCGCCGCTGCCCCATTCCTTCTCCGTTTCCGCCTAAAACCAAGGAGCCGCCCGATGGCGCATGCCACCGAAATCGATCCCGCCATTGCCAAGCTGCAGGACGACCTGCGCGCCAAGGGCGTGAAATACGTCATCGGCGCCTATGTCGACATCCACGGCGCACAGAAGGCCAAGGTGGTGCCCGTCGACCACCTGCCGCAGATGGCGGCGGGGTCCGAGCGCTATACCGGCTATGCCCTCGACGGGCTCGGCCAGGCCCCTAACGAGGACGAGCTCGCCTCGGTGCCGGACTTCTCGCAGCTGATCCAGCTGCCCTGGGAATCGAAACTGGCCTGGTGCCCGGCCGACCTCACCTTCCAGGGCCAGCCCTACCCGCTCTCCACCCGCGTTGCCCTGAAGTCCGTGCTGAAGGATGCCGAGGCCATGGGCTTCGGCTTCAACCTCGGCATCGAATGCGAGATCTTCCTGCTCAAGCAGGAGGCGGACGGCTCGCTGCACACGCCGATCCCCGACGATAAGCTGGTGAAGCCCTGCTACGACGTGCGCGGCTTCGTCGACAACTTCACCTGGCTCGACAAGGTCGCCACCACGATCAACGATCTCGGATGGGACCTGTATTCCTTCGACCACGAGGATGCCTGCGGTCAGTTCGAGTTCGATTTCAACTATGCCGACGCCCTGACCATGTGCGACCGGCTCACCTTCTTCCGCATGATGGCCAAGCAGTATGCCAAGGAAGAAGGCCTCATCGCCACGATGATGCCCAAACCCTTTGCAGATCGCACCGGCAATGGCGCGCATTTCAACATGTCCCTCTCCGACAAGGAGACGGGCAAGAACGCCTTCGCCTGCGACCCGAAGGACGATCCGCGCGGCCTCGGCCTCACCGAGACCGGGTACCACTTCATCGGCGGCGTGCTGAAGCACGGGCGAGCGCTCTGCGCCGCCTTCGCGCCCACCGTGAACAGCTACAAGCGCCTCGTGCGCCAGGGCTCCATGGCCGGTTTCTCCTGGGCGCCGGTGTTCAACTCCTACGGCTCGAACAACCGCACCAATTCGGTGCGCGTGCCCGCCGGCGGCGGACGCTGCGAGAGCCGTAACGCGGACGGCGCGGTGAACCCCTACCTCGCCGCCGCCCTGGTCCTCGCGGCGGGTCTGGAGGGCGTGCGCGAGCGCATCGATCCGGGGGCTCCCAACGAGGACAACCTCTACGACCTCACCGACGCCCAGCGCGCGGAGCGCGGCATCGAGTTCCTGCCCCAGACCCTCGCCGAGGCGGTGGACGCCTTCGCCGCCGACCCGCTGGTGGAGAAGACCCTGGGCAAGGCGCTGCGCGACGAGTTCATCCGCTACAAGCGCGCCGAGTGGGAGGAGTATCACCTCACGGTCAGTGCCTGGGAGATCGAGCGCTACAGCCATCTGTTCTAGGCAGGCTCAACAAACGTGGTCGCCGGTTTTGCATCGTGACACCGGCGACACGTCAAAGGCCCGGGCGTGGTGAAGCATTGGCGTGCCGATACGAACCTTGCTTGTCGTTAACCCTCGCTCGAAGCGGATTCTCAACACACTCATGCTTCTCTCCCGCTGTCATTATTGGTATTCGCAAGGGTGGCCGGGATTCGGCCGGCCGCGGATGCGGTTGCGGGGGAGATGGTTCGGTGGAGATTGCGCGACTGCTTCATACGTTCGGCGGTCCGTTGCTCGCCCTGTTCGGCGGAATCGGCGCGCGGTCGATGGGTACGCTCGTGACCGGCATGGGCAGCGGCGTCCGGACCGTGGATTTCGCCGGGTCGCCCCGCCCCTGCAAGCCCTACCGGCCGGACCCGGGCCGGATCGTCTCGGGCGATCCGGCCCAGACGGTGAGCGTCGCCTACCAGAGCGACGACGGTCTCTTCTCGGCCGGAACCTGGACCTGCCAGCCGGGCAAATGGCACATCGAGTTCGCCCAGAACGAGTTCGTGCACATCCTCGAAGGGGTGGTGGTGGTCACGGACGGGGACGGGCTCGCCAAGACCTACCGGGCGGGGGACGCCTTCGTCTCTCCCGCCGGTTTCTCCGGCACCTGGGACGTCAGGGAGCCGGTGCGCAAGTACTTCACACTCGGTGGTCCGCCGGGTTAAGCAGCACCCCTAACGACGCATGCCCGCCGGGACGACCCGGCCGTGCCAGGGCTGTTTTTCCGGGACGACCCGGAGAACAGCCTTGAGGAGACGGGCATGACCGACACAGCCAGCATCATCGCCGAGAA
The DNA here is from genome assembly GCF_014845095.1 of Methylobacterium bullatum. Classification (GTDB taxonomy): domain Bacteria; phylum Pseudomonadota; class Alphaproteobacteria; order Rhizobiales; family Beijerinckiaceae; genus Methylobacterium; species Methylobacterium bullatum. The sequence goes on along the minus strand of NZ_NKUG01000181.1, from coordinate 3,109 downwards.
TCGGCGGCGCTACGAGGAACTGAAGGCGCAAGGCCAGGGGCATGCCCCGCGCACCCTGCCACCGCCTTCCGCGCGGGACTTGCCCCTCGACGAGGCGGCGATCCTCCACACCGAGACCATTCCCGGCGGCTGGTATCGCACCTTCGAGCTCAATGCCGGCGAAGCCCTGCGGATCGGCCTCGACCATGGCCCGTCGAGCGTCGCCCTCGTCGCCTGGAACGCCGCCGAAACCTCGGAACGCCTGAACTACGCCGACACCGTGAAGGTGCAGTGGACCGCCGCCCTCCAGCGCGGCCGGGTGCTGTTCTCCGACATGGGCCGGGTGATGCTCTCGCTCATCGAGGATTCCTGCGGCGCGCACGACGCGCTCGTGGGCGGTTCCAACGCCGAATCCAATGCCGCGCGCTACGCGGGCGGCCCCCATCGCAACACCCGCGACAACCTCGTCCTCGCAGCCCTCAAGGCCGGGCTCGACCGGCGCGACATCCCCGCCTGCATCACGCTGTTCGCCCCCGTCTCCGTGGGCGCGGAGGGGCGCTTCGCCTGGAACGAGGCCGGCCGCCGCGCGGGCGACTTCGTGGACCTGCGCGCCGAACTCGACCTCCTCGTCACCCTCTCGAACTGCCCGCATCCCCTCGACCCGAACCCGGATTACGCGCCCAACCCCGTGGTGGTCACCCGCTTCCGGGCGCCCGTCCCGGCGGCGGACGATCTCTGCCGCAACGCCACGATCGAGGCCGTGCGCGGCTTCGAGAACAACGCCGCCATCGGCTTCTGACGGGAGGGACGCACCATGACCGACGACACCACGCTTCTCCTCGATGAGGTCTTGCTTGACGAAATCGTGCCGGCCCAGGCGCCCTGGTCCGGCCTCGTGCGCAAGGGCCAGATTCTGCGCATCACCGACACCGACGGCTGCCAGGCGGTGGACACCCTGTTCTACCGCGCCGGCGACATGGGCGAGCGCTATTCCTCGCAGGACACCCTGCGCGTCCAGGGCTCGGCCTATGTGACGACGGGCACGTGCCTCGTCTCCAACGAGGGCCGGGTGATGGCCACCGTCACCGCCGATTCCTGCGGCCGTCACGACACCTCGGCGGGGGCCTGCTCCTGCGAGGCCAACACCGTGCGCTTCGGCCACGCCACCCGCTATCTCCATGCCTGCCGCGAGAATTTCGCCCTGGAAGTCGCCAAATACGGGCTCTCGAAGCGCGACATCCCGCCCAACATCAACTTCTTCATGAACGTGCCCATCGAGCAGAACGGCGAGCTCGCCATCGTCGATGGCGTCTCCTCGCCGGGCGACTACGTCGAGGTCACGGCGGAGATGGACGTGATCTGCGTGATTTCGAACTGCCCGCAGATCAACAACCCCTGCAACGGCTTCAACCCGACGCCGATCCACGTCTCCATTCGGGACGCGCGCTGATGTTCGGCAAGATCCTCATCGCCAATCGCGGCGAGATCGCCCGGCGGATCGCCCGCACCTGCCGGCGCATGGGTGTCGCGTCCGTGGCCGTCTACTCGGATGCCGACCGGTTCACCCGCGGCGTGCTGGAGGCGGACGAGGCCGTCCGCCTCGGACCCGCGCCGGCGGCCGAGAGCTACCTGAACGTCGAGGCCGTGATCGCCGCCTGCAAGGCGACGGGAGCGCAAGCCGTCCATCCCGGCTACGGCTTCCTGTCGGAGAACGTGGCCTTCGCCGAGCGTCTGGCGGCCGAGGGCATCGTCTTCATCGGCCCGAAACCCGAGCACCTGCGCGCCTTCGGCCTCAAGCACACCGCCCGCGACCTCGCGCGGGCCAGCGGCGTGCCCCTCCTGCCCGGCACCGGCCTGCTGCCGGATCTGGACGCCGCCCTCGCGGCGGCCGAGACCATCGGCTACCCGGTGATGCTCAAGAGCACGGCGGGCGGCGGCGGCATCGGCATGCGCCTCTGCGCCTCGGCCGACGAGCTCCGCGAGCACTATACCAGCGTGGAGCGCACGGCCCGCGCCAGCTTCGGCGATGCCCGCGTCTATCTCGAACGCTTCGTCGGCGAGGCGCGCCATGTGGAGGTGCAGATCTTCGGCGACGGTGCCGGCCGCGTGGTGGCGCTGGGCGAGCGCGACTGCTCGCTTCAGCGCCGCAACCAGAAGGTCATTGAGGAGACCCCCGCGCCGGGCCTTTCGGATGCCGTGCGTGCACGCCTCCACGCGGCCTCGGTGGCTCTGGGCGAGTCCGTCGCCTACGCCTCGGCAGGGACGGTGGAGTACATCTACGATCCCGTCCGCGAGGATTTCTCCTTCCTCGAAGTGAACACCCGGCTCCAGGTCGAGCATCCGGTCACCGAGGCGGTGTTCGGCATCGATCTCGTCGAATGGATGATCCGCCAGGCGGCGGGCGAGGACGTGATCGCTGCCGCCGGCCCCCTGGTCCCGCGCGGTGCCGCCATGGAGGCGCGGCTCTATGCCGAGATCCCGCACGCCAATTTCGCCCCGAGCGCCGGCCTCCTCACCGAGGTGCGGTTCCCCGCCGAGGCCCGCATCGACGGCTGGATCGAGACCGGCACCGAGGTCACCACCAACTACGACCCGATGCTCGCCAAGATCATCGTGACGGGCGAGGATCGCCCGGCGGCGCTCGCCGCCTTGCGCCAGGCCCTCGACGACAGCGCGGTCTCGGGGATCGAGACCAATCTCGATTATCTGCGCGCCATCGCCGGTTCCGAGCTCTTCGCCTCGGGCCGGGTCGCCACCACGGCGTTGCGCGACTTTCCCTATGCGCCGCGCAGCATCGAGGTGCTGGTCCCCGGCGCGCAATCGAGCCTGCAGGAACTGCCCGGCCGCATCGGGCTCTGGCATGTGGGCGTGCCGCCGAGCGGACCGATGGATGCGCGCTCGTTCCGCGACGCCAACGCCCTCGTGGGCAACCCGCCCGACACCTGCGCCCTGGAACTCACCGTGTCCGGGCCGACCCTGCGCTTCCACGCCGCCGCCACCGTGGCGCTCTCCGGGGCCGCGATGACCGCGCGCCTCGACGGGGTCGCGCAGCCTCACGGGAAGGCTTTCGCGGTCGAGCCCGGCCAGACGTTGAGCGTCGGCGCCATCGCCGGCCCCGGCCAGCGCCACG